>NZ_JANINU010000010.1 GCF_024508875.1 Phenylobacterium sp.
GCCGCCGGCGGCGGGGACGGTCCAGATGTCGCCGCCCGCGACGAAGGCGATCTCGGCGCCGTCGGGCGACAGCGAGGGCTCGGCGAGCGTCGGGCGGGGCGCCGCGTGGGCCTGGACGGCGACGGCGGCGACGGTGGCGAACAGCAGGCGGGCGAGGCCGCGGCGGAGGGTCATGGACGCACGCTCTCGAAGCTTCAGCGTGATTGTGTACCGCAATTCGCCGCGTCGTCAGGTGCTCAGAAAAGTTCCACGGCCTGCCACACCGCCAGCGCCACCACGAGCCCGCGGACGATCCAGGTGGGCAGCCGCAGTGGCAGGACCTTGGTCGTCCAGCCCGCGACAGGCGCGGCGACCACCCCGCCGGCGATGAGGCCGGCCAGCGAAATCGTGGTTCATCCGGCGGGCCTGTTACGGCCAAGCCGGCCTCGCCGCCAGCTCAGAACCTCTAATGCCGGCGCCAGAAAGCCGTCGGCGCGGCTCGACAGGTGCGACAAATCGCGGAATGTCGATGGGAGGCGGCGCGGCCTAATAGTCACGCTTGCCTGGACGACCGACCTGCAGCGCCGCCACCCGTGCCGCGCGGCGCGCGGGCCGAAGGCGGGGAAGAGCCGGGGGTTGACCCCATCCGGCCACGGCGTCTTCCCCGCGATCCGGCCCTCCCCGAAGAGACCTTCCCGCCTCAGTCCTTGGCGCGTTCCTGGTAGCTGCCGTCCTCGGTCAGGACGACAATCTTGGTGCCGGGGCCGATGTAGGGCGGGATCATGGTGCGCAGGCCGTTCGACAGCACCGCAGGCTTGTACGACGACGAGGCGGTCTGGCCCTTCACCGACGGCTCGGTCTCGACGACCTCGAACACCGCCGTGCGCGGCAGTTCGATGGCGATCGGCACGCCTTCGTGAGTCGACAGCTTCACGGTGCAGCCGTCGGTCAGATAGGGCGCGCTGTCGCCGATGATCTCCTCCGAGGCCACGACCTGCTCGTAGCTCTCGGGGTTCATGAAGTGGAAGCCTTCGCCGTCCTGGTAGAGGAAGGTGTAGTCGCGGTCGTCGACGATGGCGCGCTCGACCGTCTCGGTCGTCCGCCAGCGCTCCGAGATTTTCACTCCGTCCGAGATGCGGCGCATGTTGAGCTGGGTGACCGGCGTGCCCTTACCGGGGTGGATGTTCTCGGCGGTCAGGACGACATAGAGCTTGCCTTCGAGATCGACGACGGCGCCCTTGCGGAGCGAGCTGGCGGCAACTTTCACGTGGAACCTCGGTGATGCGGCGGACCGCTGGCGCGATTCCGCTGATGAAATTCTTGTGGCGCCCCTATAGCGATGTGCGCCGAAATCTCCAGCCCCCAGGCGGTCGCAGCGCGTGTCCTCCCAGACTGAAACTCCCTGGTGGCACCCCTCACGGCGGCCCGATCGCGCGCCGTTCCTGGCCGTGCGGGGGCGGATCACGCGGGCCGTGCGCGCCTGGCTGGAGGGCGAGGGGCTGGTCGAGGTGGAGACCGCCGGCCTGCAGGTCTCGCCGGGCAACGAAGCGCATCTGCACGCCTTCGCCACCCAGGCGCTGAGCATCGACGGGCAGGGGCGGCCGATGTACCTGCACACCTCGCCGGAGTTCGCCTGCAAGAAGCTGCTGGCCTCGGGCGAGCCGGAAATCTTCAGCCTGGGCAAGGTGTGGCGGAACCGCGAGCGGGGGGCGCTGCACCATCCCGAGTTCACGATGCTGGAGTGGTATCGGACCGGCGCGCCCTACGAGACGCTGATGGCCGACTGCGCGTCGCTGATGCGAATCGCGGCCGAGGCGGCGGGGGCGAAGGCGCTGTCCTGGCGGGGCGCGACGGCCGACCCGTTCGCCGAGCCCGAGCGGCTGACCGTGGCCGCGGCGTTCGAACGGCACGCGGGCGTGGATCTGTTCGGGGACTTGCCGGCCCAGGCCCGGGCGGCGGGAATCCGGCTGGCCGACGACGACACCTGGGCCGACGTGTTCAGCCGGATCATCGTGGAGAAGGTCGAGCCGAACCTGGGCCACGGGCGGGCGACGATCCTGTGCGAGTACCCCGTGTCGGAGGCGGCGCTGGCGCGGCCCAAGCCGTCGGACCCGCGGGTGGCGGAGCGGTTCGAGCTCTATGCCTGCGGCGTCGAGCTGGCGAACTGCTTCGGCGAGCTGACCGACCCGGCCGAGCAGCGGCGGCGGTTCGAGATCGAGATGGCCGAGAAGCAGCGGCTGTACGGCGAGACCTATCCGATCGACGAGGATTTCCTGGCGGCCCTGGCGTTGATGCCGCCGGCCAGCGGCGGGGCGCTGGGCTTCGATCGGCTGGTGATGCTGGCCACGGGCGCCTCCCGAATTGAGCAGGTCCTGTGGGCGCCGGTGGCCTGAACTGTCGGCTTACATCTTGACATGCGGGCTCGCATAACGCTGCGCTCCGGTTGTGGCGAAGCTGAGCCTTTCTCGCTGGTTACCCCACCTGACCGTGCCAGCCTTGGTGCTGGTCGTCGGGCTGGCCGCCACGTTGCTGACCGCCTTCCAGCTCAACGAGGCCAACCGGGCCCGCGACGCCTCGCGCCTGCGGGTCGAGGCCAACCTAGCGGTGAGCGCGCTGGAGCAGCGGATGGAGGGGCATAGCGCCCTGCTGCGCGGCACGGCCGGGCTCTTCGCGGGCAGCGACGAGGTCACCGGCCCGGAGTTCTCGGCCTACGTCGAACAACTGGGCCTGGGCAGCCGCTATCCCGGCGTTCTGGGCATCGGCTACACGGTCTGGCTCCCCGATGCGGCGGCGAGGGACCGTCTGGTGGCCGACCAGCGGCGCCGGGGGGAGCCGGGGTTCCGCGTCTGGCCGGCGGGCGCGCGGGACGCCCACACCGCGATTGTCTACCTCTCGCCGCTGACCCGGGAGAACGCCTCGGCGATCGGCTTCGACATGTACAGTGAGGGTACGCGGCGCGAAGCGATGACGCGAGCGGCCCGCACCGGAGACCTCGCGATGTCGGGCCGGGTCACGCTGGTGCAGGAGCATGGCGCGCGCCCCCAGCCAGGCATACTGATGTTCCTGCCGGCGACCCACGCCGACGGGAACGGTGGCCGGCGGCTCATGGGGTTCGTCTATAGCCCCCTGCGGGCGGGCGACCTGTTGCAGACGGTCTTCCCAAGCGACCCGGACCGGCTGATCGACGTGGCGGTCTACGACGGGCCGGCGCAGGCGCGAAACCTGCTGTTCGAGACCGCGCCTCCGACCGCCACGCCCGGCGCGCTGGCTGCTGTCCGCGTCGTGCAGGTGGCGGGTCGGCCGTGGAGCGTGGTGGCGCGCACGCGGCCGGCGTTTTCCGCGGCAAGCAATCGCTCGCTGCCCTACTGGACCGCGGGGCTGGGGCTGGCGGCGACGCTGGCGCTGTCGTTCGCGGTGCTGGCGCAGGCGCGGGCAGGAATGCTGGCCGAGGCCGCGCGGGGCGAGCTGCGCGAGGTGAACGCGAGCCTCGAGGACCGCGTCGCCCAGCGCACTGTCGAGCTGGCGCGTGCGAATGCCGACCTGCGCGAGCAGATGGGACGGCGCGAGGCCGCCGAGGGGCAGGTCCGCCAGATGCAGAAGATGGATGCGATCGGCCAACTGACCGGCGGCATCGCGCACGATTTCAACAACACCCTGGCGATCGTGGTGGGCAGCCTGGACATGGCGCGCCGGCGGCTCACCGGCGCCGAGGACCCGCGGGTGGCGCGCTATCTGGACAACGCCTCGGAAGGGGCCAACCGCGCCGCCGCGCTCACCGCCCGTTTGCTGGCCTTCGCGCGGCGCCAGCGGCTGGATCCCGAGCCCCTGGACGTGAACGCGCTGATGGAGGGGATGACCGACCTGCTGCGCCGGTCGCTGGGCGAGCGGATCGAGGTGGCGACCTCGCTGGCGGAGGACCTGTGGCCCGTCCACGCCGACGTCGCGGGGCTGGAAAACGCACTCCTGAACCTGGCGGTGAATGCGCGCGACGCCATGCCCGAGGGCGGGCAGCTGTCGCTCGTCACCGACAATGTGGCGGCGGCGGGCGCGGCGGAGAGCGGCGCACCGGCCGCGGGCGAGTTCGTGCGCATCCGCATCGCGGATGACGGCGTGGGCATGCCGGCGGAGGTGGCCGAGCGGGCGTTCGAGCCCTTCTTCACCACCAAGGACGTCGGCAGGGGCACCGGCCTCGGGCTCAGCCAGGTCTACGGCTTCGTCAGCCAGTCGGGCGGCCGCGTCACGTTGCGCTCGGAGCCGGGGGCGGGCACGACGGTGTCGATCTACCTGCCGCGCTGGGTGGGGGCGCTGCCGGCGAAGGCGGCCGAGGGTCCGGGCGAACGGACATTGCCGCGCGCCCGCAACGGCGAGGCGGTGCTCGTGGTGGAGGACGAGGCCGACGTGCGCCGGATCTCGGTCGAGACCTTGCGAGAGCTGGGATACGCGGTCTCGGAGGCGGCCAATGCCGCCGAGGCGCTGCGGCGGCTGGGCGAGGGGCCGCCGGCCGACCTGCTGTTCACCGATATCGTCATGCCCGGCATGGACGGCCTGCAACTTGCCGAACAGGCGCGGGCGGCCAAGCCCGAGCTGCGGGTGCTCTACACGACCGGCTACGCCCGTGACGCCACCGGGGTCGAGGCGGTGCAGTCGTCGCTGCTGCCCAAGCCGTTCACGATCGAACAACTTGCGCGGCGGGTGCGACAGGCCCTCGACGAGGGCCAGGCGGCCTGACGCCCGCGACGCCGCGGCGTTTGCGGCGGGGCCGCGCATGGGCCATATGCGCCCCGCCATGACCGCCCGCACCCTGCGCACCCCGAAGGACCTCGCCGACGCCGGTCTCGTGGCGCCCGAGCGGCTGGCCGAGCTGGAGGGGGTGGCGGCGCGCTACGCGGTGGCGGTCACGCCGGCGATGGTCGAGCTGATCCCGGACAACGACGCCATGGCCCGACAGTTCGTGCCGAACGAGGCCGAGCTTCAGACCACGTCGGACGAACTGGCCGATCCGATCGGCGACGACGCGCACAGCCCCGTGTCCGGCGTGGTGCATCGTTACCCCGACAGGGTGCTGCTGAAGGCCAACCACGCCTGCGCCGTCTATTGCCGCTTCTGCTTCCGCCGCGAGATGGTGGGGCCGGACGGCGTGCGGCCGATGTCGGCGGCGCAGCTCGACGCGGCCATGGCCTACATCGCCGCCGACCCGGCGATCTGGGAGGTGATCGTCACTGGCGGCGATCCGCTGATCCTGTCTCCGCGGCGGCTCGCGGACCTGATGGCGCGGCTGGCGCGAATCCCGCACGTGAAGATCGTCCGGTTCCACACACGCGTGCCGGCGGTGGAGCCGGAGCGGGTGACGGCCGAACTGGTCGCCGCTTTGCAGGCGCCGGGCAAGACGACCTGGGTGGCGCTGCACGCCAATCGCGCGGAGGAGCTGACACCGGCGGCCGCGGCGGCGTGCGCGCGGATCGTGGACGCTGGCGTCCCCATGGTCAGCCAGACCGTGCTGCTGAAGGGCGTCAACGACGAGGCGGCGGCCCTGGAGGCGCTTATGCGGCGGTTCGTGGAACTGCGGATCAAACCCTACTACCTGCACCATGCGGACATGGCGCCGGGCACGAGCCACTTCCGCACGACGCTCGCCGAGGGGCAGGCGCTGATGCGCGACCTGCGCGGTACGGTCTCGGGCCTCTGCCAGCCGACCTACGTGCTGGACATCCCCGGCGGCCACGGCAAGGCGCCGGTAGGGCCGTGCTACGCCACCGACGGCGAGGTCACAGACCCGCAGGGACAGGCGCATCGCTACCCGCCAGGGGACTAGAGGCTCGTGCGTTAGGCCCTGACGGCGAGCGGCCGGACGTGGCGCTCCAGCAGCGCCAGGAACGCCTCGGTGTGGGTTTCCATCACGTGATTGCCGGCGACGGGAATGCTCGCCCAGACCTTGGCCGGAGCCTGGATGCGGTCGAGCCAGGCCTTGGCCATGGCGGTCGGCTGGATGTCGTTGTCCTCACCGTAGAGCAGGGCCGCCGGAACCGGGATCTCGCGCGGCAAGGCCGGCAGATCGACCGCCTCCCAGTGCGGGCCGAAGCGGTCCCAGCTCGCCTTGATGCCCGCGGGGATGGCAGCCGCCTCGAGCAGGCTCCAGTTCGGCGCGCTCACGACTTCGCGCACCTGGTCGGGCGGATTGGGCGGGCGATATTTCGCACCGAGCTTGAACAGATCGGCGCGGCGGACAGGGTCGCTGAGAGGATCGGTTCCGAGTTCGGCGAGCTTGGCCATGTCGGCGGGATCGGCCCGTTCGGCGACGCGGCGGCGCAGGCGTTCGAGATAGAACCGCTCGGCCGCCTTCGGAGGCTCGGTGACCATGCCCGAGCTGACGAAGGCCGAGAAGGCCTGGGGACGGCGCACGATCATCTTCAGCGCCACCGTGGAGCCCCCGCAGACGCCGAGGGCGATGACCCGATCGCAGGCCAGGCGTGCGCGGACGTATTCGACAAGGGCCAGGCCGTCCGCGACCAGGGTCTCAAGGGTCACGCCCGCCGGGATCGTCCGGCCGGCGCGGGCGAAGGTCTTGCCCGTACCTTGCGGGTCCCACTGGACCAGGGTGTAGCGACGCTCCCAGGGCCGGAAGGTCCGCACGAAAGGGCTGAACGGCGCGCCGAAGGCGTTGCCGGCCCCGCCGATCAGCACCAGCACCGGATTGGCGCGATCCTCGCCGCGGATCGTCACCCACTGGTCGACGCCGCCCAGACTTACGAACGTCTCCTGCCGGATGCCTGCGGCCGGCACATCCCAGCCATCCGCCGCGCGACAAGCGGTGGTCGCGACGCCGGCGAAACCGGCGGCCAGGACGGTGCGGCGGGCGACGGGGCGGGGTTTCATACTACAGATGTAATGTCAGCGGATTACATGTGTCAAATGAATTTGCGTAACATGTTCGATGTTGCATCCCGGCGACAGTTGGACTGTCACAGCGTGTGACCCCATCGACACACCGGACCGGTCAGCCCAGATATGCGTTCATCCATAAACGGACGCGGACCGTAGCTATCTGCGTCGCAACAACGAGGACCGGGTAGCATCATGAGCGGGCATGGCTTGCGAGGCGGACGCATTGGGCGCTGCCTGGCGTTGGCCGCGGCGGCGCCGCTCGTGCTGGGCGACCTGGCGATGGCGCAGCCGCAGGCGGCCCCGCCGGTGCTGGCGTTGCCGCCCGCCGCCGCGGCGAGCGTCCCGGCCCCGCCCGCTCCGCCCGTGGAAATCCCCGCGCTGACGCCGGCCCAGGCGCAGGTCGCCGTGAAGGTCCTGCGCGCCGCCGACCTGCACGGCCTGCAGCCCAAGGCCTACCTGCCGGACGGCTTCCCGGACGACGGCCAGCTCTCGGCCGGCCAGCAGGCGACCCTGGCGGATGGCCTGCTGCAATACGCCCACGACGTGCGCATCGGGCGGATGGACCCGGACAAGTTCCCGGAGCTGTGGCAGGTGCGCCCGGCCGCCTACGATCCGGCGCCCGACCTGGTGAAGGCGCTGGCCGACGGTCGGCTGCAGGCCTGGCTGGATAGCCTTCCGCCGCGCTATTCGGGTTACGTGGCCTTGAAGCGCGGCCTCGTCCGCTATCGCGAGATTGCCGCCAAGGGCGGCTGGAAGACCATCCCCGAGGGCGGCAAGATGGAGCTGGGCTCCACGGATCCGCGCGTGCCAGCCCTGCGCGCTCGCCTGGCGGTGGAGGATCCCCAGGTCGTGGCGACAGGCTCGGCCACGTTCGACCGGCCGCTGCAGGAGGCGGTGATCCGCGCCCAGAGGCGCTATGGGATCAACCCCGACGGCGTCGTCGGAAACGGCACCATCGCCTACCTGAACCAGCCGGTGGGCCAGCGCATCCTGCAGATCGTGGCCAACATGGAGCGCTGGCGCTGGATGCCGGCGACCATGCCCTCGACGCGGGTGCAGGTGAATACCGGCGCGGCCATCGTCACGCTGTTCCGCGACGACAAGCCGGTGATGTCGATGAAGGCAGTCTCGGGCCGCCCGGGCGACGAGACCCCGATGCTGACCTCGGCGATCCACAGCGTGGTGATCAACCCGCCTTGGAACGTGCCGTCGGGCATCGCGCAGCGCGAGCTGTGGCCGAAGGAGAAGGCCAATCCAGGCTATCTGGCGCGCAACGGCTACCGGATCATCCCGGTGCAAGGCGGCCAGCCGCGCCTGCAGCAGGCGTCGGGCGATCAGAGCGCGCTGGGCCGGTTCAAATTCGACTTCGACAACCCGTTCGCCGTCTACCTGCATGACACGCCGTCGAAGGGTGGGTTCGACCGCTTCGCGCGCCAGGCCAGCCACGGATGCGTGCGCCTGGAGAAGCCACGGGCGCTGGCGGAGGCGCTGCTGGAGGGCGACGCCACCTGGACGACCGAGGCGATCGACCGTCAGCTCGAAGGCGACAAGACGGTTCGCGCCAAGCTGCCCGAGCAGGTGCCGGTGTTCATCCTGTACTGGACCGCGTTCGCCAGCGCCGACGGACAGATGAACTTCCGTTCGGACCCGTATAACTGGGACCGCGAACTGCTTCAGCGTGTGGGCGTGCTGGCGTCGGGCACGAAGGTTTAGGGGGCGTCAGGTGTTCAGGAAGGTTCTGTGGATCGCGGCGGCGTGCGTCGCGGTGCTGGTGGCGCTGGCGGTGAGCCGGACGCTAAACTTCGACAAGCCGGTGGAGAAGGCGGCCGAGCCCGCAGCGCCGGTCGCCGCCCCGCCGCAGCCGGTCCCCGAGCCCAAGGCCGCGGAGGTTCCACCGCCGCCCGCACCGCCGGTGGAGAAGACGCCCGAGCAACAGCAGATCGACGACGATGCGGCCGCCACGGGGATGACCACGGTCGAACCGGACCCGCCGGGCGAGGCGCCGCGCGACTAGGTGAGTAGGCTAGCCTACGAGCCCTGCCACTGACGGACGCGGCCAGTGTCGACGTGGACGAAGTTGGAGGTGGGGTAGAAGCCGACGCCGCCGGCGCCGACGGCCAGGGCCGCGCCACGCAGGTTGCGCAGGTCGACGCCGGCCACGCGGATGTCGATGGCCTTGCCGACCGTATGCTGGCTGTGTTCGGCGACGCCGCTGGAGCGGGCGTGGAGCATGGCGTTGGTGCGGGGCGAGCGGTAGCCCGAGATGATCTGGAACGGCTGGCGGGTTTCGAGCCGGTCGCCGATGGCGTGCAGGGCGTCGAAGAGGCCCGGATCGATGAAGTGTTCGTCGCCGGTCCGCCAGTCACGCATCACGCGGGTGGCCTCGGCGAGGGCGTCGGGCAGGTAGCTGCCGTTCGCGTAGTAGACTTCGTTGAACTTCTCGCCGGTGTGCAGGTTGTCGAGGATCGCGCGGCGCGGCTCCCAGACATCCAGCGATCGGGCCCAGGCGGGGGCGGCGATCGCGGCGAGGCCAGCGGCGGCCCCCAGGGTCAGCAGCTCTCTGCGGCGGACGAGGTTGGACAAGCGAAAGCGCCTCCGTGCCGTCGGGAAGGCGGCAAGATGGCGGGCCAATCGTTAACGTCAAGCCTACCGCCGGCCGGTGCGACCAGCGGTCGCCCTGCCGCCCGTCGTTTGGGCAGAGCCGTTGGTCGCGCGTGGCGGCGCGCCTTCGCCGAGGGGAAATCGGCGGCAAGGAAAGGGCCGCGACGTCGCCGTCGCGGCCCGTTCACGCCTCCGTGAGGAGGGGGTGGCTAGTGCTTGAGGACGTCCCTCGCGGCGTCTTTCAGAGCGCCCACGCCCTTCTGTACCTTGCCTTCGACGCGGTCGGCGGCGCCTTCGGCGGCGAGTCGGTCGTCGCCCGTGGCCTTGCCGGCGGCTTCCTTGAGCGAGCCCTTGATGTCCTTGGCGGCGCCCTTGGCTTCGTCCTTGTGCATGTCTCGTCCTTCGTGTCTGCGCGTCCTGCAGCCAGTACGCTCGAAGGCGAGGCGGGTTCCGCGGGTCAGGCCGCCATCCGCGCCGTGCGGTCCAGGAGCGCGTCGAACGCGGCGGCGGCCGAGCGCTGGGCGTCGGCGTCGCCCATCATCCGCCGGGCGTCGGAATGGCCGAGGATGAAGCTCTTCATCTGGAAATAGCCCGCCTGGGCCTCGGCCTCGCTGAGCGGCGGGTCGCGCAAGGCGCGGAACTCCCGCACGACGGTCTTTCGCCAGCCCTGCAGGCGCTTGTGCAGCAGGTCGCGCAGGGGGCCCGGCTGGTCGTCGAGTTCGACGCTGAGCGCCATAATCGGGCAGCCGCTGTCTGCCCACTCGGTCTCGCCCCAGTGCAGCCAGCGCTCGAACACCACCTCCAGGCGGGCGCGGCCGGGAGCACGGGCCTCGGCCGGCTTCCACACCGCTTCGCCGAAGCGGTCCATCACCGACTCCACGACGGCGATGTGCATGTCCTCCTTGGACTCGAAGTGCTTGAAGAGGCCGCTCTTCGACAGCCCGACGGCGTCGGCCACATCGGCCAAGCTCACGCCGGTCAGCCCGCGCAAGGCCGCCTGCCGCGCCGCCTCGGCGATGATGCGGGCGCGCGTCGCCTCACCTTTCCGCAAAAGCCAAGCCTCCCTGCTTGACAAAGTGACCGATCGTGCTCTTTTTACGGATTAGCGACCGGTCGTGCTCTTTTCTACCCAAAGGAACACGAGAATGCAAAACTTCAGGTGTGTGAGCGCGATCGCCGCGGTGGCGGTGTTCGCGGCAGGGGCGGCTGCCGCCCAGACGTCGGGCTTCCGCAGCGAGGCCCGCCTCAAGTCCGCGGCCGGCGCGCCGCGCGAGGAGACGATTTCAGGGGTCGCCTGGCGCTGCGACGGCGACGAGTGCCAAGGCGCGGCGGACCGCAAGGGCAACCTCGATGGCCTGGTCCGCGAGTGCAAGAAGGTCGTGGCGGTGGTCGGCCCGGTGGCCAGCTACCGTTCGGGCGGCCGCGAGCTGAGCGACGGCCAGGTCCGCGCCTGCAACAAGGCGGCGATCCAAGTCCAGGCGGCGCGCAACTAGGTCCAGTTTCGGTTCCTCCCCTCGGCAGGCCATCTCGGTTCGTTCGGCCGGCCAAGGGATAACTCGCGGGAGGGGCGCCCGCTCGTCGTCCGGCGCTTCGGCCTTCGCGCCGGGGCTATCCTAGCCGGTGGCCGACCAGGCGCCCCTTCCGCGGCTTCTTGCGACTTACTTGCCGTTGCCGTTGCGGACCCGCCGGGCGGTGTCGAGGTCAACCAACTGGCCCCTGTCGACGGCGCGACGGCCGAGGGCGGCAGCGATCGCGCGATTGAGATCGGCCAGTCGATAAGGCTTGCGCAAGATCGGGAACTCTTCGCCGATGCGGGCCGCCGCCTCGCTATAGCCGGTCGCCAGGACGACCGGCAGATCGGGGCGCCTCTCGCGAGCCTGCCGCGCCATGTCCAGACCGTCGAGCTCGCCGGCCATCACGATGTCGCTGAAGATCAGATCGATCTGCGCTTCCCGCTCCAAGAGGGCGAGCGCGGCCAAGCCGCTGCTGGCGACGCGGACCTCGTGACCCAGCTCCTCCAGCATCCGCGCCGCCACGTCGGCGACTTCCGGATTGTCCTCCACGAGCAGGATCCGCACGCTGCCCGGAAGCGGCGTCGGCTCGGCCTCGTCCAGGTCGACGGGAGCCTTGGACGAACGCGGCAGGTAGAGCGTGAAGCGCGTCCCCAGGCCAAGCTCGCTGTCGACGGCGATGTGGCCCCCCGATTGCTGAGCGAAGCCGAAGACCTGCGACAGACCGAGGCCCGTGCCCTTGTTGACATCCTTGGTCGTGAAGAAGGGGTCGAAGACTTTCGGCAGGATGTCCGGTGCGATGCCCGATCCCGTGTCGGCGAGGCTGAGGGCCACGAAGTCGCCCCTGAGGTTGCCGGGGCCATGGCCATCGAGGGTGACGTTCTCGGCCGTCAGCGAAAGCACGCCACCCTTGGGCATGGCGTCGCGCGCATTGACGGTCAGGTTTAGGAGCGCCAGCTCGAACTCGCCGGCGTCGACGGTCACCGGCCAGAGACCGTCCGGCAGGTTCGTTTCCAGCCGCACCGTGGCGGGCAAGCTGGCCGCGAGCAGTTCGCGCAGGCCCGCGCTGCGCTCGGTCAGGGAGGTCGGGGCGGGCGTCAGCCGCTGGCGGCGCGCGAATGAAAGCAGATGGCGCGTGAGATCCTCGCCACGGTGGGCCGCAGCTTCGATCGCATCCAGGGCGCGGACGGCCCGGGCGTCGTCCCGCACCTTTCGCCGGAGGAGTTGCGCCTGGCCGCTGACGACCATGAGCAGATTGTTGAAGTCATGGGCCACGCCGCCGGTCAGCTTGCCGAGCGCCTCGAGCTTCTGGCTCTGGGCGAGCTGCTCGTGGGCGCGCTGGAGTTCGAGCTGGGCGTTCCGCTTCTCGGTAATGTCGCGCGTGATCTTCGCGAAGCCGATCAGCGAGCCGTCGGCCTCACGGATCCGGTCGATGATCACGGACGCCCAGAACAGGCTCCCGTCCTTGCGTACCCGCCAGCCCTCGGCCTCGTACCGGCCCTGATCGGTGGCCGTCTTCAGCGCGCGCAGCGGCACGCCCGCGGCGCGATCCTCCTCCGTGTAGAAGCGGGAGAAATGCTGGCCGACGATCTCGCCGGCCGCATAGCCCTTGATGTGTTGCGCGCCCGCGTTCCAGTTTGTGACGATGCCGTTGGGGTCGAGCATGAAGATCGAGTAGTCGACCACGCCGGACACCAGGGTCCGGAACTGGCGTTCGCTCTCCGCCAGCGCCTCCTGGGCCTTCCTGCGTTCCGTGGTGTCTCTGATGATCTTCGCGAACCCAAGCAGCCCGCCATCGTCGTCGTGGATCGGATTGACGACAATCGAGGCCCAGAAGCGCTCGCCGCCCTTGCGAACGCGCCAGCCCTCCGTTTCGAAACGACCGTCGCGCAGCGCGCTTTCCAGCGCGCGGGCAGGGGCCGCGGCCCGCCGATCCTCCGGCGTGTCGAAGAGGGCGACGTGGCGGCCGATGACCTCTTCGCGCGCATAGCCCGTGATCAGCTCGGCGCCGCGGTTCCAACTGGAGACCAGGCCATTCAGATCCAGCATGACGATGGCGTAGTCGACCACCTCCTCGACCAGCAGGCGAAACCGACGCTCGCTTAGGGCCAGAGCCTCCTGCGTCTGTCGGCGGCGGGTCGCATCGCGCACGACGGCGACGTAGCCCACAAGCACGCCGGCCTCATCGCGGACACTGCGGACCACGCCATCGGCCCAGAAGCGGCCGCCCCCCCTGCGCTGGCGCCAACCTTCGATCTCGGCGCGGCCCTCTGCGGCGGCGAACTCCAGAAGGCGCTCGGCCGAGCCCGAGGTGCGGTCCTCCGCCGTGAAGAGTTGCGAGTAGTGCAGGCGCAGCGCTTCGGCCTCTGCGTAGCCGTACAGGTGCGCAGCCCCTCCGGACCATTGTGAGATGTGGCCCTCGGCGTCGAGGCCGTAGAGCGCATGGTCGCTTACCAGGTCGACAAGGTTGGAGGCCGGGCCGGGCGGAGGCGTGCTCATCGCCGCGCCCTGTTACCGCGAAGGCGTTTCATCCGACCCCCAATTAACACGAAAAGCGCCCTGCCCCCTTTGCGTAGCGGAAACGCGCCGTTCGCCGCGTGGTTCCGGCGTTGCGCCGGCCGCCCCACGCCGCTATCTGCTCGGCCCGAATTCCCGACACTTCCGAACAGTGAGCGCAGACGCCCCATGGCGCAGCAATACATTTTCCAGATGCAGGGCCTGACCAA
>NZ_JANINU010000011.1 GCF_024508875.1 Phenylobacterium sp.
ACCTGCGCTCGTCCAGCTTCCTGATCGCCGACGGCGTGCTGCCCTCGAACGAGGGGCGTGGCTACGTCCTGCGCCGGATCATGCGCCGCGCCATGCGCCACGCCCACCTGCTGGGCGCGGAAGAACCGTTGATGCACCGCCTGGCGCCGACGCTGGTGAAGGAGATGGGCGAGGCCTATCCCGAGCTGCGCCGCGCCGAGCCGGCCATCGTCGAGACCCTGCGCCAGGAAGAGGAGCGGTTCCGCCGCACCCTGGGCCGCGGCATGACCCTCCTGGACGAGGCGACCGCGGGCCTGGCCGAGGGCGCGGTGCTGTCGGGCGAGACCGCGTTCAAGCTCTACGACACCTACGGCTTCCCGCTGGACCTCACCCAGGACGCGGTGCGCGCCAAGGGCCTGACCGTGAACCTCGACGAGTTCGATGCGGCCATGAAGCGCCAGCGCGACATGGCGCGCGAGGCGTGGACCGGCTCGGGCCAGGTGGCCGCAGCGGCCGAATGGTTCGCGATCCGCGACCGTCTGGGGCCGACGGTGTTCGCGGGCTACGACAACACCGAGGCGACCGGCGAACTACTGGCGTTGGTCGAGGGCGGCCAGGAGACGGACGCCGCCCAGGCGGGCGCGAAGGTGCAGGCGGTGTTCGACCGTACGCCCTTCTACGCCGAGAGCGGCGGCCAGGCCGGCGACCAGGGCGAGGTCGAGTGGGACGGCGGCCGCGCGCGGGTGACCGACGTGCAGAAGCAGGCCGGCGACCTCCACGTCCACGACCTGGAGATCCTCGAAGGTTCGCTTGCGCCGGGTGCGCGGGTGCGGCTGGCGGTCGACGCCGAGCGGCGTGCGGCGACGCGCTCGAACCACTCGGCCACCCACCTGCTGCACGCGGCGCTGCGCAACGTGCTGGGGCCGCACGTGACCCAGAAGGGCCAGATGGTGGATGGCGAACGCATCCGCTTCGACTTCAGCCACGGCCAGCCGCTGACCCTGGACGAGATCGACCGGATCGAGGCCGAGGTGAATGCGGTGGTGCGTCAGAACCTGGCGGCCGACACCCAGCTGATGGCGCCGCAGCAGGCGATCGAGGCTGGGGCCATGGCGCTGTTCGGCGAGAAGTACGGCGACAGTGTTCGCGTGCTGACCCTGGGCCGCGCCCTGGGCGGCCCGGAAGGTGAAGAGCGGGGCGCCTATTCGGTCGAGCTGTGCGGCGGCACCCATGTGGCGCGCACGGGCGATATCGCCCTCTTCAAGGTCGTGTCCGAGCAGGGCGTCGCCGCGGGCGTGCGCCGGATCGAGGCGCTGACGGGCGAGGCGGCGCGCCGCTGGCTGCTGGAACAGGCGTCGGTGGCCAAGGGCCTGGCCGAACAGTTCAAGGTGCCGGTGGCCGAGGTGACGGCCCGCGTCGAGGCGCTGCAGGCGCAGAGCCGCAAGCTGGAGAAGGAGCTGGCCGAGGCCAAGCGCCAGCTCGCGATGGGCGGCGGAGGCGGCGGCGCGGCGGCGGGTCCGGAAGAGATCGGCGGCGTGCAGGTGCTAGCCCGCATCATGGACGGGGTCGGCGGCAAGGACCTGCGCCCGATCGCCGAGGAGTTCAAGAAGCAGCTGCCGGACGGCGTGATCGTCCTGATCGGCACCGCCGACGGCAAGGCGGCGGCGACCGTGGCGGTGACCGGTTCGGCCCAGGCGAAGTTCAACGCGGCCGACCTGGCGAAGGCCGCCGTGCTCGCCATGGGGGGGCAGGGCGCGGGCGGCCGGCCCGACTTCGCCCAGGGCGGCGCGCCGGACGCGAGCAAGGCCGACGCCGGTCTCGCGGCGGTGAAGGGTGTGCTTCAGGGTTAAGATTCCCCTGGCAGTTGTCAGTGGTGGCGGGCTGTCGCGAAACCATTAAGTTTCGATTCAGTATTCAGCCCCTCAGCGGGCAAATCGGGGGTCTACACAATGCGTATGAAGTTCCTGGCCGCGCTTGCGGTCGCCGGCGGTCTCGCCCTGGGGGCTAGCCAAGCGCAAGCCACGACCTTCACGGGTTCGTGGAGCCTTGACTACCACACGTCGGGCGACGGTCTGCTGATCAACATCCAGACGCTCAATCCGACGTTCAACTTCTCGCTGGCGCCCAACAATCCGGCGACGCCGCAGAACGAAGAGATCAAGAAGATCAACCTCTTCAAGATCTACACGCCGGAAGACTGGGTGAACCCGGGCGAGGACGACGTCGGTCAGGCGATCAAGCTCACCTTCAACTTCACGGCGCCGACGCCGAACACGGTCGACCCGATCGACGGCACGACCACCGGCTACTCGGAACTGCTCGGCTTCTACCAAGGCGGCAAGCTGACGTGGGCCAACAATGGCGTCACCCAGCTGCACTATGGGAACGGCCTCACCGGCCTGATGACCATCTCGGTCAACGGTGGCACGTTCAGCGACGGTTCCTGGTGGACCGGTCCTGACGAAGGGCCGTCGGACGCCCTGAAGGTCAGCGCGACCTTCGACTGGGACCGCGACCCGACCGCGGTGCCGGAACCGGCGACCTGGGCCCTGATGATCGGCGGCTTCGGCATGGCCGGCGCGACCCTGCGTCGTCGCCGCGCGCTGACCGCGTAAGCGACAACGATCCAGAGATTGGGAACGGCCGGGGGAAGCCCCGGCCGTTTTCGTTTGCGTCCTCAGTTGGTGGCGTAGACGCAGTACTTGTTGCCCACGGGATCGCGGAAGTAGGCGCCGTAGAAGCTGGTCCCTTCCGGCGGGCGGTAGCCCGGCGCGCCTTCGTCGGCGCCGCCCGCGGCCAACGCCGCGCCGTGGGCGGCCCGGACCTCGTCCTGGCTCGCGGCTTTGAACGCGATCATGATCCCGTTGCCGGCGCGCGGCGCCTCGCCGTCGTGCGGCTTACAGATCCCGACGCAGGGCGAGCCTCCCTTGGGACCATAGAACGCCCAACCGCCCTCGGGATCGCCGCGCTCGTAGCCGAAGGCCCCAAATACCTTGTCGAAGAAGGGCAACGCCGCCTCCACGTCGTGCGCGCCGATGGTGATGTAGCCGATGGTCATGCTGGGTCCTCCTGACAGCGCGGTCAACTTACGCCCGCGAACGAACAAAGCAAGAACATTGACTTCTTCAGCGCTCAGGCGTTCCCTTGTCCTGGACAACAGGTTTCCTCGGAGGATCCGATATGGAAGACCGCAGTCAGTTCGGCGCTCAGACCCAGGCGGTGGTCGAGCACGAGCGCACCTATCACGCTTTCAGTATCCTGGTTCGCTGGTCGATGCTGGTGATCGGCAACGCGATCTTCTGGTTCACCCTGTGGTTCGCGACGCCGGCGGGCTTCCTGGGCTCGACGATCGCTTCGATCGCGACCTTCATCATCGGCTACATCTTCGTGGTGAGGCACGAGGAGAAGCAGCCGCTGAACGTCTGGGTCGAAGGCCGCTGAAACGAAAAGCGCCGCGGAGGTCCCGCGGCGCTGGTCTCGTCTCGCTGGTGAGGCGTCGGCCTAGGCGGCGAGCGCCTTCTCCAGGTTGGCCGCCACCTTGTCGAGGAAGCCCTCGGTGGTGAGCCAGCCCTGGGTGTCGCCGACCAGCAGCGCCAGGTCCTTGGTCATCGAGCCGCTTTCCACCGTCGCCACGCAGACCTTCTCGAGGGTCTCGCAGAAGTGGGCCAGCTCGGCGTTGCCGTCGAGCTTGGCGCGGTGCTTCAGGCCCTGGGTCCAGGCGAAGATCGAGGCGATGGAGTTGGTCGAGGTGCTCTCGCCGCGCTGATGCTGGCGATAGTGGCGGGTCACGGTGCCGTGGGCGGCCTCGGCCTCCATGATCTTGCCGTCCGGCGTGATCAGCACCGAGGTCATCAGGCCCAGCGAGCCGAAGCCCTGCGCCACCTGGTCGGACTGCACGTCGCCGTCGTAGTTCTTGCAGGCCCAGATGAAGCCGCCGTTCCACTTCAGGGCCGAGGCGACCATGTCGTCGATCAGGCGGTGCTCGTAGACCAGGCCCGCTTCCTTGAACTGGGCGGCGAACTCGGCCTCGTAGACCTCGGCGAAGATGTCCTTAAAGCGGCCGTCGTAGGCCTTGAGGATGGTGTTCTTGGTCGACAGGTAGACCGGGTACTTGCGGTTCAGGCCGTACGCCAGCGAGGCGCGGGCGAACTCGCGGATCGACTCGTCGAGGTTGTACATGCCCATGGCGACGCCGCTGCTCGGGAAGTCGAACACCTCGTGCTCGATGGTTTCGCCGTTCTCGCCGACCCACTTGATGCTGAGCTTGCCCTTGCCGGGCACCTTGAAGTCCGTGGCCTTGTACTGGTCGCCGAAGGCGTGACGGCCGACGATGATCGGCTGGGTCCAGCCGGGGATCAGGCGCGGAACGTTCTTGCAGATGATCGGCTCGCGGAAGACCACGCCCCCCAGGATGTTGCGGATGGTGCCGTTCGGCGACTTCCACATCTTCTTGAGGTTGAATTCCTTCACCCGCGCCTCGTCGGGCGTGATGGTCGCGCACTTGATGCCGACGCCGTGCTTCTTGATCGCCTCGGCGGCCTCGACCGTCACCTTGTCGTCGGTGGCGTCGCGGTGCTCCATGCCCAGGTCGTAGTAGTCGATCTGGAGGTCGAGGAACGGGAAGATCAGCTTGTCCTTGATCAGCTTCCAGATGATGCGGGTCATCTCGTCGCCGTCGAGATCCACGACGGGGTTGGCGACTTTGATCTTGGCCATGAGGGGCGGGCGCTCCGGGCGGAATTTTCGTTTGGGGCCGTATAGCCGCCACAGACGCCGACGCAAAGGCTCCCTAAGGGTCAGCCTGCCGCTCTGACCGCCGCACGGGCTACTTCGGCGACGATCCGGTCGCGACCTGCGTCATCCAGCGTCGATCCGGACAGGAAAACGGCCAGGGCGTAGGAACGCCGGTCGGCGAGGGTGAAGACGCCGACGTCGTTGTGCGCCGGGCTGATTCCCTGGTCGACCCAGGCGGTGCCGGGGCGATGGGCCAGGAAGGCGTCCTTGGGCAGGCCCGCGCGAATCCGGCCATTGCCCCGGCTCGTGCGGCCCATGAGCTGGACCAGCCATTTCGTGGACGCCGGCGAGACGAGCTCCTGGCGGTCCAGCATCTGCAGCAGTTCCAGCATGCCGCGCGGCGTGGCGGTGTCTCGCGGATCGGCCATGTAGCGGCGCATGGCGGCGAGGCGCTGCGCCGGCGGAACGGCGTCCCGCGCCAGCGCGAAGGCGGCGGGGTCGCGCCAAGCGGGCCGAAACGACGGCAACCCCAGGACCTCGGACTGCAGTTCGCGCTCGTAGCGGTCGACGCGCACGTCCGGCACATGCCGCGCGGTCAGCCACGCCTGCACGGCGCCCGGCCCGCCGATCCGCTTCATCAGGATGTCGGCGGCCGTGTTGTCGCTGTCGATCACCATGGCCTCGAACAGGGCCTTCAGCGTGTAGTCGCGCCGCTGGGGCCAGGCCTCAGCGATCGGCGAGAAGCCGCCGGAGAGCTGAGCCTCGCTCAGGTAGACCGGCTCGGTCATCAGGAGGCGGCCGGCGTCCATCTCGGCCAGCACCGCCGCCGCCAGCGGCAGCTTGAAGACGCTCTGCATGGGGAAACGCCGCTCGCCATTGAAGGTGAAGGCCTGTCCGCTCTCCAGGTTCGTCAGGCCGACGCCCAGGGCGGCGGGACGCGCCTCGGCGGCGATCGCGCTCACGGCCTTGGTCAGGCCTTCGAGGTCGATCTTGGGCGTCGTCGACACCGTCACCGGCATCTTCGGCTCGCACGCCGCCAGCAGGGCGAGGGGCCCCGTCGCCAGCAGGGCGCGACGGTGAAGGGTTGCCATCCGGCGAGCAGGCACTTCTAAACGCGGCATGGCCCAAGCCTCTCCTCTTGTCCCTGTCATTATCCTGAACGCGCCACAGCTCGCCGAGAACATCGGGGCCGTCGCGCGTGTCATGGCCAATTTCGGCCTCGCCGATCTCAGGCTCGTGAACCCCCGCGACGGCTGGCCCCAGGAACGCGCCTGGGCCCTGGCCTCGGGCGCCGAATGGCCGCTGAACGCCGCCCGGGTCTACGACACCGTCGCGGACGCCATCTCCGACCTCCAGGTCGTCTACGCCACCACCGCCCGGCCGCGCGAGCTCACGCTGCCGGTGGTCACGCCCCGCACGGGGACGGCGCAACTGGCCGAGGCCTGCGCGCGGGGGGAACGGTGCGGCCTCCTGTTCGGCGGCGAGCGCGCGGGCCTGGAGACCAGCGACATCGCGCTCTGCCAGGCGGTGATCACCATCCCCATCGATCCGCGGTTCCGCTCGCTGAACCTGGGCCAGGCCGTGGCGATCAACGCCTACGAATGGCGCATGACGGTGGCCGACGCCGCGCCGCCCAACTTCCGGCCCGGCCCCGGCGCGGCGACCGGCGAGGCGATGCTGGGCCTCTACGAGCACCTGGAGCGCGAGCTGGAGACGGCGGGCTTCTTCCATCCGCCCGAGAAGACCCCGAACATGGTCCAGAACCTGCGCTCGGCCCTCGGCAAGGCGCGCTTCACGGACCAGGAGGTCCGCACCCTCCGGGGCGTGATCACCGCCCTCAGCCGGGGGCGCGGCAAGGTGCTGGAGAAGATCGCGCGCAAGAAGGAGGAGTGACCCCGTGAGCCTCGCCGCGCTGCTGGACAGCCTGCCGATCCCGATCCTCCAGGCGCCGATGGTGGGCGCCTCGCTGGACGAGTTGACCGTGGCCGTGAGCGAAGCCGGCGGGATGGGAACCCTGGCGGCGGGCGCGCTGGCGCCGGCCGAAATCGGGCCGACGATCGGGGCCGTCCGGGCGCGGACGTCCCGGCCGTTCGGGGTCAACCTGCTGATGGCGCCCAAGGCCGAGCCCGAGGCGGGCGAGGTGGACGCCGCGCTCGCCCGCCTCGCGCCGTGGTACGCGGAACTGGGGATCGCGCCGCCCGAAACGCCCAACCAGTTTGCCCCCGACTTCGACGCCCAGTTCGACGCCCTGGTGGCGGCCGCCCCGCCCGTCGCCTCGTTCACCTTCGCGATCCTGACGCCGGCGCAGGTGAAGCGGCTGCAGGCGGCCGGGACCTATGTGGTCGGTACGGCGACGACGGCGGCCGAGGCGCGCGCCTGGGCCGAGGCCGGCGCGGACGGGATCTGCGCCCAGGGCTTCGAGGCCGGCGGCCACCGGGGCCATTTCCTTGGCGACATCGACGGCAGTCTGGTGGGGACCATGGCCCTGGTGGCGACGATCCGCGCGGCGGTGGACCTGCCGGTGATCGCCGCGGGCGGGATCATGGAGGGCCGCGGGGTGGCCGCGGGCCTGGCCCTGGGCGCGGCCGCCGTCCAGATGGGCACGGCCTTCCTGCTGTCGGACGAGGCGACCACCTCGACGCCCTGGCGGCGGGCGGCCGCGGCCGCAACCGACGATCCGACGCGGCTGACAAGGGCCTTCACCGGCCGCTACGCCCGCGGAATCGAGAACAGGTTCATGCGTCTGATGCATGGGGTGCAGGACGACGTCCCGGCCTATCCTGTGCAGAACCGGCTGACCCAGCCGCTGCGCGCCGCCGCCGCCAAGGCCGACGATCCGGAGATGCTGTCGCTCTGGGCCGGCCAGGCGGTGCGGCTCGCACGGCCGGGGCGGGCGGGCGACATGATCCGGAGCTGGTGGGCCGAAGCGGCGGAGGTCGCGGAGGGCCTCGCCGTCCGGACCCGGCGAGGACAGGAGACCGAGTGAGCGATCTGCGGACGGCGGCCAGGGACGCCTTCATCTACACCCTGCCGCTGATCGAACTGGCGACCACGCGCCAGCGCGGCCAGGCCGTCGGCCACAAGATGGGCGTCTTCGCCCACGTGCGGCATCTGGCCAACCACAAGCATCGGGCGGTGACCACGCCCAACACCGACACGCTCTATTCCACGGCCCAGATCGACCTTTCGGCCGGGCCGGTGACCATCACCCTGCCGCCGGCCGGCGACCGCTATCTCTCGCTGGCCCTGATGGACGCCTACACCAACAACTTCGCGATCCTGGGCACGCGGACGACGGGCCCGGACGGGGGAACCTTCCGCCTCGTGGGCCCACGGGACGCCGTCGAGGGCTGGAACGTCGTGCGTTCACCCACCGACCACGTCTGGGCGCTTGCCCGGATCCTCGTGGAGAGCCCCGAAGACCTGGAAGCCGCGCGCGAGGTGCAGGCCGGAATCTCGCTGCAGGGGCCGCCATCCGAGGCGCCGGGGCCCTACGCCGAGCGCTCGGCCGACTGGCGGGCCTACTTCGCCAGCGCCGCGGCGCTGATGGCGGCCAACCCGCCGCCGGTGACGGACCTCGGTTTCCTGCGGACGCTCGCGCCGCTGGGCCTGCTCGACGGCTTCGATCCCGGCCGGTTCTCGGAGGCCGAGGCCGCGGAGATCGAGGCGGGCTTCGCCGACGGCCGCAAGGCGGTGCGCGGCGGCGGCGGCCTCGCCGGAACGGAGTTCATCCAGGGCTGGTCGTATCCGAGTTCGCGGCTGGGCGACTTCGAGCAGGACTACCTCCTGCGCGGGGCCGTGGCGCTGGGCGGATTGGCCGCGCTCCCGCCGGCCGAGGCGATGTACCTGCAGGCCGAGGGCCCCCTGCCGCGCAAGCTGTTCGACG
Organism: Phenylobacterium sp.; assembly: GCF_024508875.1. GTDB lineage: Bacteria > Pseudomonadota > Alphaproteobacteria > Caulobacterales > Caulobacteraceae > Phenylobacterium. The sequence continues at coordinate 8,600 of NZ_JANINU010000011.1, forward strand.
GGACCCGGGGCTGGCGGCTGCACTTCCCGGCCGAGGCGCCGCTGCCGGTGAACTCGTTCTGGTCGCTCAGCCTCTACGAGGCGACCGACGACGGGCAGTTCTACTTCTGGGACAATCCGCTGAACCGCTACGCCATCGGCGACCGCACGCCGGGGCTGAGGACCAATCCCGACGGTTCGCTGGACATCTGGATCGGCCACGACAGCCCCGGTCCGGAACGCGAGGGCAACTGGCTGCCGGCGCCGGCCGCGCCGTTCGCGCTCTTCATGCGCGCCTACCTGCCCAAGCCCGAGTTGCTTCAGGGCTATTACCGTATGCCTCCGCTGGAGATTGCCTGAGCCCCGCCGGAAGGCCAGGGTCGCGCCGATTTTCGGGAGGCGTATCCGGTGAACAGGCGTGAACTCATGGCGGCTTTCGCCGCGCTCGGCATGGTCCCGGCGGCGCGGGCGTTCGCCGCGGCGGGCGATCTGCGCAGCGCGGCGCGCGAGGCGTGGCTCTATGGCCTGCCGTGGATCGAGATGGCCGCCGCGCGCGACCGGATGCTCAACGGCAAGGGCGGCCAGCCGGCCGGTCGCAACAGCTTCGGCCACGCCCGCAACCTGGTCGGCCCCGAGGGCCGGACGATCACCTCGCCCAACAACGACACCCTCTATTCCAGCGCCTGGCTGGACCTGACCAAGGGGCCGGTCACCCTGACCGTGCCGCCCACCGGCGACCGCTACATCTCGATTGCCGGGATGAACATGTGGACCGACAACGACATCCTGCTGGGCACGCGTACCACGGGCGGCGCCGGCGGCCGCTACACCATCGTGGGCCCGGGGCAGGCGGGGTCCGGACCTAACGTGGTGCGCCTGGGCACGGCCCATGGCTGGATGCTCGTGCGGACGCTGGTCGACGGGCCGCAGGACCTTCCGGCCGTCCACAAGATCCAGGACCAGCTCAAGCTGGAGGGGCCGGCCGGCCTGCCGCCGGCGAAGAGCTACGCTACCCGTCAGTCGCCCGCGGTCGAGTATTTCGCGTCGCTGGCCGAGCTGCTGACGTCCGACCCGCCGCCGGCCACCGACGGCCGCGTGTTCGAGCGCATCGCGCCGCTGGGGCTCACCGCCAAGGGCGCGTTCGATCCCAAGCGGTTCGACGCGGCCGCCGTGGCCGAGCTGGAGGCCGGGGTCGCCGAGGCCAAGAAGTCGATCCAGTCGATGTCGCCGGGCGCCGCCGCCCAGGGGTGGAGCTATCCGCGGCACACCCTGGGCTACTTCCATCAGGACTATCTGTTCCGCGCCGCGGTGGCCCTGATCGGGCTCGCGGCCCTGCCGCCCGCCGAAGCCATGTACATGCAGCCCGTCGCCGACCGCGGCCGCATCTTCGACGGCGCGGGGCCGTACCGCATGCATTTCCCAGCCGGCCAACTGCCGCAGGCCGACGCCTTCTGGTCCCTGACCATGTACCGGCCGACCTCGGACGGGCAGTTCTTCCTGGTGGAGAACCCGATCGCCCGCTATTCGATCGGCGACCGCACGCCCGGGCTGAAGAAGAACGCCGACGGGTCCCTCGACCTGTGGATCGCCCGCGCCGATCCGGGCGGCGAGAAGAGCGCCAACTGGCTGCCTGCCCCGCCGGACGGCCCGTTCAGCCTCAGCTTCCGCGCCTACCTGCCGAGCGCGGACTTCCAGGACGGTCGCTACCGGCTGCCGGCCCTCACGGCGGGGTAGGGGCGGGCGGAGAGGCCGTCAGGATTCGCCCTCGACCATCACCAGGCGGCTCGTCGTGGAGCGATGGCGTCGCGCGAACAGGTCCTGCGCCTCGGGATCGGCCAGGAACGCCTGGGCGTGACGGCTCGACGGGAATTCCAGGATCACAAGACGCTGCGGCGCCCAGTCACCTTCCAGGGTGACCGGTTTGGCTCCCTTCGACACGTAGTGTCCGCCGTGCCGGGCGATGAACGCCGGGATGGCTTCGACGTAGGGTAGGAAGTCGCGGAGATCGTTCACCGTGAGGTCGAGGACGAGATAGGCGGGCATGGAGGCGGCCAGGCTCGGCGACTAGCCGGCGTCGGCCGCGTCGACCTTCAATATGGTCTGGCCCGCGGCGAATTGGTCACGGACCGCCTCGGGCGTCAGGGTGGCGGCCTTGTCGAGCTCGATGAGCTCCGGCGGCACGTACCAGTGCAGCTTGTCGGAGTGGTAGGCCTCCCAGACCACCTTCGCGACCTCCATCGGCGGGATCGCGCGGAAGGGGCCCTCCTTCGGCGCGTTTTCCACCGCGCCGGGCGGCAGGATCGGCGTGTCGATCAGCCCGGGCAGCACGTCGGCCACCTTGACGCCGTACGCCTTGAATTCGACGGACAGCGCCTCCGAGAGCCCCTTCACGGCGTGCTTGGTCGCCGAATAGACCGCGATGCCGGGCATGCCGAACGTGGCTGACGACGACGAGGTCGTGAAGCACATCGAGCCCGGCGTCGCCTTCAGCAGCGGCAAGGCGGTGTGGATGCCGATCAGCACGCCGACCAGGTTGACGTTGACCACAGCCAGCACGTCCTCGAACGGCTGGTCGGCGAACGGCCCGCCGCGGCCGATGCCGGCGTTGTTGTAGAGGATGTCCATGGCGCCGCCGGTGGTCTGTGCGAACGCTTCCAGCGCGAGGCGGTAGTCCTCGCGGTCCGTGACGTCGAGCCGGCGGACCAGGCAATTGTCCGGCCCCAGCTCGTCGCGCAGCGCGGCCAACCCGGCGTCGTTCACGTCGAAGCCGCCGACGAACCAGCCCTTGCCGGCGAACAGCCGCGCCGTCTCGCGGCCCATCCCCGACGCCGCGCCGGTGATGAAGATTGACTTTCGTCCGTTCGCACCCATCTCGTACCTCTCGACTGACTCCGACAGCGGCGGCCGCCCAAGGGGGCGGCGGGGCTACTCGCCCTGCTGCTTGAGATCCTGGGCCGCCTTGTTGAGGTCCGGCGCGTTGGGGGACCGCATCGCCGCCCCGGCGGCCATGCCTTCCTTCAGCGCGGCGGCGGCGCCTTCGTGCGACATGATCTTGCTCAGCACCGCCTGGCCCGCGCGCTCGAACGAATCCCGGTGCTCGACCACATACTGGCGAGAGGTGCGGTAGCCTTCGAGCAGGCCCTGGATCTCCGGGATCACATAGCGCGCCACCAGGTCCCAGCTGCGCGAGGTGTTCTCGCGGTTGGCCCAGTCGTGGACGAAGCCCAGCACCACGCCGAAGCCGCCGGCCGAGGCCTGCAGCTTGCGGATCGCGGCGATCAGGTCGTCCGGCGTGCCGATCACCGAGGCGGCGCCGTCCACGAACGCCGTCTGGTCGACCGCGTCGTCGGGGCTCTTGAACAGCTCCGCGCCCGGCCGCATCAGCGTGCCGACCGTGTACTCGTTGTGCCACTTCATCAGGCCTTCGCCGGCCTGCGCCCGGGCTTCCTCGCGGGTCTCGGCGATGTGCCAGGACATCAGCACCCGCCAGTTCTTGCGATCCACCGTCTTGCCGGACTTGGCGGCCGCCTGCTCCGCGAAGCCCCACTGGGTCGGCAGCGCGGCGAGGCCGGCGTCGGAGTTGGAGCCGATCGAAAGCACGCCCAGGCCGTACTTCCCGGCGAGAGTCATGCCCGAGGGGCTGATCGACGAAGCGGTGACCATCGGCAGCTCTTCCTGAAGCGGGAAGAGCTGGAGGCGCGCGTCCTGGAGCGTGAACCAGTCGCTCTTGTGCGTGACCCGCTCGCCGGCGAACAGGCGCTGCAGGACGCCGATCGCCTCGTCCTGCCGGTCGCGCTGGGTCATCGGGTCGATGCCCAGCATGTAGGCGTCCGAGGGCAGGGCGCCGGGGCCCGTGCCGAAGATCAGGCGGCCGCCGCTCATGTGGTCGAGCTGGACCATCCGCTGGGCGACGTTGAAGGGGTGGTGGTAGGGCAGCGAGACGACGCCCGTGCCCAGGCGGATGCGATGGGTGTGCTGGGCGACACCCGCCAGGAACATCTCCGGTGAGGCGATCATCTCCCACCCCGTGGAGTGGTGCTCGCCGACCCAGAACTCGTCGTACCCCAGCGCGTCGAGCTGAGCCGCCAGGCGGATGTCGTTGCGCATCTGGAGCATCGGATGCTCGCCGATGGGGTGATGCGGAGCGAGGAACGCGCCGAATTTCATGCGGGCCATGGTCAAGGATCCCCCGTTGTCTGTTTGGAACGATGCCTATCGAAATTCCCCAAGGTCACCGCATGTGTTTTCTGCGCCGCCCGCAGCTTGGGCCTCGCAGCCAGGCCGGCGACCGCTCCCATCCTTGACTCGCGACGGCCCAACCGTCATACACCGCGCCTTCCAGCCGCCGGGGCCTCTCGTGCGGCCGGAAGTCTATGACGGGTTGATGCAAGGCCGCCGTTGAAATCGCATTCTCACCAAGAGGATGCCGGCCCGCGTCGAATGAAGAGTGGAATATGTCCAAGCGCCATAGCGCCAAGTACAAGCTCGACCGCCGGATGGGCGAAAACGTCTGGGGTCGTCCGAAGTCTCCGATCAACACCCGCGCCTACGGCCCCGGCCAGCACGGCCAGCGCCGCAAGTCCAAGGTCTCGGACTTCGGCCTGCAGCTGCGCGCCAAGCAGAAGCTGAAGGGCTACTACGGCAACATCACCGAGAAGCAGTTCGTCCGCATCTATGCGGAAGCCGCGCGCCGCAAGGGCAACACCTCGGAAAACCTGATCGCCCTGCTCGAGTCGCGCCTGGACGCGGTGGTCTACCGCGCCAAGTTCGTCCCGACCCCGTTCGCCGCCCGCCAGTTCGTCAACCACGGCCACGTCCTGGTGAACGGCAAGCGCGTGAACATCGCCTCCTACCGCGTGAAGGCTGGCGACGTCGTCTCGGTCCGTGAGCGCTCGCGCAACATGGCCCTGGTGCTGGAAGCCCTGGGCTCGTCGGAACGCGACACCCCGGACTACATCACGGTCGACGCCAAGGGCATGGCCGCGACGTTCGTCCGCGCGCCGGAACTGGCCGAAGTGCCGTACCCGGTGAAGATGGAACCGAACCTCGTGGTCGAATTCTACGCGTCGTAAGACGCCGCCGACCCGATACGGAA
>NZ_JANINU010000012.1 GCF_024508875.1 Phenylobacterium sp.
AGGTCGTAGCTGAGGGTCATGGCGTCCTTCCCGTTTGTGGTTTGCGCAGCTCTAGCATAGGAACGTGAATTAGAATTCCGATTTTAGGGGGAAACAAGCATGCTGCGCGTCCTCGTCGCCGCCCTGGCGCTGGCCCTGTCCGCTACGGCGGCCCAGGCGCAGGCCCCTGCTTTCGATGGCCTGCGGGTGATCTTCTGCGGCACGTCCGGGCCGCTGCCGGTGGCGGGACGGGCCAAGCCGTGCACGGCGGTGCAGGCCGGCGGCGCCCTGTACCTCGTCGACATCGGCCCCGAAGCCACCGAGAACCTGATGACCTGGCGCATCCCCGTCGCGGCGGCGAAGGCGGTGTTCGTTACCCATCTGCATTCGGACCACATCGGCGACCTGGGCGAGTTCAACATGCAGAGCTGGGTGAACGGCCGGATGGCGCCGCTCGCCGTGGTCGGGCCGGCCGGCGTCGACAAGCTCGCGAACGGGTTCAACCTCGCGTACGAGGACGACCACCGCTTCCGCAAGGCGCACCACGAGCACGGGGCGCGGTTCGAGACCGCCGAAGGCCTGCTCGCGCCCAAGGTGGTGACCGTCGCGAGGCCAGACGGCACGGCCGTGGCCTGGAAGGACGGCGACCTGACGGTGACGGCGATCCGGGTCCATCACGACCCGATCGACCCGGCCTTCGCCTACCGGTTCGACTACAAGGGCCGCTCGGTGGTGGTGAGCGGCGACACCACGAAGTGGGCGCCGCTGGCCGTGGCCGCCAAAGGCGCCGACGTGCTGGTCCACGAGGCGCAGAACAACGCCATGACCAAGCAACTGGCCCAGGGGCTGGCGATGATGGGCAATGCGCGCATGAGTTCGGTCATCGCCGACACGGTGACCTATCACACCGAACCCGCGGAAGCCGCCGACATCGCGCGGCAGGCCGGCGTCAAGGCGCTGGTGCTGAACCACCTGACCCAGGCGGGCCTGCCGATGTTCACGCCCGAGACCTTCGCAAAAGGGATCGAGGACGGCGGCAAGCTGGACTGGCGCCTCGCCAAGGACGGCATGACCATCGAGCTGCCGGCGGGCAGCGCCGAGGTGCGCTTCGGCAGCTACTGACCGCGGGCGCCGGTTTGGCGGTCATCCACCGCCCAGTCGGCTGGCGGGATCGCCACCCGGACAGCCGGACACCGCAGGTTGAATTGAGACCGTCACGCGCGAGGCGCATCGTGGGGCGTACCAGAACAGGAGCCCCCAATGCCTACCATCACCACCAAGGACGGCGCGCAGATCTTCTACAAGGACTGGGGATCGGGACAGCCCATCGTCTTCAGCCACGGTTGGCCGCTGAGCGCGGACGACTGGGACGCCCAGATGATGTTCTTCGGCATGAACGGCTATCGCGTCATCGCGCACGATCGCCGCGGGCATGGCCGATCGAGCCAGACCTGGGACGGCAACGAGATGGACACCTACGCCGACGACCTGCGGGCGCTGGTGCTGGCGCTGGACCTGAAGGACGCGGTGCACGTGGGCCACTCGACCGGCGGCGGCGAGGTCGCCCGCTACCTCGGACGGCACGGGACGGACCGGGCGGCGGCCGGCGTGCTGATCGGCGCGGTCCCGCCGGTGATGGTCAAGAAGGAGAGCAACCCCGAAGGCCTGCCGATGGAGGTGTTCGACGGCTTCCGCACCGGCCTGCTCGCCAATCGCGCCCAACAGTTCCTCGATGTGCCAACCGGGCCGTTCTACGGCTTCAACCGGCCCGGCGCGAACGTCAGCGAGGGGACCATCCGCAACTGGTGGCGCCAGGGGATGATGGGCGGGGTGAAGGCCCACTACGACTGCATCAAGGCCTTCTCCGAGACCGACTTCACCGAGGACCTGAAGAAGATCGACGTGCCGGTGTTCGTGATGCATGGCGACGACGACCAGATCGTGCCCTACCAGGACGCGGCCCTGAAGAGCATCAAGCTGCTGCAGAAGGGCACGCTGAAGGTCTATCCCGGCCTGCCGCACGGCATGGCGACGACCCATGCCGACATCATCAACAACGACCTGCTCGCGTGGCTGAAGGGCGAGCTGAAGGACGCGACGAGCCAATCCTCGGCGGCCCTCGAACCCGCCTGACGCCTGCTCGCCGAACGAACGATCCCAGGCGCCGCCGTTTCTGCGAACGGCGGCGCCGTCCTGCGTGCTAGAGGCCAGCCATGAGCGACACCCTCCGCATCCTCGGCGTGGCCGGCAGCCTGCGCCACGCGTCATTCAACCGCGCCCTTCTGCGCGCCGCCGCCGAGGTCGCGCCCGACCGGGTGGCGATCGAGACCTTCGACCTGGCCGTCGTGCCGCTTTACAACGGCGACGTGGAGGCGGGCGGAGATCCGGACGGCGTCGCCGCGTTCAAGGCCGCCATCCGCGCTGCCGACGGCGTGCTGTTCGCCTGCCCCGAGTACAATCACGGCGTCCCGGGCGTGATGAAGAACGCCGTGGACTGGGCCTCACGTCCGCCGGCCGATGCGGCGCTGAACCGCAAGCCGGTCGGGATCATCGGCGCCTCCCCCGGCCAGACGGGCAGCGCCCGGGGGCAGAGCCAGTTGCGACAGGCCTTCGAGTTCACCAACTCGTACTGCATGCCCCAGCCCGAGATCCTGGTGTTCCGGGCGCACGAGAAGTTCGACGCCGAGGGCCGGCTGATCGACGAGCCGACGCGGAAATACCTCGGCCGCTACGTCGCCGCCCTCGCAGCATGGATCGCCCGCTTCCGCGGGGGCTGACGGCGCCGGAAAAGCCCGCGATTGTGGCGCATCGGACACCGGCCCGCCGCTTTGCGCGGCGAGACGGGGCCAAGCTCTTCGGACGGGACAGCATGCGTATCAGGACCTGGATCGGTCTCATCGGGATCACCCTCGCGCTCGCGGCCTGCGCCGGCGGGCCTCGCGGCGGACCGCCGCCGGGGTTCGGCGATGACGATTTCGCAGACGGACCGGGCGGGCGCCCCGGCGACGGGCCGCACCGGCCGCGCGCCCAGTTGTTCGTCAGCCCGTCCGGCCAGCCCTTCCGCGCTCCGGGAGACCAGCCCTACCCGTCCGCCGCCTGGTTCGCCCAGGCCGACGCCAACCACGACGGGCGCCTGACCCGCGACGAGTTCCGCGCCGACGCCGACGCCTGGTTCAAGGCGCTGGACGCCGACGGCGACGGCCAGATCAGCATGCCGGAAGTGACCCGCTGGGAAGAGGAGCTGGTCCCCGAGGTCAGCCGCGTAGGCGCCGGGATGATGGGCGGCATGGGCGGCGGCCGTCGTGGCCAGGCCGCGGGCCGCAACGAGCTGAACACGCGCATGCAGGGCGCCGCCGCCTACAGTCTCATCAACGAGCCGCATCCGATCCGCGGCGCGGACGCCGACTTCTCGTTCACGGTCAGCCGGACCGAATGGCGCGCCGCCAGCGACCGCCGGTTCGCCCTGCTGGACCCCGACGGCGACGGCGCGATCCTGCTGTCCGACCTGCGCCCGACGCCGGTTCAAGCCATGGGCGGGCCGGGCAAGCGGGCGGACCGCCGCCCGCCGATCGGCGTTTTGAATCGCGAGCGCTAGACGCGAAGCCCCGCCCTCGCGCCGGCCTCGTCCAGGATGGCCGCGAGGCGCGCATCGTCGGCCACCGCAGCGTACCGGGCTCGCAGCGCGGCCAGCGACTTGGCATGGTACTTCTGCGGCGGCTGGACGTAGGTGTCCTGGCCCAGGCGGACGGCGAACTCCGGCTCGCCGGCCTGCAGCGCGGCCGCGTTGGCGCACGTCCAGGGCAGGAAGTAGCGGCCGACATAGGCCAGCAGCGGGGCCAGCGTCGGCTTCAGGCTGTCCCAGCCCTCGAAGTCGCCATCGATCCGCGGCTCCAGCATCCGGTGGCACCAGTCGAGCACCGCGGGGCCGCGGGCGCGGATCATGCCGCCGCAGGTGGGGTCGACCGAGCACTCGTAGAGCTGGGCCGCGAGGCCGAAGTCACCGAAGGCCGGCCGCGCGCCGAAGAGGTACTTCCGCTCGGCGAGGTGCGCCTCGAGGATGTCCAGCAGTTCCAGGTAGTAGGCCGTGATCAGGGGCGCGTTGGCGTCGCTGGAGCCGACGAAATGGCCGCGGCCCGTCATCCGCTCGCGAACCATGCGCGTGCGTTCGGCCACCTGCTCGGCCGTGCCGTTCGGCAGCGACAGACGAGCCAGGGTCTGGGCGGAGGCGGCCTGATCGACGTCGGCGTACCAGCGATGGTGGAACATCAGCTTGTTGCCCCACTCGTCGCCGAACTCCTCGATCAGCGCCGAGAGGAAGCGAAGCGCGGGGTCGTCCGGATGGATCGACGGCTCGGGATGCCGCGCCTCGACCGCCTCCATGATCGGCGTGGAGTCCTGCAGGCCCTCGTCGTCCGGCGTGGCGACAGTGGGGACGATCGGCAGCTTGGCGTACCGCTTGTAGTCCTCGTCGTTGGCGGCGTTGCGCGCGATCCAGCGGTGCGGGAGCCCCTTGAACCGGAAGTAGGAGCGCACCTTCACCGAGTACGGCGACATCTCCGAGCCGAAGATTCGATAGAGCCCGCTCATCGTCTGCTTCCCCCTCTTGTCGCGGCGCGTTCCGGCGCGCCGTCGGATCGTTCAGGCCTTCGCCCGCACCGTTTCGGAGCCGATGCCGAGGTAGCGCATCAGCATCAGCGCCAGCTCCTCGTGCAGCAGCGGATCGTCCGCGCTCCAGGGCCCCGGCCCGTGCAGCATCGCCGAGATGATCTGGCCGTGCATCATGCGGATGGCCAGGTGCGCCCGCTGCTGCGCCCGGTCATCGACGGCGACGCCGCGCGCCTTCAGGAGCTTGACCAGGAACTCGGCCTCGATGGCCTCGATCCGGCGCATGGGCGGCCAGACGTTCTGACCCCGAAGGCTAAGTTCGAACAGCGCGCGGTAGTAGCCCTCGATCCCCCGCATCGTGCGCGCGGTGTTGTGGGTCAGCCGGCCCAGCAGCTCGTCCAGCGTCTCGTTCGCGCGGGCGGGGTCCTCGAAGAACTTCGCGATATTGGCTTCGGCGCGCGCGGCCATGTCGGACTGGAGCGCCAGGAAGAACGCTTCCTTGTCCTCGAAGCGGCGGTAGAAGCTGCCCACCGAACAGCCGGCGCGCTTGGCGATATCGGTGATGTGGGTCTGCCAGAAGCCGTTGGCGGCGAAGGCGCGCTCGCCCGCCTTGAGGAGGCGGTCGCGCTGTTCGCGGCTGCGGTTCTGGTACGCCGGACGAGCCCAGGTTGGGTCGGTCCCGTTGGCGTCCAGGCTCTTGGCTTTCGGCATCTAGATCTTCCGCTGCTCGGCTCGCGGTTTAGCCGTCCCGACCGCCGTTTCCAAAAGGAAACAAGGGGCGGCCCGGACGCGCGAGACGCGCCCGGGCTCAAGGCCCCAATGCTGAGGACGACTGCGCACGCGGCGATCAGAACCTGACCTGCAACTCGACGCCGTAGGTCCGGGGCGGACCGTACCAGCCGACAAACGAGTCGACCGCCGCCGTGCCGCCCGCGCTCATCAGGAAGCTGAGCGGATGGGCCGTGGTCTGCAGGTAGAACGACTCGTCACTGAGGTTCTTGCCGTAGGCCGAGAGCCGCCAGCGGCCATCCTGCGCCTGGATGCCGGCCCGCAGGCCGAGCAGCGTGTACGAGCCCTGGTACGACCGCGGATCCAGGGTCGAGGTCAGGTACTGGCTGTCGGTGTAGGAGATGTCGCCGTTCGCAAAGAGCGCGGTGTCGTGGAAGTCGATGTCGTGGGTCCAGGCGAAGGCCAGGCTCCACTGCCACTTCGGGTTCTGCGAGGGCCGCAGGCCGTTGAAATTGCAGCTCCCCGGCTTGCTGCCGTTCGCGGTCTGGCCCGCGTAGCACTGGCCCGCCGTGTAGTCGGTGTATTCGGCGTCGTTGTAGGACAGGCTGCCGTTCAGCGAGAAGTCGCGGGTGAGCCGCCAGCGCGCGTCGGCCTCGACGCCCTGGGAGCGCCGCTCGCCGGCGTTGCCGACGATGAAGCCCGTGCCCGTCACCGGATTGAGCAGCGAGTCCTGGAAGTCCTTCAGCGTGGTCCGGTAGACGTCGACGTTCAGGACGAGGGCCCCGTCGAGCAGCGTCGACTTGAGGCCGATCTCGTAGTTCATCGAATTCTCGGCATCGAACTCGTAGGGCGTGTTCGGCGCGGCGGCGCGGGCGTTGAAGCCGCCGGTCTTGTAGCCCGTAGCCGCCAGGACATAGCCCATGATGTCAGGCGTGAGGTCGTACTGAGCCCCCAGCGACCAGGTGAACTTCTTCTCGCTTCGGCTGACGTCGCCCACCACGTTGATCGGGAAGGCCGAGCGGAACTGGGCCGTGCCGACCGGGCTGTTCACGCTGGCGATGAAGCTGTCCTTCTTGTCCCAGGAATAGCGGGCGCCGCCGGTGACGCGGAACGTGTCCGTGATGTTGAAGGTGAGCTGGCCGAAGGCGGCCGCGCTCTCGGTCGCCTGGCGATAGTAGAAGTGGTTGAACTCGCCGGGCAGCACCCGGGCGTTGCCGGGAAACACCCGCGTGGCCTGGGCGCCCGCGACGCTCTGGGTGTCGTAGCGCATGTCCTCGCGGAACAGGTAGACGCCGGCGATGTATTCGAGCCGCTGGTTCGTCGGCGACAGGAGCCGCAGCTCCTCCGAATAGACCTCGGCCACCAGGCGCTGGAAGCCGCGGCTGACGTCCAGCGGCACGGCGTCGGCGGCGAGCTGCGTGATGTTGTCGTCGTAGGCGTTGTAGGCGGTGATCGAGGTCAGGGTGTGGCCGCCCCACAGGTCCTTGTCGACCTGGATCGAGGCTCCGTAGCTGTCCGTGGCGTTGCGGCCTTCGTAGTCGTCGTCGACCACGTGGTCCTTGTCGTCGTAATTGCGGAACGGACGGCCCACCGCGGCGCTCGCGGCCAGGAAGCCGGGCGTCGCGATGCCCCGCGCGCCGGTCGGGTCGAGCACGTCGGGCGTGCAGCAGTGCGAGTTGATGTGCGCGTAGTAGGCGATGAGGTTGACGTCGACGTCCTCGGCCGGCGTCCACTTCAGCCGCCCGCGCAGGCCGCGCTGGGACGAGCCGTTCACGTCGTCGTCGGTGAAGAGGTTGTGCTCGTAGCCCTTTCGATCGGCGATCCAGAACGACAGGCGTCCTGCGAGATTGTCGGTGATCCCGCCGCCGACGTAGCCGCCGAGCCGCTTGTCCGCGTAGTTGCCGATCGTGCCGGTCAGCATCGCCTCGGGCGCCTGCTGCGGGGCGCGGGTGGTCATGTTGATCGCGCCGACCGGGGTGTTGCGGCCGTACAGCGTCCCCTGGGGACCGCGCAGCACCTCGAGGCTGGAGATGTCCTGCAGGTTCACCTGGATCGGCCCGGCGGCCGGCAGGTAGACCCCGTCCAGGAACAGCCCGACGCTGGCCTCGATGCCCGGGTTGGTGCCCGATGTGCCGACGCCGCGGACGAACACCGTGGTGTTGCGGTTGTTGTTGGACTGGGTGATCTGGACGCTGGGCAGGAACCTGGCCAGCTCGGTCACGCTGGTGACGCCGCGCTTCTCGATCTGGTCGCCGCTGATCGCGGACACCGCCATGGGCACATCCTGGATGTCCTCGGCGCGCTTCTGCGCCGTCACGACGATGGTCTCCACCTCCGTCGCATCCTGCGCCGCCGCCGGCGCGGCGCAGAGCAGGGCCGCCGCGGCCCCCAGCAGCAGGACATGTTTCCTATACGCCGAGCTCATGGTTTCCCCCTTCGTTGTGTTGTTCATGGGCGCGTGGCGCCCGGCTGGGACTTGAGGCGCCCTGCCGCGTACTGGCGCCGGGATCGACGCCGCGCCTCGCGGGCAAGGTTGATGGAATTGAGGTGCGCCAGGAGGCCGGCGCTGCGCCTGCCGGTCATCGGCCGCGCGAGCGTAGGGTCCGACGCCATGTCGGAGCCGGCGGGGACCGCCATCTTCGCTTCCTCCTCCGCCACGTTCTCATTGATCGGAACGTGAATTCTGATTCCTATTTGAGCGTATCGCGCCGGAGTGTCAATCAGGCCACCGCAAGGCGTCCGCCGATCCGCGTCAGACGGCGCGCCAGCTTCAATCGCAACAGCGCGCCGACGCCCACCTCGTCGGCCAGCGCCTCGCACGATCGGCGGGCCTCGTCGTCGAGGCTGGCCGTGAAATCCAGCGCCCGCTGCAGCACCCACAGCGAATGGCCCATGGCCTGCTGCTGGACCTTGACCCCGTGGTAGTCGACGACGATCGGGCCCAGCGCCGGCTGGTCGACGCCGGCGGGGGACAGCAGCGTGCCGGCCGCCGCGTCGGCGTGTTCGGCGACCCAGCCGGCCAGGCGTTCGGCCGACGCCAGCAACTCGTCGCGATAGGTGGCGAAGACGTGGCGCAGAAAGTCCTGGAGGGCGTCCGGGACCCGGTCACCCGGCAACGGCGCCGCCGCCGCGTCGGGGAACTCGGGCCCGGTCCCCTCCCCGCCGTTGACGCGCTCGATCCAGCGGAACACCAGCGGCGCGGCCGTCTGCATCAGCCGAAGCGGATAGGGGTCGCGCCCGAGGTGGCCGTACATCGGCCCCATCAGGGCGAAGTCGCCGCGCGTCGGCGCGCCGCCCAGGACGTACGGATGCTCCGAGAACAGGACGTCGAGCCGCGCCAGGGTCTCGGCGTAGGCGGCCTCGATGGCCGGGACCGTGCGAGCCTCGATCCCCAGCATGGGCAGGTAGCCCGACATCTTCGCCGCCACGCGCCGGCCCAGCCGCTCGATCTCTTCGGCCGGCCCGGGGAAGCGCAGCGCGCGCCCGAACTCGCCGACGATGAAGGCCTCGTTCTCCGCCATGAAGTTCCAGCGGAAGTGCATCGCCGGCTTGGTCAGCCCGCGGTCGCCCACGCACTCCAGCAGGTGGCTCACCAGTTGCTGGCGCGGCCCCAGGGCCAGGTCGGCGGCCGGACGATAGCGGCGCTCCAGCTCGTCGAGGATCAGCGTGGAGTCCTGGACCACCGTGTGGTCCGGAAACTCCACCACCGGAATCCGATGGCTCTCGGCCGCTTCGCGCACCGCGCCGCGATAGCGGGGGTGCGACGGGAATCGCTCTTCGTGCGGGATGCGGTGGGCGCGCAGGAACGCGCGGACCTTGGCGGTATAGAGCGACGATGGCGCGCCATAGAGGAAGACCTCGGGCTCGGACCCTTCCCGCATGCAGCCTCCCCAGGCGATTTTCTTTGCGAACCGGAATTACGGTTTTATCATTGCCAGCAACAAGTCAATGGAGGGAACGATGGGCGGATCGAACGACCGCGTCATGCTGAGCGGGGTGCCGGGCTCGCCCTACACCCGCAAGATGGTGGCGCTACTGCGTTACCGGCGCATTCCGTACAGCCTCGTCCAGCTCTCGCACGAGGCGCCGAACCTGCCCCGGCCCAAGGTGTCGCTGCTGCCGACGTTCTACTTCCCGGACGGCGCGGGCGGCCTGACCGCGGCGACCGACTCAACGCCGCTGCTCCGGCGGCTGGAACGCGAGCATGCCGGGCGCGAGGCCCGGCCGGCGGATCCCGCCCTCGCGCTCATCGACGCGGTGCTGGAGGACTTCGGCGACGAGTGGCTCACCAAGGCGATGTTCCACTACCGCTGGGCCTACGAGCCGGACATCGCCAAGGCCGCCGCCGTGCTGCCGGCCTATACGCGCTCGCGTTTGCCCGACGAGGAGCTGCAGGCCGCGGGCCGCGCCTTCGCCGAGCGGCAGATCCCGCGCCTGCGCTACGTCGGCTCCAACCCCACCACGGGCCCGGTGATCGAGGCCAGCTATGTGCGCTTCCTCGACCTGATGGAGGCCCACCTGCGCGACCACCGCTTCCTGCTGGGCGGCCGGCCGGCCGCCTGCGACTTCGCGGCCTACGGCCAGCTGACCCAGCTTATCCACTTCGACCCCACGTCCATGGCGCTGACCCACGCCCGCGCCCCGCGGGTCGCGGCCTGGACCCTGCTGATGGAGGACCTGACAGGCGAGGAGCCGACCGAGGCCGACTGGTTCGACGCGGCCGCCCTGCCCGCGACCCTGACCGCGATCCTCGCCGAGGCCGGCCGAACCTATGCGCCGCTGCTGCTGGCCAACGCCCGCGCGGTACGCGACGGCGCCGCCGAGGTCCAGACCCACATCGACGGCCAGCCCTGGGTCATGCAGCCCTTCCCCTACCAGGCCAAGTGCCTGGGCTGGCTGCGCGAGGAATACGCGGCCCTGGCGCCCGAAGACCGGACCCGGGCCGATGCCGCGCTCGCCGGCACGGGCTGCGAGGCGATGTTCACAGCTTAGGACTTCCGACCGTCCTTCGCCGACCTGATCGCGCGCCCATGGCCAATCGGGAAGCAGGCCTTCCGAACGTCCCTGAGGGGTGGTTAGCCGACTTTGGCCCGAGCTTCCTTCATTCGCCTAATGTCAGCCCGGACGCCGAAGTACATGACAACGCCAGCGGCATAGAACATGCCGCCTAAGCTCACGAGAGCGAAGGGTCCCAGCACAATGACCCGACCAAACTCGCCAATATGGAAGATCATATCTAGTGCGAAGCACAGGACGCCGCCGACTAAGAGTACGGCACACCATGGCATCATGAAGGAGCGGACGTAGAACATGCGCGTCCTCGGCGTCATTGCTTCGGTTTTCGCAATGAGGTCAGCACGGTATTGACACCAGCGGGTCCTGATTGTGCGTAGCGCTTCCATCGTCGGCAAAGCTACCACACACTCATCAGGCTGCCATAGGCGGCCCTTGCGGAGGTCAGCAACGGGTCGGTTGCGAGAATCGCAGCCGCACCTCGAAGCTGACATTCCGCTCGTCGCCGAAAGGCGGAGCGTCGCCGCAGTCGGCGAGGCGTGGGTTGCAGACACCCTCCTCTCCCCCCGACGCCGGCATCGAGACGGCTGGAGCCTCGAAACGCTGCGCACGATCTCCGCCGGCCGACGTCCCCGCTCGTCGTGGTCGGGCCGGACTCCGACCACGACGGCGGCCCTCCGTTATCTAGTTCAGCCACTCCACGTACTCGACCGTGCCCGGGATCACCGGCGGGTGACCATCGACGTTGATGCGGGCGCGGGCGGTCGCCGGCCACGCCGGGGCGATGTACTTCTTCTCCTGGGCCGCGAAGGCCGCCTTCAGCTCCATGACCTTCTCCGGCATCATCGACGCCAGGTTGATGCGCTCGGTCGGATCGGTGGCGAGGTCGAACAGCCAGACCGCCTTCGGGTCATCGAGGGTCTGCAGTTTCCAGTCGCCCTGGCGGATCATCCGGTAGTCGCCCTTGCGCCAGTAGAGGCTGCGGCTGCGAAGGGCGTCAGGTCCCGCCTGCCCCGTCAGCGACGCGGTGAGGTCGACGCCGTCGTACTCGCGGTCGGCCGGCAGCTTGCCGCCGGCGGCGGCCAGGAACGTCGGGAACAGGTCCAGGCTGGAGGCGATGCCGGGCGTCATCGTGCCGGCGGGAATCCTGGCCGGCCACTTGACGAAGAACGGCACGTGGACGCCGCCCTCGAAATAGGTGGTCTTCCAGCCGCGGTACGGCAGGTTCTCCTGCGGGATCTGGTGGTAGGAGGCGCCGCCGTTGTCGGAGAGGAAGACGACGATGGTGTCCTTCTCCAGCCCCTCGGCCTTCAGCTTGCGCAGCACCTGACCGACGCCGTCATCCATCGCCTGGATCATCGAATAGTAGACGCGGGTCTTCTCGTCCTTGATGTGGCCCATGCGGTCGTAGATCGCCTTGGGCGCCTGGATCGGATTGTGGGGCGAGTTGAACGCCAGATAGAGGAAGAAGGGCTTCTTCTTATTGCGGTCGATGAAGTTGACGGCCTCGTCCGCCAGCTCGTAGGTCATGTACTTCTTGGCCGGCGTCGGCTTGCCGTCACGCCAGACGTTCGTCGTCAGGTTGTCGTAGAGGTACGCGTCGATGCCGCTCCAGGGCAGCTTGGCGGTGACCACGGTGGGATCGTCCACCTTCGCGTACAGGGCGGCCCCGCCCGGAAAACCCACGAACTCATCGAAGCCGCGCCGCTGCGGCAGCAGGTTGGGCGCCGTGCCCAGGTGCCATTTGCCGACGATGCCGGTGTGATAACCCTGCGCCTTCAGCACCTGGGCCATCGTCACCTCGGTGTCGGGCAGGCCGTTGCGCTCGGGCGGGATGGGCTTGCCGTCGGTGGGCTGGATCTTGGCCGCGTAGCGCTCGACCACGTACTTGCCGTTCCGCGCGTTCACGAAGCCCGGCAGGTTGGGCAGCCACTCGAAGCCGTAGCGGGAGTAGTTGCGGCCCGTCATCAGGGCGGCCCGCGAGGTGGAGCACACCGCATCGCCCGTGTAGCCGTTCTCGAACCGCGCGCCCGACTGCGCGATCGAGTCGATGTTGGGCGTGCGCACCAGCGGATTGCCGTGCAGCGAGATGTCGTTGTAGCCGAGGTCGTCCGCCAGGATGAGCACGATGTTCGGCCGCTTCGCCGCCTGCGCCTGGGCCGCGCCGATCCCCGTCAGGGCCTGGGGCGCGGCCGAGGCGGTGACGAGCCCCAGCGCGGCCAGCCCCGCGGCGGCCAGTTTGCCGATCTTCATGTGCGCCCTCCCTAGCGTCTGTTCTTGTCGGCTCCGCCCAAAGGCAGGGCCGCCCGCGCGGAGCGGCCCCGAGGGGAGGAGCCCGCCCGGCCTTCTGGCCCGGCACGCGCATAAAATGTGAACCGTATTTCCGGTTCTAGCAACCCCGAAGCTGCTGCGCGCGTCGGGACAGCGCTTCTGAATTGTCCCGGCGGTTCGGCCGCCATTTCTGGAACGCCCATGCGAGCAGCCAGCCGCCAGCGCAAAGAATGGAAACCCTATGCGCCCGAGCGCGGGTAGACTGACGCGATGAGCTCGACCGACACCGCCCCGTCCCGCACCACCGCCGGCGCCCTGTTCGACGGCCTGCTGCCCCAGCCGCCCGACGCCGTCCTGGCCGTCAGCAAGATGTACCGCGAGGACCCTCGCCCCACGAAGATCGACGTCGGCGTCGGCGTCTACAAGGACGCCCAGGGCCGGACGCCGGTGTTCGCGGCCATGAAGGCGGCCGAGCGGAAGCTGCTGGAGACGCAGCAGACGAAGGCCTACCTCGGGCCCGAAGGCGACTTCGGCTACCTTGAGCGGCTCGCGCCCATCGCCTTCGGGACGGGCGCCGCGGCTGCCGACCTGTTCGGGGTGCAGACCCCGGGCGGCACCGGCGCGTTGCGCCTCGCGGCCGAACTGGCCAACTCGGGCAAGCCGGGCGCGAAGATCTGGCTGGGGCAGCCGTCCTGGCCGATCCACGCGCCGATCTTCGCCGAGGCCGGCCTGGAGGTGGCCAGCTTCCGCCATTTCGACCCCAAGACCCAGGCGCTGACGTTCGACGAGACGATCTCTGCGCTGAAGGGAGCGAGCGCCGGCGACGTCGTCCTGCTGCACGGCGCCTGCCACAACCCGAGCGGCGCGGACCCGAGCGCGGATCAGTGGCGCGAGCTGGCGAACGTGATCTCGGACCGCGGCCTCGTGCCGCTGATCGACCTCGCCTACCAGGGACTTGGCGCCGGACTGGAGGAGGACGCGGCGGGGCTTCGGACCGTCCTCGAGGCGGTGGACAACGCCATGGTCGCCTATTCCTGCGACAAGAACTTCGGCCTCTATCGCG
>NZ_JANINU010000013.1 GCF_024508875.1 Phenylobacterium sp.
CGCAACGCCGTCTGATCCAGGCGGTCCTGGAGCGCGACGGTTTCGCCGTCGCCCATGCCCAGAGCGGCGACGAAGCCATTCAGCACCTTTCGTCCGGCGCGGCCGTGGACGTGGTCCTGCTCGACCTCGTCATGCCCGGCATCTCGGGACAGGACACCCTGGTGGAGATGCGCGCGCGCGGCTTCTCCCAGCCCGTGATCGTGCTGACCGCGACGGGCGGCATCGACACCGTCGTGCAGGCCATGCAGGCCGGCGCCTGCGACTTCTTCGTGAAGCCGGCCAGCCCCGAACGCATCACCGTCTCCATCCGCAACGCCCTCAGCATGGGTTCGCTGAAGAGCGAAGTGGACCGGCTCAAGAAGCACGCCTCCGGGCGCACCACCTTCGACGACCTGATCGGGACCTCGCCCGCCATGCTTATGGTCAAGCGGCTGGGCGAGCGGGCGGCCAAGTCGTCGATCCCCATCCTGATCACCGGCGAAAGCGGGGTCGGCAAGGAAGTGATCGCGCGCGCCGTCCACGGCTCGTCCGACCGCGCCGGCAAGCCGTTCGTGGCGGTGAACTGCGGCGCCATCCCCGAGAACCTGGTCGAGAGCATTCTGTTCGGCCACGAGAAGGGCAGCTTCACCGGCGCCACCGACAAGCACCTGGGCAAGTTCCAGGAGGCCAACGGCGGCACCCTGTTCCTCGACGAAGTGGGCGAGCTGCCGCTCGACATGCAGGTCAAGCTGCTGCGCGCGCTACAGGAGAGCGAGATCGACCCGATCGGCTCCAAGCGCTCGATCAAGGTGGACGTGCGGATTGTCTCGGCGACCAACCGCGACCTGTCGAACGCCGTGGCCGAGGGCCGCTTCCGCGAGGACCTCTACTATCGCCTGAACGTCTTCCCGATCGAGGCGCCGAGCCTGCGCGAGCGGAAGGATGACGTGCCGGCCCTGGTGGATGCGTTCATCCGCCGGTTCAACGTCGAGGAAGGCAAGTCCGTGGTGGGGGCGAGCCCGGAGACCTTGGGCTTCCTCACCGCCTTCGACTGGCCGGGTAACGTCCGCCAGTTGGAGAACGCGGTCTATCGCGCCATCGTGCTGTCAGACGCGCCCTATCTGCAGCCGCACGACTTCCCGGCCATCTCGGGCGTCGCCGCCCCGCCGCCGGAATACGTCGCCGCGCCCCAGGCCTCCGCGCCCAGCGCCACGCCCGCCGCCCAGGGGGCTCCGGCCGCCGAGCAGCCGGTGCGGATCCTGGACGGCCGCGGTCACCTGCGGACGCTGGAGGAGATCGAGCGCGACCTGATCCAGCTCGCCATCGAGGTCTACGCCGGCCACATGAGCGAGGTCGCCCGCCGCCTCGGCATCGGCCGCTCGACGCTGTACCGCAAGGTGCGCGAACAGGGCCTGGAGGGCTTGGTGAAGGGCGCGGGCGAGACCGGCGACGCCGAGGAAGTCGCGGCCTAGAGGCTGCGGCTCCCGTCGCACGTCCCTATCCGCCTCGGCGCGCGCCGAGGCGCTGTTATTGGACCACCGACCACACGGACGGAGCACGACGACTCCAGCGTGGCGGCCGTGTGTCCGTGTGGTCGTTTGGCCCGTGGTCGGATCTTCGGGCGCTGACGCGCCAGTGCACTCAGCCGGCCGTCAACGGCCCGTGGCGCCGGAGGCGAGCTGGCCCAGGCGGGTCGGCGACTGCTGGGCGCGTTCGGCTTCCAGGAGGTCGGTCACCTCGGCGAGTTCCGTCACGGCGTCGTCGTGGGTCTGCGGGTCGGCGCTGGGATTGCGCGCCGCGGCGAGCAGCCAGCTTCGCGCCTGGGCGAAGTCGCGCGGCGCCAGATAGCCGAACGCATAGGCGCGGCCGAGTTCGAGCTGGGCATCGGCGCGGTCTTGTTCCGCGCCGGCGCGAAGGCGCGCGAGCTCCTGGCGCAGGGCGGCCGCCCCCTGGGCGCCCAGCGCCGGCATGACCAGGGTCACGGGCCGCATGCGCGGCTCTTCGGCGGGCTTGGCGGCCTTGGCGGCAGGCTGGCTCAGCAAAGCGAGCTGGAGGCCGCCTGCGGCCGGCGCGCCGAAGCCGTAGGGTTCGAGGTGCAGGTGCGGCCCCTGGCTGCCGTGGGTCCCCTTCGGCTGGTAGCGCGCGAACGGCGCGCCGACGCTGCGGAGCCGCTCGGCCGCCTCGTACGGGCTCATCCGGTCCACCACGAGATCGAAGGCGCCGGGCGCGTCGGCGTCGCCCAGCGAATGGCGCGAGAGGCCGCCCGGCCGCACGGTCATGGCGCCCTGGGCGCGCAGTTCGTTCTCGCGCTCGGGGGTGCGGTAGCCGCCGGTCATGCGCCAGGCTCCACGGCCGAAGGCGCTGTCCATGATCGCGGCGAAGCGCTCGCGCGTCATCTCGCCCGCCGACGCCGAAGCGGCGTGGAAGCTCAGCGCCGCGACGAGGGCGGCGACGGCGGCGTTGGCGGAGCGCGATCCAGACACCCCGGCACTAGACGCCATCGCGGCCAAGACATCGTGAATCCGCGTGGTGAATCAGGCGTTGCGGAGCCCGGACGGCGAGGGCGACACCGTCCGGGGACCGCGCGCCTGGGCGTCAACTCACCAGCAGGACCGTGTAGGAGCCGAGCAGGATGAGCTGGGTCGGCCCGACCGTTGCATCGTCCGGCAGCAATAGCGGACGGTCGTCATGGTCCATTCCGGCCAAGGTTTCGGCCAGCTCGCTGCCGGACGGCGGGATGTAGGCCGCCTGGAGCACGATCTTGGCCCCGGGCGGAACCGGCTGGCCGTTGCCCTTGAAGGTCACGGTGACCTGCCCGCTGAAACCGGCCGGAATCATCGAGGTGACGCCGGCGACGAACGGCCCGCTGCTGGGGATGGGCGTCAGGCCGCTGGAGAGCGGAGGGTTGGGGCCGGCGGTGGGGCAGTCGAAGCCGACCGCAGAGCCGACAGGCAGGCCCACGCATTGCAGCAGGATGTAGAACTGCGCCGCGTCCGGCACCGAGAAGCTGACCGGCACCTGGACCGTCGTGCTGCCCGGATTGACCATCGAGACGTTGCGCCAGCCGACGCCGGGATTGTTCAGCACATAGTTCGCGAAGGCCGCGACCGTGGGGAAATCCGCGGGCACCGGATTGGGGTGCTGGGCGGTCACCAGCCGCGAGATCAGGCAATAGTGGTCGCCCGACGGGAGGCCGGGCGGGTTCCAGGTGAAGGCCTCCGAAACCGCGATCTGGCCCTGAGCGGCGGCGGTGAGCGTCGCATAGCCGGCGCCCGACGCGGTCGACAGAGCATTGTTGCGCCACTGCGAGGGCCACAGGAGCAGGCTCGCGGGGCTGTAATAGAGATAGGCCTGGGCGGTCTGGGCGGCGGCCGACAGGTTGAGCGCGCGCACGTAGATCGAGTTCTGGACGCCTTGGATCAGGCTCTTGCCCTGGTCCTGGCGCCAGCCCGACGCGCCGAACTGGGCCTGGGGATCGGCCGGCGGCGTCGTGCCGTAGGGGATGATGTCGGGCGAGGCGGACGGCGGGGACGGCGCCGGGGTCTGGCCCACGCACTGCAGGTTGTCACGCTGGTAGATGTCGCCATACAGCGGATAGAGCGGGCTCAGGCCGTCCACCGCCCACATGTAGCCGTCGATCCCGCACTGGCCGTAGCCGATCCAGAAGTAGCCGCCCGCGCCCCAACCCGAGCCCCAGCTATTCTTGCAGAGCCAGGCGTTGAGCGTGTCGCTGTAGCCGACGCAGCAGACGCAGTGTCCGCCCTCGTAGGTGGCGCCGGCGCTCTTGATATAGACGCCGCCGCTGTAGCCGTAGAAGTCGGAATAGACGCTGAAGCAGGTGATCAGCGGGCCGCGCGTCGACAGCCACTGCTTCATGGACGCGGCGTTGGTGATGCCGTGGTTGGCCGCGACCTTGGTGACCTGGGCCTGCCAGCCGGCCGCCAGCCCGCACGGCTGGTCGTGCGCGCTGTACGGAAAGAAGGCCTGGGGCGCCAGGCCGGGGTTGGTGGCGTAGGACAACGCCGCGCTCACATACCAGCCGGTCTGGCAGGTGTGGCCGTCGGGGCTGCAGAAGTAGAGCTGGGCCTCCGACAGGTCCTGCAGCACCCCGGCCTGAGGGTCCCCCACCGCGATGTCGGCGCCGATCCGCATCATCGCGTCGATCGTGGCCGAGGTTCCGAAGGCGACGCACGAGCCGCATTGGCCCTGGTCCTTCACCGAGGAGATGAAGTTCAGCCCGCCGACGTTGCGCCAGTCCCAGGCCGGCGGGGTCCCGGCCACCGCCATCGCGGCCAACTCGCGCTGGGCGGCCGAGGCGCTCTCGCGGGCCGCGAGGCTCATCTCGTCGGGACCGGGATTATAGCCCAGCCGCAAGCGGCGCTGGTCGTCGGTGAGGTCGACGATCGGATTGGGCCCCGCCGTCCAGGGCAGGCCTTCGTGGCGGATCGTCGCCTGCAGGCTATTCAGGTCGATGGGCATGGTGCGAGCTCCTGCTGTGGGAGCTCACCCGATCTGGAGGATGAACTCCGCGGTTCGTTGGGTGGTGTCGGCGTGTTCCCAGGCCCGCCGCAGCCCGAAGCGAAGGATGGCCTCCCCGGACGCCACGGCCCTGAGCCGGAAGCGGCGCCGACCGCCGGCGCCGATCCCGCCGCCCGTGGCCGGCTCGAACGCCTGCTCCAGCAGGTCCAGCGCGCCGTAGGGCATGACCGTGGGCGACCAGCGGTAGCCGGTCGTCGGGTTTTCCTGGAGCTCGACCTCGACGATGCCGCCGGCGTCGACGGCGAGCCGTCGGCCGTCGTCCGCCAGGGTGAGCAGGATCGTCGCCATGCGACCATTGTCGTGCGGAGCCCCGGGGGCCGGCAATCGGGTCAGCTTGCGTTGATCGTGGAATGCGAGCCCAGCAGGATCCCCTGGGTCGGGCCGATGCCGACGGGGTCGACGATCCCGAAGTGCTCCAGCGGCCGGGCGTACCGGGCCGACGCCGCGCCCGAGCCGGGGACATAGATGGCCTTCAGCGTGACGCTGGCGCCGCCGGGGATGGCCTTGCCGTTGCTGTAGAACCAGTACTGGATGTTGGACTTGAAGCCCGCGGGGATCGTGCTGGTGATGCCCGCCACGAAGCTGGTCGGGTTCGACACCTGGGTGTTGACGAGGCTCAGCATCGGCGTCGGACCGGGCGTCGAGCAGGTGAAGCCGATCGAGCAGCCCACGGGGATGTTCACGCAGCTCAGCACCACGTTGACGATCTCGGTCTGGGTCCCCTGCTCGTAGTCGACGCTCATGGTCCAGTCCGGCGTCGAGCCCGCCGGCTTGGTCGGCATGTTGATGATCTCGATGTTGCGCCACGAGAAGCCGCGGTTGTTCGCGATGAAGCCCGCGAACGAGTCCATCGTCACCGTGCTAGGGATCGGGTTGGGGTTGGCGGTCGTCGCGACCCGGCCGATCAGGCACACGTGGTCGCCACTGGGCAGCACCATCTGGGGCGTGAAGAAGAACGGCTCCTGCGCCACCACCTGCTGGTTGGCCGCCGTCGCCGCGAGCTTCACCGACGGGTTGCCGCTCTGCGGCAGGATGGTGTTCGTCGACCAGACCTGGGGCCAGTTCAGCAGGGAGGCCTGCGACCAGTACAGGTAGACGTCGCCGCTCTCGGCGCCCGCGGCGAGGTTCGTGCCCCGGACGTAGATGTTGTTGCCGACGCCCCACTGCACGGACTGCCCGAAATCTTGCGTGAAATCAGAGAACTGGCTGGCGGGATTGCCGACGGGGACCTGGCCGTAGGGAATGATGTCGGGCGACGACGACAGGTTGCCGGGCGCAGGCATCTGGCCCTGGTCGTTGAGGTTCGCACGCATGAACAGATCGCTGTAGGCCGGCATCGCGACGTCCTCCGCGCTGGGGCCGTCAGGGCCCTCATCGGCGCGCCGACTCGCATACAAGTTGTGTATTTTTCAGACTACCGCTTTACGCGAATCGCCGATCACTTGTGCGTGTTTCGCGGGAACATTTTCAAACTACAACCTAAGGGACTCGTCATGCTGGCGCATGCAGCCTCACGGCGCGGCGTTCGCGCCGTCCTAATCCTTCGCCTTGCGACGGAAGCCGCGCTTCGGCGGATCCCCCTTGGCCTTGGCGGCGATTTCCTTGAGCTTGAGCGTCTGCAGAGCCGACAGCGCCTCGCCCGCGGCGCCCTTCTCGGGATCGCCGAACGCGCGGCCGTAGGTCTTCACGCGGTCGGTGACCTCGGAGAGGAATTCGCCCTCCCAGTCGGAGAGCTGCACCCCGGCCTTGTCGGCCGTCCGTCGGGCGCGCTTCAGGGCGTTGAGGGCGGCGCGCTTGGCCGCCGCCTTTCGCGCCTCGAAGGGCGAGAGGGGCGGCTTGCGGCTCAGATTTCGCCGATCGCGGACAGATAGAGGTCGAGGATGGCGTCCTCTTCCTGGCGCTTAGCGCGGTCCTGCTTGCGGATCCGGATCACCTTGCGGATGATCTTCACGTCGAAGCCGTTGCCCTTCGCTTCGGCCAGCACTTCCTTGATCTGCTCGGAGATCTCGGC
The DNA here is from genome assembly GCF_024508875.1 of Phenylobacterium sp. GTDB lineage: Bacteria > Pseudomonadota > Alphaproteobacteria > Caulobacterales > Caulobacteraceae > Phenylobacterium. Next base: position 6,530 of record NZ_JANINU010000013.1, read on the forward strand.
CTTCTCCACCTCGAGGCGCTCCACGCGCTCGATGATGCTCTTGAGCTGGCCCTGCGCGGTCGCGTTCAGGACGTCGGAATGTGCGGTAGCGTCGTCGGCCATGGCCTAGCCTTTAAACTGGATGGAGGGGGTGCGGAAGGGCGCGGAACCTACTCATCCCGACGGGCCCTGTCACGCACCTCTGAACCTCGGCTACAAGCTGTTCGTTGAGGCCGAAAGCCGCGGAGGGCCTATGAGCGAACAGAGCCGGAAGAAGCCCACGGAGGAGCAGGCCCTGGCGGCCGTCCGCACCCTGATCGAATGGGCCGGCGACGACCCCGACCGCGAGGGGCTGCTCGACACGCCGCGGCGCGTGGTGAAGGCCTACCGCGAGCTGTTCGCGGGATACGAGAGCGATCCGCGGGAATATCTGGAGCGCACCTTCGAAGAGGTGGGCGGCTACGACGAGCTGGTGCTGCTGCGCGATATCCGGGTGGTGAGCTTCTGCGAGCACCACATGCTGCCGTTCCTCGGCCGCGCGCACGTGGGATACCTGCCGAACGACCGGGTCGTGGGCATCTCCAAGCTCGCCCGCGTGGTGCACGGGTTCGCGCGGCGGCTCCAGATCCAGGAGAAGCTGACCGCCGAGATCGCCGACGCGATCCACGACATCCTGAAGCCGAAGGGCGTGGGGGTCGTGATCGTCTCCGAGCACAGTTGCATGACCATGCGGGGCGTGAACACGCCCGGCTCGAAACTCACCACCAGCCACCTGCTGGGCCAGGTGCGCGACGATCCGCGCACGCGCCAGGAGTTCTTCGACCTGGTCCGCAACGGCGACTGACCAAAGGAAAAGCCCCCCGCCTGGGCAAAGGCGGGGGGCTCTCAGTCTGCTCGTCTAGTGGAGAGAGAACTAGGCGAGCGCAGAAGCGGTGCGGCGGCGGCGGAGCATGGCGCCCGCGCCGGCGAAGCCGGTGATCATCATGGCCCAGGTCGCCGGTTCCGGCGCCGGCGCCGCGGCCAGGCTGTCGAACTCGAACGAGTTGCCGGTCGAGCTGAACTCGATCGACTTCACGGCGGTGTCGAACTGGTAGCTGACGCGGCGGCCCCAGTTCTGGTCGCCGTTGGCGCCCGTGTTGGCGTTCCAGATCTGCGAGCCTTGCAGGGTGACCGTGTTGCCGCCGAAGTCGGTGAACTTCACGAAGTTATAGGTATCGGGCGAGCCCAGGTAGAAGCTGAACTCGGTCATGCCGTGGACCGACGTCAGCGTCGCCTTGCCGCCGCCGAGGACGGTGAAATAGTTGGTCGTGTCGCCGGGAGGCGGGGCGCTCATGTTCGGCCACAGGCCCAGGTCGCCGTCGCGCACGAAGGTGGCGGCGTCGCCCGAGAAGGTGAATTCCGGGCCCGTCGCGTGGACGGAGTCGAAGTCTTCGACCATCACCTGGCCGGCCGGGACGGGCAGGTCGGTGTTGTACACGGTCATCGTGAGCGCCGAAGCGGAGCCGGCGGCGGCCAGGGCGGCAGCGGCGGCGGCGGTCGCGAACAGGGCGCGGAGGGTGTTGCGGTTGCGCATCTTCTAGTCGTCCGTTCTTTGCGACGAACCCCGCTTGGGAGCCCGTACCGGTTTGAAACAGCCATCTGCGACGGCTACCCGACATTTGCAGGCGCCGTGCCAAGGCGGCGGTTCGGTTACGGGAACGGGCCGGACGAGGACGCGCGCGTCGGCTCAGTTTGGGTAACGGCGCTCTCTGAAGCTGGCGGGACGCTCAAGGAGCTTCCACCGTTCCTCGCGCCGCTGCTCTTCGATGATGAGGTCGAATTCGTGCCACAGCTCGATGGCGCGGCGAATTTCGTCGGACAGTTCGCAGTACAGATCGACCAGTTCCGACATGACCTTCGGATCGGACGCCGCCGAGACATCCTCCTGGATGAGGCGCAGAAGCTCGAGGTTCATCTCGCAAACATCGCCCAGCCTGCGTGAGGCGCGTTCGTCGCGAAGAAGCTGCCTGGACATGAACATAACAAGAACACCAAGATCGCGACGCGTCAACCTTGGATATCAGCGGCTTTAGAGCAGCCCGCGGGCTTCCATCGCAGGCCGCAGGGCGGCCGGGTCGGTGAAGTGGTGCGTGTCGAAGCCGAGCGCGGCGGCGGCCTCGATGTTCCTGGCGCTGTCGTCGACGAACAGGATGTCGGCGGGGGCCAGGTCGAAGCGCTCGCACACGATGCGGTAGATGGCCGGATCCGGCTTCATCACCAGTTCCCGACCCGACGCCACAAAGTCGGCGAGCCGGCCGAACGCCGGGCTCATGGCCAAGGTCGAGTCGATGGTCTCGTGGCTGATGTTGGAGAGGCCGTACTGCCGCACGCCGCGCGCGTGCAGAGCCTCGATGACCGCCTCGGTCTCTTCGATAGGCCCGGAGAACATCTCGTCCCAGCGGTGATGCCAGGCCCAGATCTCGGCTTCGTGGTGGGGATGCTGCGCGCTGAGGGCGGCGCAATTTTCGGCGAAGGTGACGCCGCAGTCCGTGGGTGCATGCCACGCCATGGTGCACACGTCGGACAGGAACCGGTCGCACTCGACCGGGTCAGTGAAGATCTTCTGGTAGAGCGTGCGCGGGTTCCAGCGCACGATGACATTGCCGAAGTCCCAGAGAACGGCCCTGGGCGACGGCACGCCGGGCTCTTAGCCTTGCTTGGCTTTGAAGCGCGGGTCGGTCTTGTTGATGATGTAGACCCGGCCCTTGCGGCGCACGAGCTTGCAGTCGCGGTGACGCGTCTTGAGCGACTTGAGCGAGCTTCTGACCTTCATGGAACCGTATCTTCAATCGGGCCGCGGGCGGCCGGGTTGGCGAACAAGAGCGGGCGCATATACGGGGAGGCCCCCGAGGAGTCAACCTGACGCCGTTTTGATTGGGGCCCGGATCGACGCACCTTAGACTCCGGCCGATGCGCCGTCCCTCGAAACCGTCTCGCGTCCTGCCCGCCTTCCTCGCCCTCGCCGGCTGTGCGAGTCCCGCCGTCCCGCCGCCCACGGTGGCTCTGCCCGCCGCCACCGCGGCCGTGGCCGCGATCGAGGCCGCCGTGCCCGCCGCCCAGCCGCCGATCGCCCCGCCCACCGCCTCGGGCGACATGATCTTCGACGCCTGGGCGTCCGAGTTCCAGGGCCGCGCCCTGGCCGCCGGCATCCAGCCGGACGTGCTGGCCCGCGAGATGGCCGGCCTGACGCCCGATCCGCGGGTCGGCGCGCTGGACAGCCGCCAGCCCGAATTCTCCAAGCCAATCGGCGACTATCTGCGAGGCGTGGTCACGAACGACCGGATCGCCGTCGGCGCGCGCCGGGCCGCGGACACGCCGATGATCGCCGACATCGAGAGCCGCTTCGGGGTCCCGCGCCAGGTGCTGATCGGCGTCTGGGCCATGGAGAGCGGCTTCGGCGCCATCCAGGGCGACAACGACACCCTGCGCTCGCTGGCCACCCTGGCCGCCCAGGGGCGCCGCCGCGCCTGGGCCGAGGGCGAGCTGATCGCGACCCTGCAGATCATCCAGTCGGGCGAGTTCCCGCGCGCGCGCCTGCGCGGCTCGTGGGCCGGGGCCATGGGCCAGACCCAGTTCATCCCCTCAACCTTCCTGTCGACGGCGGTCGACGAGGATGGCGACGGCAAGCGCGACATCTGGGGCTCGTCCACCGACGCCCTGGCCTCGGCGGCCAACCTGCTGGCCAAGGGGGGCTGGGTGCGTGGCCAGGGCTGGGCCCGCGAGGTCACCGTGCCGCCGGGCTTCGACTTCAGCCTGACGGAGGGCCCCCGCGAGATCCCCGCCTGGTGGGCCGCCAAGGGCGTGAAGCCCGCGGACGGCAAGGAGTGGAGCTACAACGACAGCGAGGCGCCCGCCCAGCTCATCGCGCCGGCCGGGGCCAACGGGCCGCTGTTCCTGCTGCTGCCGAACCACTTCGCCATCCGCAAGTACAACAACAGCATCGCCTATGCGCTGGGCGTGGGCCTGCTGGCCGATCGCTTGGCCGGGGGCGCGCCGCTGTCGAAGCCCTGGCCGCAGGAGACGTCCCTGTCGCTGGTCGACCGCATGACGGCGCAGCGGGCGCTGACCGCCCTGGGCTTCGATCCGGGCGGCTTGGACGGCGTCGTCGGCATGGGGACGCGAAAGGCGCTTCGGGAGTGGCAGAAGGCCCGCGGGCTCACGGCGGACGGCTACCTGTCGCCCGACATGGTGGCGCGGCTGAAGACCGAGGCGGCGGCCGCGCCCGCCAGCTAGAGCGGATCCGCCGAAGTGTGAGCCGGTTCGGCGACGCGATCGCGCTCAGGCTCTAGGCGGTTCCCCCCTCGTCGCTCTTCTCGATGGTGGCGAGGGTCGCCGCCTCGCGGGTCGCCGGCTTCGGGTCGGCGTTCTTCAGCGCGTGCGAGCGGAAGGCGTAGACCAGCAAGCCGGCCATCAGCGCCGTATTCACCAGGAACGGCAGCGGACCGAACCGCTCGTAAAGGAACACGAACAGCGGGGCGAGCACGACGTTCACCCCGTTCACGGCCGCGATGGCGCCGGCGACGCGCGCCTGCTCGTCGAGGCCGACCGCGATGGACGAGCCGGCCGTGAAACCCGGGCGGGCGAAGCCGAAGCCAAGGCTCGCCAGGGCGTAGCCGGCCACCACGATGTAGAATCCGTCGTCGCCGCCGGGCGACAGCGCCACGATCAGGTTGCCCGCCGCCGCGACGCCCACGCCCCAACGCAGCAACTGGCGGGGCGTCATCTCGAACATGCGGATCAGGCCCCACTGGGCGAGCAGGCCCGCCACGGCGCCGAACATCATAGCGGTGGCGATGTAGCCCTGGACCTCGCTGGGCGACTTGCCCAGCTTGTCGATGATGAGGAAGCCCAGGGTCTGCTGCTGGGCCGTCTGGCAGGTGGCGACGATGAAGCCGTAGACCAGGAACGGGATGATCCGCGGGTCCCGCCACATCGGCTTCTCCTTGGCCGCGCCCAGGACGACCGGCCGCCGCGGGCGCTGGGCCTCGGGCGCCACCTTCTGGTCGGGCAGGAAGCGCCAGACGACGAACAGCATCACCATCGCGATCAGCGAGAAGGTGAAGAGCGGCCCCGCCAGCCCGATCTTCGGATAGACGAACAGCGGCGCCAGGAACGGGCCGATCACCGTGCCCAGGCCGAAGGCGCCCGCCAAACTGGCCATGGCCTGGGTGCGCGCATGCAGCGGCGTCCGTTCGGCCACATAGGCCTGGGTCGCCGGGTTGCTCGCCGCGCCGAAGAGGCCGAACAGCGCCCGCGCCAGCAGGAACAGGCCGAAAATCACCATCGGCGGCGCCAAGTGGTTGAGGCCCGCGCTGACCACCAGCCCGCACAGCGACATCGACACCATGAAGCCCGACAGGCCGATCATCATCAGGGGCTTTCGGCCGCGCCGATCGGACGCCCTCGCCCAGAACGGGGAAGAGGCCGCCCACAGGAGGGCCGACAGCGAGAAGATGCCCGAGACCATGAAGTCCGGGATGCCGATCGAGCGGCCGATGGCCGGCAGCACGGAGATGAGGCCGGTGTTGCCCATCGCCGTCGCCGCCGAGACGGCGAAGATGATCGCGAACGAGCTTTTCGGGAGGCTCGAAGCGGCGGCGGTCGTGCTGGCCATGGGCCCCTGCCTTAAGTGGCTTGGTCCTCTGCGGCAATCGCGCGCGGTCCGCAAAAGTGGAAGCCGGCTTTGCGCTCGGACCGCGCCTCCAAGGGAGACATGTTGCCCCGGCGGCGAGCCGGAGCCACTTCGGCTGGCCACATGACCGCAGCCCGACTCACGCGACATTAAGCATTAACCGGCATGGTCCCGCCCGACGTCGCGGGGATTCCATGTTCCAGATCATCGGTCTTGTGTTGCTGTTCGGCCTGGTGTTCGGCAGCTACATCATGTCTGGCGGCAACATGGGCGTGATCCTGCACGCCGCGCCCCACGAGCTGATGGCCATCGGCGGCGCCGGCGTCGCCAGCTTCCTCATCGGCAACTCGATGACGACCATCAAGGCCTGCGGCGGCGGCTTCGCCAAGGTGTTCTCGGGCCCGAAGTGGAAGGCCTCCGACTACCGCGACCTATTGGCGCTGCTGTTCCTGCTGACCAAGACGATGAAGTCCAAGGGCGTCATCGCGCTGGAAAGCCACATCGAGAATCCGAAGGAGTCCACGATCTTCAACCGCTTCCCGAAGATCATGAAGGACCACTTCGCCATCGACTTCATCTGCGACACGCTGCGGATGATGACCATGAACCTGGAGGACCCCCACCAGGTCGAGGACGCGATGGAGAAGCAGCTCGAGAAGCACCACCACGAAGCGCTGATGCCGAGCCACGCCATCCAGACGCTGGCCGACGCCCTGCCCGCCCTGGGCATCGTCGCCGCCGTGCTGGGGGTCATCAAGACCATGGGCGCCATCACCGAGCCGCCGGAAATCCTGGGCGAGATGATCGGCGGCGCCCTCGTCGGCACCTTCCTCGGCGTGTTCATGGCCTACGGCATGGTCGCTCCGATGGCGACCCGGATGAAGGAAGTCGTCGACGAGGAGGGCGCCTTCTACAAGATCATCCAGGCGGTGCTGGTCGCGCACCTGCACGGCAACGCCGCCCAGATCTCCGTGGAAATCGGCCGCGGCAACGTGCCGACCGAGGCGCAGCCCAGCTTCCTGGAGCTGGAAGAGGCGCTGTCGAACATCCCGGCCGAAGCCTAAGAGCCTCCCGCCGGGCTGCATCGCCCCGTTGCGGGCAAGCCTGCGATAAGCCTGTCCACGAAGCGGGCAAAGCGGCCCGACGCGCACGGCCCAGCCAAAGGGGCCTTGACGCGACCCCACGGCATAGGTTGAAAAAGTGATCACAAGTCCGTGATTTTTGGCCTTGCTATGGCGGGCTGCGCGGGCGTATCTGTGCGCATGCGTCGGGGGGGCGGCCTTGCCCATACCACATCGGCGGGAAAGTCCGACCGGCGCCTGACACTCGACCAGAGGATTTGGGACCATGATGAAGCAACTGCTGATCGCCAGCGCCGCCGTCGCCATGCTGGGCGTCGCCGCCTGCCAGAAGACCGAAGAAAAGCCCGCCGAAGCCCCGGCCGCCGACGCCGCCGCCGCTCCGGCCGCTGACGCCGCCG
>NZ_JANINU010000014.1 GCF_024508875.1 Phenylobacterium sp.
CGCTGGTGGCCTCGTCGAAGATCAGGATCGGCGGGTCCTTCAGGAACGCGCGGGCGATGGTCAGCCGCTGCTTCTGCCCACCCGACAGCTTCACCCCGCGCTGGCCGATGTCGGCGCCGTAGCCGCCGGGCAGGTCCTGGATGAAGTCGTGCGCGTGCGCCGCCTTGGCCGCGGCGACAACCTCGGCGTCGGTGGCGTCGGGGCGGCCATAGCGGATGTTGTCGGCCACCGTCCCGGCGAACAGGTAGACGTCCTGCTGCACCACGCCGACCGACTGGCGCAGCGACGTGAGCGTCACGTCGCGCACGTCGCGGCCGTCGACCAGCACGCGCCCGGCCGTCACGTCGTAGAAGCGCGGGACCAGGGCGCAGAGCGTGCTCTTGCCCACCCCCGACGCCCCGACCAGGGCCACGAACTCGCCCGGCCGGATATCGAGGTCGAGGTCGCGCAGCACCGGCCCGCCGCCGGGATAGCCGAAGCCCACGTCCTCGAAGCGGATCGCCCCGCGTGGCCGGGGCAGGTCGACAGCGCCCGCCCGGTTGCGGACGTCCGGCTCGATCTCCAGCACCTCCATGACGCGGACGAAGCCGCTCCAGCCCTGCTGCCAGAGCCGCATGAAGTTCGCCAGCCGCTGGATCGGATCGACCAGCACCGCCACGCACAGCAGGAAGGTGACGAGGTCGGCCACGTCCAGCCCGCCCTGGACCACGCGCACGCCGCCCACCACGATCACCGCCACGGTCAGAAGTTGGGCGAAGGTCTGCGTCCCGGCCCAGAAGAACGCCTCGCTGAGGTAGCCGGCGCGCCGGCTCTCCAGGAAGCGGCTGTTCTCCACCTCGAAGCGCCGGGCCTCCAGCGCCTCGTTGGCGAACGCCTTCACCACCCGCACCCCGGCCAGCGAGTCCTCCACCCGTTCGTTGATCTCGCCGATCCGCTGGCGACTGACCTTCAGCGCGCGGCCCATGCGCCCGTTGAAGTGCAGCGCATAGAGCGCGGCGAAGGGCATCAGGCCCAGCACCAGCAGCGTCAGCGGCAGGTCCAGCATGGCCAGGATCGCCGTCGCCCCAGCCAGCTTCAGCACCGAGATCGCCAGGTCCTCGGGCCCGTGGTGGTAGAGTTCGCCCAGGTTGAAGAGGTCGTTGGTGATCCGGCTCATGAGCTGGCCCACCCGATGGCGGTCGTGGAACGCGAACGACAGTTTCTGGCAGTGCTCGAAGAGCTCGCGCCGGAGCGCGCCCTCCATGCGCGCGCCCATCACGTGGCCCTTGTAGTCGACGAAGAGGAAGCTGGCGGTCTGCACCGCCAGCAGCGCCAGCATCAGGCCGCCCAGCGCGTAGATCGGAGCGAGGGAACCTGCGCCGTCGGCGCCCTGCAGCCGCTGGGTGACGGCGCGGGCGCAGAGCGGCAGGGCGAGCGACGTGGCCGACACCAGCAGCGCGCAAGCCACGTCGGCCGCCAGCAGCGGCAGGTGCGGGCGGTAGTAGGAAAGGAACCTGCGCACGCGCGCGGCCGTGCGCCGAGCGTCCAGTTCGGAGGCGTCGTGGTCGAGGATCGCCGCGCGAGGCGGCGGCTTCGGAAGGTCGCTAGTCGCGGCGTCGCGCGCCGGCGCCCTCCGGGTCTGCGAAGGCATGATTCATGTCCTGAAGGTGAATGGGGGTCTTCGGTTCGGACATGAAAGTTTGCATGGCAGGCTCCCCAGTCGGCGTTACCACGCGGGGACTATCGCCAGGCGTCTCCGTTCGCACAACTGCGGAATCTCTGCCGTTGTCATCCCGGTTTCGCGAACGCGAAGACCGGGACCCCGATCTGTTGCGCCGAAGGGAACGCGCCGCGGTGAGGCTCTGCCCGCCTTCCGCCTCATTATATCGGGGTCCCGGTCTTCGCGTTCGCGAAACCGGGATGACACGGGAGGGAGGTCAGAGCTCCTTCGCCGCCAGGTCGCGCCAGTGGCGGCCTTCCTTGCGGAATTGGGGGGCGAGCTTGGTCAGGCGCTTGTCCATCTCGGCGACGGCGGCCTGGGCCTCGGCCTTGCGGCCATTGCGGGCCATGAAGGCGGCGTAGCGGGCCTGGGCCTCGAAGCCCGGCATCCGCTGCACGGCCTCGGCATAGGCCGCGTCGGCCTGCGCCGTGTCGCCCAGTCGCTCGTGGGCGCGCGCCAGGGCCAGCACCGCGCCGGGCGCCAAGGGGTCGGCCGTCTCGCCGCCGGGGATCAGTTCGATGACGCGCAGCGCCTCGTCGGCGCGGTCCAGCTCCAGCAGGGCGTTGGCGCGGCCCAGCAGCAGGGCCGGGTCCTCGGCGTGGATGCCGTGCGCCGCCTCCGCGTAGAGGCGCTCGGCCTCGTCGTGCCTTCCAAGTGCGGCCGCCGCATGCGCCAGACGCGACTGGTTGCGCACCGTCGGCGTCTCCTCGCAGGCCTGCTTGGCCTCGCGATATTCGCGCATCGGGTCGAGGGCGGCGCGCGCCGAGCGCTCCAGGCGCTGCGCGGCCGGGCCGCGCGTCAGGTCCGGCAGGACGATGGCGATGAAATAGACCAGCCCGCCCAGCGGCTGGAAGATCAGGATGATCCAGAGCCAGAACAGCTCGCGGCCCGTGCGCACCACATGGACGGCGAGCGCGATCGACAGGACCAGCGACAGTCCGAGCAGCGGCAGCGAGCCGCCGAGAAGACCGAGGGCGCTCATGATTCACCGCGCGCGAGCTTGCGCGGGTCGACCTTCTCGGCGGGGGCGAGGCGCATGACTTCGGCCTGGTACTTCTCGTCCTCGCCCAGGGCCAGCAGGGGCGCCGCGTCCGCGCAGGCCTGCAGCAGGGGCTCGACCCACTTCATGTCGGCCTTGTGGAAGTCGGAGAGGACATGGCCCTGCACCAGGGCCTTGTCGCCCGGATGGCCGGTGCCCAGGCGCGCGCGGCGGAAGTGCGGGCCGATCTGGCTGGTGATCGAGCGGACGCCGTTGTTGCCCGCCGCCCCGCCGCCCGCCTTCATGCGGAAGCGTCCGGGCGCCAGGTCGATCTCGTCGTAGAACACGACCAGGTCCAGGGCGGGGTCCAGCTTGAAGAACTTCACGGCCTCGCCCACCGAGCGGCCGCTCTCGTTGTAGTAGCCCTGGGGCTTGAGGATCAGCGCGCGGACCGGGCCCTGGGGCGTGTCGATCTGGCCCTCCGACGCCTGGCCGTGAAAACGAGAACGCGCCGCTGAGAAGCCCCAGCGGCGCGCGATCTCGTCGACGGCCATGAAGCCGATGTTATGGCGGTTCTTCGCGTAGGTCGCACCCGGATTGCCCAGGCCGGCGATGATCAGCACATCGACCCCCGCGGGAACGCGAAACCCTTAGGCTTCGGCTTCGCCCTCGGCGCCTTCGCCTTCGGCCGCGCCGGTGTCGACCTTGGCGGCGGCGATCGAGGCCACCGTCACGTCGCCGTCCAGGGCGACGGTCGCCTTGCCGGCCAGCTTCAGGTCGGAGACGCGGATGCTGTCGCCGATTTCCTTGCCGGTCAGGTCGACGACGATCTCTTCCGGGATCTCGTCGGCGTGGCACGACACGGTCACGGTGTGCAGCGCGATGTTCAGCGAACCGCCGCGCTTCAGGCCGGGGCTCTCTTCCTGGTGAGCGAAGTGCACCGGCACTTCGATCTTGATCTGCTGGTGCTCGTCGACCCGGTACAGGTCGAAGTGCCACGGCTCGTCGGTCACCGGGTGCATGTCGATCGCCTTGGCGATGACCGGCTGGGTTTCCTTGCCGTACTTCAGGGTCACCAGGTGGCCCAGCAGCTTGCCGGTGTAGAGCGCCTTGCGGAACTCGTTGGCCTTCACGGCGATGGCCACCGGGTCCTTGGCGCCGCCGTACAGGATGCCGGGGACCATGCCGCTGCGGCGGGTGGCGCGCGCGCCGCCCGTGCCGGTTTGCTCGCGCACTTCAACGTTCAGAACGATATCGGCCATGGCCATGCCTCAAAACGAAACCGCCGCGCGACTCGCGCGCGGCGATGGAAGTCCAGACCCATGCGGGTCGAAAGGGTGCGCGTAGATACACAAAAGCCTTCGCCGACGCAACCGGGCGCCGACGGCCCGCGTCAGCTCTTCTTGCGGCCCTTTTTCGGGGCGGGCTTCTTGGTCGGCATGCCCTTGGCGATGGTCTTCGCGTCGGGGACGTAGCGGGCCTCGTACGGCTCGGGCAGGCCGGCCGCGCGGATCATGCAGCGCCCGGTGTCCATCATCGCGTGCTGGCCCAGGCAGAAGACGTCCTCGTAGTTCGGCCGCGCCACCGCCAGGCACTGGTAGAGGTTGAGCTTGGAGGTCGCCGCGCACATGCCGATGTTCGGCTCGTTGGTCAGGGCCATCAGGTGCTCGGCGTTGGCGTCGTTCGCCTCGCCCAGCGCGGCCAGCGCCGCGATCGCCAGGCCTCGGACCACCGTCGGCGTATAGGGCGGGGCCGCCGCGCCGGCGCTGAGTCCCAGCGACGAGATCCCGGTCGAGGCCTGCTGCAGGCGCGCCGTCTCGGCCACGTCGCCCAGCATCGCCGAGGCCGACAGGCTCTTGGCGCCCGCAAGCCGCGCATCGCGGCCGGCGACCTCGGTCTTCGACCAGGGCTGCTTCTGGATGTCGTAGGCCGCCTGTTTGACCGCCTTGCCCTGGTCGTAGAGCTTCTGCGCGTCGCTCCCCAGAGCGGCCACGATCAGGCCCGCCGCGCTGGCCGAGCCCGAGATGCCGACCGCATAGGCCGGGTCCTTCATGATCTCGTAGGCGATCTGCTTCCGCTGCACCGGGTCTTTGGCGTAGACCCGCGCGCCGTCCACGAACGCCTTGTCCTGCAGCGCCACCACGGCGGAGTAGGCGATCGCGCCCCGCACCAGTTGCTGGGGCTCGTACGACGCGCCCGTCTGCAGCGAGCGGGCGACCCCCGCGCCGTCCGCGAAGTCGGGCGTGATGCTGGTGCTGCGCACCATGTAGTAGCGGTAGGCGCTCGCCAGCTCGACCATCTTCGGCGACAGGCTCACCACCGGCGCGGCCGGCGGGGGCGGCGGGGCGATGACCGGCGGCGGCTCGGCGCAGCTCGCCAGGACGACGGCGGCGACGGCCGCAGCAAAGGCGGTTTTGACCGGAACTCGGAACGGCATCAGGCGACCTTCCCCCTCTTGCGAGTGGTGATTCTTCGTTGTCCGCCCCCGGAAGGCCCTGGCTTAACCGGCGCGGTGCGCCTTGGGCAAGCGTGACAGGGCCCAACCCTCAGTCGAAGAGTTTCGACACGCTCTCCTCGTTGGCGATGCGGCGGATCGCCTCGCCGATCAGCGGAGCGCAGCTCACGTAGCGGATCTTGCTGCCGGAGCCGACGCGCTCGGGCGCGGGGATGGAGTCGGTCATCACCAGCTCCTTCAGCACCGAGGCTTCCACGCGTTCGACCGCCGCGCCCGACAGGACGCCGTGGCTGACATAGGCCGAGACCTCGGTCGCGCCGCCGTCGATCAGGGCCTGAGCCGCGTTGCACAGCGTGCCGCCGCCGTCGATCATGTCGTCGAAGAGGATGCAGCGGCGCCCCGAGACGTCGCCGATGATGTTGGCCACCTCGCTCTTGCCGGGGCCCGAGCGGCGCTTGTCGACGATGGCCAGTTCCGTGTCGAGCCGGCTGGCCACGGCCAGCGCGCGCACCACGCCGCCCACGTCGGGCGACACGATCAGCAGGTCGCGCCAGCGCTCGTAGTTCTCCTTGATGTCGGCGGCCAGCAGCGGCGCGGACAACAGGTTGTCGGTCGGGATGTCGAAGAAGCCCTGGATCTGGCCCGAGTGCAGATCCATCGTCAGCACGCGGTCGGCGCCCGCACGGGTGATCAGGTTGGCTACCAGCTTCGCCGAGATCGGGGTGCGGCCGCCCGTCTTCCGGTCCTGGCGCGCGTAGCCGAAGTAGGGTGTCACCGCCGTGATCCGCCGGGCCGACGCCCGCTTCAGCGCGTCGATGCAGACCAGCAACTCCATCAGGTGGTCGTTGGCCGGGTAGCTGGTGGACTGCAGGATGAAGACGTCCTCGCCGCGGACGTTCTCGTCGATGGTGACCCAAACCTCGTTGTCGGCGAAGCGCTTCACCTGGGCCCGCGTCAGCGGCACGTCGAGGTGGGAGGCTACGGCCTGCGCCAGCGTACGGTTCGAGTTGCCGGCCAGCAGCTTCATCGGACCCCGACTCCATGTGTTGGATTTGGCGCGGCTTGTAGCAGGGGACGACAGCGGAGCAAGGCCCCATCGCCGCGACGGAACGCCTCCGATCACGGGGGCTCTATTGGTCACGGCGCCGCTGGGCCGCTATCCGGGAAGCCGACGCCATCTTCCGACGCCCAGACCCTGGAGCCCGATGCCCCATCATACCCCGCTGATCGCCACCATCGTCGCCGGCCTCGTCGTCGCCTTCGGGCTCGGCGCCCTGGCCCACCGCTTCCGGATCTCGCCGCTGGTGGGATACCTGGCCGCGGGCGTTCTCGTGGGGCCGTTCACGCCCGGGTACGTGGCCGACCAGCACCTGGCGCAGGAACTGGCCGAGATCGGCGTGATCCTGCTGATGTTCGGCGTGGGGCTGCACTTCTCGCTCAAGGACCTGCTGTCGGTCCGCAACATCGCCATTCCCGGCGCGCTGGGGCAGATGGCGGCCGCGACGCTGATGGGCATGGCGCTGGCCCACGTCATGGGCTGGCCGCTCGTCTCGGGCCTGGTCTTCGGCCTGGCGCTGTCGGTCGCCTCGACGGTGGTTCTGCTGCGCGCCCTGCAGGAACGGCGCATCGTCCAGACCGACCGCGGCCGCATCGCCGTCGGCTGGCTGATCGTCGAGGACCTGGCGATGGTGCTGGCGCTGGTCCTGCTGCCGGCCCTGGGCGACGCCCTGACCGCCTCGGACGCGTCGACGGACGTGATGAGCGGCTGGGTCGTGCCCCTGGCGATCACCTTCGGAAAGGTCGCCGCCTTCGTGGCGGTCATGCTGATCGTCGGCCGCCGGGTGATCCCGTGGATCCTGCACTGGGCGGCCCACACCGGCTCGCGCGAGCTCTTCCGCCTGGCGGTGTTCGCCATCGCGCTTGGGGTCGCCTTCGGCGCGGCCCTGCTGTTCGACGTGTCGTTCGCCCTGGGGGCCTTCTTCGCCGGGATGATCCTGGCCGAATCCGAGCTCAGCCAGCGGGCGGCGGAGGAGACCCTGCCGCTGCGCGACGCCTTCGCCGTGCTGTTCTTCGTCTCCGTTGGGATGCTGTTCAACCCCGCCGTCCTGGTGGACCAGTTGGGCCCGCTGCTGGCCACCGTGGCCATCGTGGTCCTGGGCAAGTCCCTCGCCGCCTTCGTGATCGTGCGCGCGTTCCGGCACGACAACGCGACGGCGCTGACCATCGCCGCCTCGCTGGCCCAGATCGGCGAGTTCTCGTTCATCCTGGCGGGCCTCGGCGTGTCGCTGAAGCTGCTGCCGGCCGAAGGGCGGGACCTCATCCTGGGCGGGGCGATCATCTCGATCCTTTTGAACCCGCTGATCTTCGCGGCGGTCACCAAGGCCCGGCCCAAGGCCAAGGCGAAGACGCCCGAGCCGAAGGCGGGAGCGGTCGAGGCGCCGGCGCCCGCCGACGACTTCCTGCCCACCGCCCTGACCGAGCACGTGATCCTGGTCGGCTTCGGCCGCGTCGGCTCGGCGGTCGCCGAGGGCCTGGAGGCGCAGGGGCGGCCCTTCCTGGTGGTCGAGGTGGATGACGCGGCCCGCAAGCGGGCCCGGGACGCCGGCTTCGAGGTTCTGGCTGGCAACGCGGCCGACGCCGAGGTCCTGGGTGCGGCGGGCGTGACATCCGCCATGCGCCTGATCTGCACCGCCCCGAGCGGCTTCGAGGCGGGCAGCGTGACCGAGGCCGCGCGGCGCCTGAATCCCGGCCTTCAGATCAGCGCGCGGGCCCACTCCGACGCCGAGGTCGAGCACCTGCTCAGGCATGGCTGCGACACGCCGGTCTCGGGGGAGCGCGAATTGGCCGCCGCGATGCTAGCGCAGCTTCGCCCGGCGAAGACCGACGGGCCGCCCGCCGCCGTCGGCCCGCCTCCGGCCGAGGGGCGCCCCATGCTGAACGACGCGGAATGGGCCCTGCTGTCGGCGGGCCGGTTGGACGACCTCGCCCCCGGGCAGGCCGTAGGCCGAGACGCGCTGTTCGACGGCGTCGAGCGCATCGGCGCCTTCGATCCCGAACGGCTGTCCAGCGCCGTGGCCGGCCTGATCGCCAAGGACCTGATGGCCGATCTCGGCGGCGGACGCGTGGCGTTCACCCCGGCCGGGGCTCGCCTCGCCGCGACCGCTCCGGTCTACTAGCCTTCCAGCACGATCGCCGAGAGCAGGCGGCCGTAGTCCGGCTCGCCCTGCTTGAAGGCCCGGCGGTTGGAGAAGAACCAGTCCGGCTCGGCGCAGGTGTCCCGCCCGACCCACTCGCAGCCAGCGACCCCGGCCGCCTCCAGCCGTCCCAGCACGAAGGCCGGCAGGTCGAACTGCCGCTTGTCGTCGCTCGCGCCGGCGGTGAAGAACCGCGCATAGGCGGGGTCCGTCGCGGTGAACCGCTCCAGATACTCCAGTCCCACCTCGTACGAGGCCGGCCCGATGCACGGGCCGACGGCGGCGACGATACGGCCGCGCTGGGCGCCGAGGGTCTCCATCTTGGCCACCGCGTCCTCGATCACGCCGGTGAGCGCGCCCTTCCACCCCGCGTGGGCGGCGGCCACGACGCGAGCCTCCGCGTCGGCGAACAGGATCGGCGCGCAGTCGGCCGCCAGCGCGCCGAGGACGAGGCCAGGGGTCGAACTCACGACTCCGTCGCCCTGCGGCGGCCCCTCGGCCCAGGGGCCGTCCACCGCGAAAGTCGTCGCCGAGTGGACCTGGTAGGCGGTGATCAGATCTCCGCCCAAATGCGCGGCCGCCCGCCGACGGTTCTCGCGCACGGCCTCCGGGTCGTCCTTGGAGCCCACGCCGACGTTCAGGCTGGCGTAGATTCCCTGCGAGACGCCGCCCTGCCGCGTGAAGAACGCGTGGCGCACGCCCGGCAGGTCCAGGAGTTTCGACGTCAGTACGGGCAGGTCGGTCACGTCACGGGTCCTGGAAAGCGGGTGGGACCCACCCGGGGGAATGCAGGCAGCAGGCCTTGAAAAGCTCGCCCATTTCGTCGCCGCCGACCAGCCGGCCGAGTTGCCGGCCGATCACCGGAGCCTTGTCGGGCCGGGCGCGCACCAGGGCCTCGGCGCGCTCGCCGATCCCCAGCCGCGCCAGGAACGCGGCCTGGGTCAGGATGGCCGCCGCCGCCCCCGCCTTGCGCGCCGCGGCCATCACCGCCGGGAAGTCGGCATGGACCGTGAGGTCCGCCTCGCCGGGACCGGCCAGCGGGTCGACCTTCTCGTGGCGCACGAGGGCCTGCAGCGTGTCGCCGAAACCGGACTTGTCGCGTCCGTAGTCGATCAGCAGCGCCGCGCCGCCGTCGGCCGCCAGCCGCGCGCCCAGCGCCGCGCCGAGCGCCTCCTGGGCGGCCGAGATCTCCAGCACGGCGCCGTCGCGCGCGTCGGGCAGGGCGACCGGCGCCGGAACCAAGCCGAAGGCGAGGGCGCCGTGGCTGTCCAGGCCCACCACCTGCTCCGCCCAACCGGTCACCGTGCGCACGAACTGGCGGACGGGCAGGCAGTCCAACAGCTCGTTGGCCACCAGGATCATGGGGTCGCCCACCGGGACCTCGTCCAGCGACCGCGCCCAGCGGACGCGCTCCCCCAGCGCGCGCGCCTGCAGCGCCGCCAGCGGCTCGGAGGTCTCCACCAGCCAGATGTCGGCGGCGTCCAGGAACGCCGGCACGACCCGCGCCGCGCGCAGCAGGTCGCTCATCAGGGTGCCGTCGCCCGGGCCCATCTCGACCAGGGTGAACCGCGCCGGCGCGCCCAAGGCCTGCCAGCACGAGACCGCCCAGACGCCGATCAGCTCGCCGAACATCTGGCTCACCAGCGGGGCGGTGATGAAGTCGCCGGCCTCGCCCAGCGCCGGGCGCGTGGCGTAGTAGCCGTCCTGCGGGTCGTGCAGGCAGGCCGTCATGTACTGGGCGATGGTCAGCGGCCCGGTCTGGGCGATCTGGGCCGCCAGCTTGTCACGCAGGCTCATTGGCCGGCCGGCCCTGGGGCGGTTCGCTGGCCGCCGGCAGCGCCGGGGGCAGGGGCTCGCGCATCCCGCGCCAGATCAGGAACAGCCCGCCCAGCACCATCGGGACGGACAGGATCATCCCCATGGTCAGGCCGAACGGGAAGTTCGGCATCCCGGCGTCGGGCTCGCGCACGTTCTCGATGGCGATGCGGAAGACCCCGTAGAACAGGATGAAGATCCCGGTGATCACGCCGCGGCGGTTCCCCAGCTTCGCGGAATGGGTGGCCCAGCGCAGGATCAGGAACAGGATCAGCCCCTCGAAGGCCGCCTCGTAGAGCTGGCTCGGATGGCGCGGGACGTCGCCGGCCGGGCAATAGCCGAAGGTCTTGATGATCTGCTCGTTGCAGAAGCGGAAGGCCCAGGGAAGGTCCGCCGGCGCCGGGCGACCCCACAGCTCGCCGTTGATGAAGTTGGCGCAGCGGCCGAGGAAGTGGCCGATCGGATAGGCCGGCGCCACAACGTCGGCGATCCGCAGCAGGTCGAGCTTGTTGCGCCAGGCAAAGGCGATCATCGCGATGGAGACGCCGATCACTCCGCCGTGGAAACTCATCCCGCCTTCCCAGACTCGGAAGACGCTGAGCGGGTCGGCCAGGGTCTGCGAGAACGGCGTGTAGAACAGCACGTGCCCCAGGCGGCCGCCGCCGATGACGCCGATGGCGATCCAAAGGATCAGGTCGTCCATTTGCTCGGGCGTGAAGGGCGCGGGACGGTGCGTCCACAGCTTCGGGTTCTTCAGCAGGCCCGTGGCATAACGCCACCCCAGCAGGATGCCCGCCACATAGGCCAGGGCGTACCAGCGGATGGCGAAAGGCCCGAGGTGGACGAGGACCGGATCGATGTTGGGGAAGGGCACTTCTCAGGCGACTCCTGCGTTCCACACAGCGACTTAGAGGAGAAGCCATTCGCTTTCATCCCCCGAAGGGCCATATAGACGGGCGCAACACGCCGGATTTCCGGCAAAGAAGACAAAGAATGCAGACGCAGAACCCATTCCTCGACGAGATCGCCAAGCTCAGCACCGCCGCCATGGGCCTCGCCCAGGCCGCCGGCGAGGAGGCGAAGGCCGCCTTCCGCAGCCAGGCCGACCGCTTCGTGGCGGAAATGGACCTGGTCCGCCGGGAAGATTACGACGCGCTGAAGGCCGAGGTGGCGGCGCTTAGACAGGAAATCGAGGCATTGAAGGCCGCGAAGACGCCCCGCAAATCCTCGAAGTCCGCGTGAAGACAGTGCACGCCACGCGAAAGCCGCTCGCGCGTCACAAGAACCCGCTGACACCCGAAGCAAGAATGGGGTTAGGGTCGGTAATGCGGACGATTCGGGGGCGGCGTTCCGCTCTCCGTCCGAGTCGAAAGGGGTCGTGATGGACACCTCACAGACGGACGACAGCGTCGTCCTGACGAACGACCCGCTCGACGTCGTCGAGCATGTGCTCGCAGCGGAAAATCTTCCCTTCGACCGGACCGAGGACGGCGACCTTGCCTTCACCCTCGCCGGCGACTGGAAGGACTACGAGCTCTGGTTCGCCTGGCGGCCCGAGGGCGACACGCTGCAGCTCTGCCTGTCGATGGACCTCGCGGTTCCCAAGGCGCAGCGCCAGACGGCCCAGGAACTGATCGCCACGATCAACCCGCGTGTCTGGCTCGGCCACTTCGAACTGTGGGACGAGGGCGAGATCATCTTCCGCCATGGCATGGCGCTGATGAGCGGCGAACAGCCCAGCCTGGCCCAGGCGGCGGCGATGATCGACGTGGCGGTGGAAGCGGCCGACCGCTTCTTCCCGGCCTTCGACTTCCTGCTGCGCGGCGCCAAGACCCCGCAGGAGGCCATCGCCGCCTGCATGTTCGAGACTGTCGGCGAAGCTTGAGGTCCGGCAACGCCGCGACACGGCGTCGCGGCGTCAAGTCTTTGAATTTTCTGACATGGCCGCGCTTGGCGGGGGCTATTCTGCGCGTGCCGGTTGCCTTTTGGCGAGGTTCGCCTAACGCCGGTTAGCTAGTCGGAAAGACGTCGTCGCCACAACCTCGCGCGTGGACAAGACGGCGAAAGACACGACGCTGGCGATCGGCGTGAGCCTGGGCGTGGCCCTGGTCACGGCCGTGGTCCTGCTCGCCGCCAGTCGCGCCCCCGACCCCCATGTCGCCGCCGGCGTGTTTCCGCCCTGGTGGAGCCGCAGCGCCGTCGTCGCCGCGGCCGCACAGGCGGGCGTGATCCGCGACCTGGGCGCTGCCCCCTTCATCGTTGTGGTGCGCGACCCCGAGGGCCGCGCCCAGGCGCGCCTGCGACAGGCCGGCGCGCTCTTCTCCGTGGGGCCTGCGGGCTCCGCGGTGTGCGGATCCTAGGAGACGAGATGTTCGAGACCATCGGCCAGCAGCGCCGCTTCGCCGACCGGCTGGTCGTGATGGGCCTGTGGGCGCTCGCGCCGCTGATCGCCGGCGCCGCCGCCTTCGCCGGCGGCGCCTGGCTGCTGCTGGGTCTGGCGGGCGCGGGCGTGGCGGCAGGCGCGACGGTGGTCCGCAAGCTGGTGGGCGAGGGCCCCGCGGTTCGCGTCACGGCCGGCGTCTCGCTGATGGCCTCGGTGTCGCTGCTGGTGGGCGCCTTCTCGGGCCATCCCTGGCAGATCGACATGCACATGGCCTACTTCGCCGCCCTGGCCGTGCTCATCATCTACTGCGACTGGCGGGTCATCGTCGCGGCGACCGCCGTGGTCGCCGTGCACCACCTCCTGCTGTCCTTCATCCTGCCGGCCGCGGTGTTCCCCGGCGGCGGCGACATCCAGCGCGTACTGATCCACGCCGTGATCCTGCTGGTGGAGGCCGGCGTCCTGATCTGGGTCGGGGCCAACCTCGTGCGCATGTTCGAACGCTCGGCCGAGATGCTGGCCACCGCCTCGCAGGCGCGGGAGCGCGCGGAGCGCGCCATGGCCGAGGCCGAGACCGCCCGCGCCGGCGAAAGCCAGGCCGCCACCGAGCGCGAGGCCATGCAGCGCGCCACCGAGGCCGAGGCCCGCACTGTCGTTGGCGAGCTGGCGACCGCCCTGGGCGCTCTGGCCGGCGGAGACGTCGGCCATCGCATCGACGCGAACTTCCCCGACCAGTACGGCCAGCTCAAGCGCGACTTCAACGCCGCCGCCGAGCAGCTTTCGTCCACGCTCGCCAGCATCGTCGAACTGAACGCGCGCGTCCGCTCCAGCGCCGGCGAGATCGCCAGCGCCTCGACCCAGCTCTCGCAGCGCACCGAGAACCAGGCCGCCACGCTCGAGGAGACCGCGGCCGCCCTCGACGAGATCACCGCCACGGTGCGCCGCACGGCCGCCGGCGCCCGTCAGGCCCGCGACGTGGTCGCCGCCGCCCGCACCAACGCCGAGGACTCCGGCCAGGTGGTGCAGTCCGCGGTCTCGGCCATGACCAACATCGAGGAATCGTCGCGCCAGATCAGCCAGATCATCGGGGTGATCGACGAGATCGCCTTCCAGACCAACCT
>NZ_JANINU010000015.1 GCF_024508875.1 Phenylobacterium sp.
GCGCTTGAATGGCATTCAAGAGGTCAGGAGTTCGACTCTCCTTAGCTCCACCATGAAGGCCCGCCGGTAACACCGGCGGGCCTTCTCCGTTTCGGGATCGGCTTTCGCGAAATCAGGACGGCACGGGCGCGTGGCGCAGATGGGCCAGGCGCCCTTCGAGGCCAGCCCAGACTTCGTCGGGGACCACGTCCGGTCCGAAACGCGCAACGAGGCGGTCCAGCACGCCTTCCATGGCGTTCGCCCGGTGTTCGGGGTCCGCGAGGTATCGCGCGACGACGAAGAACTGATAGCCGGCCATGCGGAAGGCCATGTTCCGGTCCAGGGCGGCGAACTCGGCGTCCAGGTGCGGGCCGCCCGGCCAGCGGCGTGGCGCGGCGAACAACCGTCCCTCCACGGCCCGAGCCGCCGGTCGATGGGCGACCAACTCGTCGAAGAGCTTTTCCACCCCGGGCCGGTCGGCGGCGGCCAGCCGCGCGGCCGCCTGGAGATTGACGATATAGAGGTCGCCCTCCGAACCCGGCGCCAGCAGGGCCCGAGCTTCGTTGTAGAGCTCGTCGGCGCGCGCCAAGTCGCCGCGGGCCGCGTGGATCTGGGCCAGCACCGGCAGGGCGGCGGCGAACGCCGCGCTGGACTCCAGCGCTTCGCGAACCATCGGCTCCACCAGGTCGTCGCGCCGCTGAACGAGGAACAGCGCCTTGGCCGCGCTGATCGCCAGCATCGGATCCTCCCGGATCCCGTCGATGTGCCCAACGATCAGGCGTTCCACCTCGTCCGCCAGCGGGCGCAGCGTCGCCCAGCACAGCGGCTCGGGATTGGTGGCCAGGATCGGTCCAGCCGCGGCCTGCAGGGCCGACATGACGGCGAAGCGCGCATCTTCGGGATCGCGGCGGCGGGCGCGGTTCAAGGGGCCAGCGTTGGCGGTCCAGCGGCCGCGGCCGTCATCCAGAGCCAGCGCCGCCTCGTGCATCCGCATGTGGATCGGCGGGTCCTCCGGCGCCGGCGCCCCTGGCGCGCCAAGCGCCATCGCCTCCCACGCGGCGTCGACGATCTCGGTGGCCAGGGCGGCCGTGGCCAGATCGCCCACCTTGCGCCGCAGGGTGCGCACCACGCGCCCAACGGGCTCCTCCCGGACGAACAGCACCGCATCCTCGCCCCGGAACCGCACCTCGAGCGAGAACCGCGGCTTCGCCGCGCCCTCCGCGCCACGCCGCCAGCCCGGCGACAGTCGCGTGGCCAGCCGCAGCGGCGTGCGCGCCTGGAGCACAACGGCCAGGTCGCCCATCGCAGCCAGCCCGGCCTCTCCGCCATCGACGACGGGACCGATCACCAGGAACACCTTCCGCGGCGCCGGTTGCACCGCGGGCGCGACCCAGACGTAGCCCTCGCCGTATTGCGTCGCGACGAAGCGGCGCTCCCGCCCGGTGTCGTCCAGCTTGGCCCGCAGGCGGTTGATCACGAAGTCGACGGCGCGGTCCGAGGCCTCGGATCCCAGAGCGTCCATCAGTTCGCCCCGGCTGAAGAGGCGCTGCGGCCGGTGGGCGAAGACCTGCAGCAGCGTACGCTCATGACGCGTGAACCGAACCTCGGACCCGTCGTCCCGACGCGCGGTCAGGAACTCGTCGTCGAAAACCATGTGGTGGAAACGGATCCGTTCCATGCCCCTCGCCTCGCAGAACGGGCCCGCCACTGCAAACGCCAGACCATCAAATACTGGCACAACAATCCGCACCGAACATCCGCCGAGGAGGGAGCTGACCCTCGGATTCAGGAGTCTGGTGATGACGACCACGCGGATGAGCTTTGGCCGCGCAACTCTTGCCCACGGAAGCCTCGCTGCGGCGGCCGTCCTGGCGCTCGCGGCGACGCCCGCGCAGGCGGTGAGCCTCGTGCAGGCCGTGTCGGCCAACCTGACGACGGGCGGCGCCTACAACGGCCAGTTCGACATCTCGTCGTACCTGTCCTCGGGCGGCGACCTGTACAGGGTCACGGGCGCCAAACTAATCGCGAAGGGCTCGTCGAGCCTCTCCTATGCCGTCACCGTCGGTGACTACGGGCCCCCCAGCCAGTACGACTCCCAGCAGCGCCTGATCACGCCCTCGCAACCGATCTACCAGACGTTCTGCAACTTCTTCGGTTGCTACGACGAGCTCGTCGGCTACACCAACCCTGTCTACGGCACCGACCGCTACTACAACGTGGATCGCACGATCACGCGGCTCGACGCCCTCGATCAGATGGCCGTGGATGTGGGCCAAGGCTTCGGATCGGGCGTCTCTCAGACGCAAATCCACACGAACAGCGGCCTCACACCGACAGGCCAACCTCAGAATCAAGGCCCGAACGAGACCGGCGGCTTCGACTTCTATCGGCCTCGCGAGCGGGTGGTGACGGATGCCTGGTACGGCCCGATCTCGGCGACCGCCAACCTGACGGCGAACGATCTCGTGGGGCTGAACAGCAATGGCTTCCTGGATTTCGCGGTGACCGCCCAGAGCGGCCGCTTCACGCTGACCGACCTGGAATTCCAGTTCGACCTCGAGAAGATCGAACCCGCCGCGGTTCCCGAGCCCGGAACCTGGGCGCTGGTGATCCTGGGGCTCGGCATGGCGGGGGCTCGCCTGAGGCGCCGCCGGCCGCAACTCGCCTGACGAGGCGACTTCTCCGGCACAGGGGGCTGTGGCAAACACCCCCTGTGCCGGAGGCCCTGCTCTGAAGTCCGCTCTCAAAGTCGCACTGCCGCTCGCCGCGATTTCGCTGCTGGCGCTGTCCGCGTGCGACAAGCCGAAGCCGCGCGCCGCCGCGGCCGCCGCGATGGCCGCGGCTCAGGCCGGCAAGCCCACGGTCACGCCGCCGGCCTCGGCCGGCCTGCAGGCGCGCCCCGAGCCCCTGCCGTTCTCGCTCGACCTGATCAACGAGGGCCAGGAGCCGCGCGTCCACCGCGTGTCGATCAGAGGCGGTCGCCCCGTGACCTTCGCCGGCTGGGCCTACGACCCTGTCGCTCGGGGCGGTGGCAAGGGCGTGGACATCGTGCTCGATGGCGTCGCCTACGGCGCAGGCTACGGGCGGCCCCGTCCGGACGTCGCCGACCACTTCAAGATCCCAGCGGTCGCCGCCAGCGGTTTCGCCGTCACCCTTCCGGCCTACGCCGTCGGGAAGGGAAAGCACACCGTCGTGGTCCGCCTGGTAGCCGCCGACGGGTTGGCGTATTTCGACGGGCCGGCGATCGAGTTTCGCGTCCACTGAACGGTCGCGCGTCGCCGCATTGATCCCTCCGCCTTAGATCCCCACATAGGGGGCGTCCGGTCAGACCGTGCCGATCCCGGGCGGTCGGGCCGGAGAGTCGCTTCGAGCGAGGACTCTGAAGGATGAACCGTAGCCTGATCTTCGACAGCCCGTTCCTGCTGGGCTTCGAACACACACGAAGCCTGATCGAGCGGGCGGCGAAGGCCGCCGCCGAGAGCTATCCCCCCTATAACGTGGAGGATCGCGGCGAAGGCGCGCTGCGGATCACGCTGGCCGTCGCGGGCTTCGGGCCCGACCAGCTCAGCGTGACGGTCGAGGACCGCCAGCTTGTCGTGTCCGGCAAGCGGGACGGCCAGGCCTCGGGAAGGCCCGAAGAGTCCTACCTCCACCGTGGCATCGCGGCCCGCGGCTTCGTGCGAAGCTTCGTGCTCGCCGACGGCATGGTGGTGGATGGAGCGACCTTGGAGCACGGCCTGCTCCACATCGACCTGGCGCGGCCGGAACCGGAGAAGCGGGTGCAGACTATCGCCATCCGCACCGCCGGCTGAGCTTCGCCGAAGACTAGTCCCACGGGCCGCCGGACAAGCCGGGGTCCTTTCAAATGAAGGGTGCGCTGAACCTGCGGCCTTTCGGAGCGTTGAGTTTCACGGAGGTGGTCATGATGACGCCTGTTCTTTCTATTGAAGCCTTTGCGGCGCTGGGCGCCCCCAATCTGGTCTATGTCCGCCCCATCAAGGCGGCGGAGATCATCGCGAGCACGCCCGCCGCGCAGATCCAGAGCTTCGAGCTCGATCCCGACCAGACCCTGTACGCGGTCCACCGCGCCGACGGCGAACGTCTCGCGGTGCTGACCGACAGGGACTCGGCCATGGCCGCAGCCCTCGCGCACGAACTGGCCCCGGTGTCAGTCCACTAAGGACCCACCTCTTCGGAGAGTTTCGGAAAGGCCGGCCTCACCGCCGGCCTTTCTATGCGACCTACGCCGCCGGGCGGGCCGAGGCGTCCTGGACCAGCAGCGCGTGGATGGCGTCGGCCGAGCGGGCGTTGCGGAGTTGCTCGCGCAGTTCGCCCTGCCGCAACAGGCGCGAGACCCGCGCCAGCGCTCGCAGGTGCTCTGCGCCGGCGTTCTTGGGCGCAAATAGCGCGAACAGCAGGTCGACCGGGTGGTCGTCCACCGCTTCGAACTCGACGGGTTGCTCAAGCCGGACGAAGACGCCCCGAACGCGATGCAGGCCGTCAAGGCGCGCGTGAGGCACGGCGACACCGTGGCCCACGCCGGTGGAGCCGGCGGCCTCGCGCTCGCTGAGCGCGTCCAGCACCTCTCCGGCGTCGAGGCCGAAGTTGCGTGCGGCGATCTCCGCGATCACCGCCAGGGCCTTCTTCTTGTTGGCCGCGCTCACGCGCGTGGAGATCGCGGCGCGATCCAGCAATTCGCCGATGTGCATGTGTCGAAGAACTAACCCCAATCCGCGCGGGCGAGCCCCATACAGGCCCTACCGCCCGGCCGCCACCATTTAGTGGGCCGGAGCGGCCCCATCCCCCTCGACTCCATTACGGACCTTGGTCCGTTCCGGATCAATCCAGCCGATATTTCCGTCGGGGCGGCGATATACCACCGAAAGCCCGCCGTGCGCGGCGTTTCGGAACACGATTGTTTGAGCTTCGGCCAGGTCCAGTTCCATGACTGCCATCGAAACCGTCATGGAACGCACGGGGCGTTCGGTCTCGGCGATGATCATCGGCTCCCCGAACCCCTCGGGGCCGGCCTCGTCGAGCTCGTCGTCATCGTCCAGGTCGGGCGAGGCGATGACGAAATACGCCGCGCTTTCGGCCTGCTTGGCCATCTGCTGGCCGTGGTGGCTCTTGAGCCGGTTCTTGTAGCGTCGAATGCGCTTCGACATCTTTTGCAGCGCCGCGTCGAACGCCAGATGCGCATCGCCGCCCAATCCCTGGGTCGTGAGCTGCTGGCCGGACGCGAGCGTCACGGCGCAGTCCACCTTGAAGGCGTTGCCTTCTCGGCTCACGACCACGTCGGCGGCGCCGCCGTCACGATCGAAATATTTCGAGATGCTGCTGTTCAGTTCGTCGGAGACTCGCGATCGCAGAGCCTCGCCGACATCGACATGCTTGCCGGTGACTTGGACTTGCATGTGATGATGAACGCGCCTCCGGGCGGAAGGTGTCAAGCCGGTGACAGCACGGCCAGGGCGTGGACGAACATCCTGACGATAATGTGAGCCGCAAGGACGAGCACGGACGCGCTGGTGACGGCGAGCGCATAGCCCAGCAGAGCGATCAGGCCGTCACGCTGGATCAGGGCGAACGACAGCGCCGAGACCGCCATGGCGGGGAGGATGTTGCCGCCGGGTATGGGCAGGATCAGCACCAAGGCCAGGGCGGTGCAGACGAGGCCGATGAGCCGCTCGCCCACCGCGCCGAACAGCAGGGCCAGCCTAGGCTTCGAGATCGCCTCCACCTTCTGTAGCGTCGGGATGACCTTCGGCAGGCTCTTGCGCAGGTCGGCGACCGACAGGGTGCGACTCTTCACCCGTTCCGGCAGCCAGGGCGCGGCCGCCCCGATCACGAGCTGCGGCGCCAGCAGCAGCAGCGGAAGGCCGAAGATCGTCGTGGCGCCGGGCGGCAGGGGCAGGGTGCAGGCCAAGCCGAACACGAAGAGCAGCGCGCCGATCGCCCGGCCGCCGAACCTCTGCATCAGCTCCTCGACCGAGATCCGGGGCGCGGAAAGCTCGGCGATCTCCAGGAGCACCGCGGAGAGCGGAAGCTCCTTCTCGGGGTTTTCGGCCGTCTCTGTGGCGTCGGACATGCAGGTTCCATCTGGCGCGTCCGCCGGGAGGCGCCAAGTGGCGTAACGCGGAATTCGCCGGAGCGTCGCGGGCGACGAGCGCTTACGCCGGCTCCTTCAGCATCCGCCGACGGTCGACCGACGAGGGAATGCGCATCGCCTCGCGATATTTCGCCACCGTCCGGCGGGCGATATCGACGCCGGCCGCCTTGAGGAGTTCGACGATCCGGTCGTCAGAGTGGACGTCCGATTCCTTCGCCTCGCTGTCGATCAACTGCTTGATCTTGTGGCGCACGCTTTCGGCGGAATGCGCCTCGCCGCCTTCGCTGGACGCGATGGCCGAGGTGAAGAAGAACTTCATCTCGAACAGGCCGCGCGGCGTGGCCATGTACTTGTTCGAGGTCACTCGGCTGACGGTGGACTCGTGCATGCCGATGGCGTCGGCGACGGTCTTCAGGTTCAGCGGGCGCAGGTGCTCGACGCCATAGGCCAGGAAGGCGTCCTGCTGGCGCACGATCTCGGAACTGACCTTCAGGATCGTGCGGGCGCGCTGGTCCAGGCTCTTCATCAGCCAGTTGGCCTGCGCCATGCAGTCCGCGACGAAGGTTTTCTCCTGGTCGGTCTTCGACTGGCCCGAGACGCGGGCGTGGTAGCGCTGGTCGACCAGCAGCCGCGGCAGGGTGTCGCCGTTCAGCTCCACGTGCCACAGGCCACCGGGCCCTTCGCGCACGAAGACATCGGGCGCCACCGGCGTCGCTGCCTCGCCGCCCGGGAACGCGGCGCCGGGCCGGGGGGTGAGCCCGCGGATCTCGGCGATCATGTCGCGCAGATCCTCGTCGTCGACGCCGCAGATCTTCTTCAGCGCCACGAGGTCGCGCTTGGCCAGCAGCGGCAGGTTGTCGAGCAGGGCGCCGATGGCCGGGTCGTAGCGATTCTGATCCTTGAGCTGGATCATCAGGCACTCGCGCACGTCGCGCGCGGCCACCCCCACAGGGTCGAAGCCTTGGACCACGCCCAGCACCGTCTCCACCAGCGCCGGCGCACAGCCCAGCCTTTCGGCCACCTCCAGCACGTCGGCGCGCAGGTAGCCGCCGTCGTCCACGGCGTCGATGAGCACACCCGCGATGACCGCCTCGGCGGGCGCGAGGCCAGCGACCAGCACCTGGTCCTGCAGATGTTCGATCAGGGTCTTCTCGCGGGCGATCGTGCCCTCGAAGTCGCCGTCGTCCCGGTCGAAGCTGCCGCCCGAGCCGGCCTTAGACCAGTCCACGGCCCCGCCGGCGTCGGCCACTTCCGGCGCGTCGCCCGTGGCGCGCTCGCCCGGCGAGGCCTCGTCGTGGGTCACGTCCAGGTCGGCGCGGGCCTCGGCGTCCGCGGCGTGCTCGACGGCGCCCATGGCCTCGTCCTGTGGGGCGTCGGACGGCGCGTTATCGCTCTCGTCCCGCTGCAGCAGCGGGTTGCGCTCCAGCTCGCCCTCGACGAAGGCCTCGAGCTCGAGATTCGACATCTGCAGCAGCTTGATCGCCTGCTGCAGTTGGGGCGTGATGACCAGCCCCTGTCCCTGCCGAACCTCAAGTCGTGCGCTGAGCGCCAAAGAACCGCCCCCTGGCCTGTTTCTTGCTTCCCAAGCTAGGGGGCAGTCCCAACTGACTGGTTAACGCTGGCCATTCCGTCGCAGCCGCGACGCGATCACGTGCGCCTCCTCGGGCTCCAGTCGGCGAAAAACTTCGCAAACACAAAAGGATTGGCGAGCCACTGCCGCCCATCCCGCGGCCAAAAAAGATGGGGCCCCGCGCACACGGAAACCCCAGTTCGGCGCCAGGTTCGTATTTTGCCTAGGCAGCCATCGGCTGCCGGACGCTCGACTCCAGGTCCCATTCGAACTCGGGATAGAAGCGCGCCATGAGCCGATCGACGTAGGCGACGAGGTTGCCGAAGCCCTCGGCGCGCCGGCGAATCTCCCCGGTGAAGAACGGCGTCAGCGTCCCGGCCAGCATGGCGAAGACCGTGGCGTCGGCGCCGCACGGCCGGGCGCCGAACAGGAATGGCTTGTCCGCCAGGATCGCCGAGACCGCCGCCAGCGACCGCACGGCCAGCGCCACCACTTCCAGTTCGCTGTGCCGGCCGATCCCGACGGCCCGGACGTTCCGCCGCACCTCCTCCAGCACCATCTCGCGCACGCCCTCGGGCGCGCCGTCGAAGAAGTGTGCCGGGCCCTTGGCGAAGTTCTCAGGGTCGAGCCAGCGCTCGGTGCAGAGCGTCCAGCCGTAATGGTTCTCCATCATCCGCTCGACCGCCCAGGCCTGGGCGCGCTGCGCTGGGTCGAGGCCTTCGTCGAAGTCCACGCCATAGGTGCGCTCGATGTAGCCGCGGATGAACGTCGAGTCGGCGATCCGCACGCCGCCCGCGTCGATGAACGGCACCTGCCCCTTCGGCGACTCGTCGGGCCGCGCCCGAACCTTCCGATAGGCCAGGCACGCCATCTTCAACTGGACCTCGGTCTTGGTGACGTAGGGACTGATCTCCGGAAGCCCGAAGCCCTCGCCGGCGCCGTAAAGCGTGATCATCTGCCGTCTCCTCATTGACAGAGACACCGTGACGCAGCCTTGCTGACAGCATTCTGTCAGCAGAACGGTGTGCGAACATGCGCAGGGCGGATCGCCTGTTCCAGATCATCCAGATCCTGCGGCGCGGGACACGGCCGATCACGGCGGACGCGATCGCCGAAGAGCTGGAGACGTCCAAGCGGACGGTCTATCGCGACATCGCCGACCTGATCGGCCAGCGGGCCCCGATCCGGGGCGAGGCGGGCGTGGGCTACATCCTGGAGGACGGATTCGACCTTCCGCCGCTGATGCTGACGCCGGACGAGGTGGAGGCCGCGGTGCTGGGCGCACAGATGGTGGCGGCGCGCGGCGATCCGGCCCTGCGCCGGGCCGCGGAGGATCTGATCGCCAAGATCGGCGCGGTGATTCCCGAGAACCTGCGGCCCCTGGTGGTCGAGCCCGCGACGCGCGCTGCGCCCAGTTGGAAGGCTGTCCCGGACAACATCGACATGGCGGGGGTGCGCCAGGCGATCCGCGCGGGGCGCAAGGTGACCCTGGTCTATCGCGACGAGCAGGAGCGGGAGACCCAGCGGACGGTCTGGCCCTTCGCCGTGGGCTACTACGAGACCAGCCGCCTGATCGTCGCCTGGTGCGAAGTCCGCGAGGACTTCCGCAGCTTCCGCACCGACCGGGTGGTGCATGCCGTCTTCATGGACGAGCGCTATCCCGACCGCGCTGCGTCCCTGCGCGCCCGCTGGCGTCGCCGGCAACAGGAGCAATGGGCGGCCATGAAGGCGCAGGAGGCGGCGGAATAGCGGCCGGCCCTAGCCGAAGCCGAAGGCCAGCATCGCCACGACCGCCGCGGCCATCGCGGCGGTGGCCAGCCAGCCGAAGATGCGCTGGTCGAGGGTAGCGACGAACTCTCCCATCTCGTGGCGGCGCGTGGCGACCACCATCATTGCGGCCATGATCGGCACCGAGATCACGCCGTTGACGACGGCGCTCCAGAACAGGGTCTTGATCGGGTCCAGCGGAGAGAAGACCACGCCCAGCGCGATCAGCATGGCAGCGACGATGACGGCGTAGAAGCCCTTGGCCTCCCAGGGCCAGTGCTCGAGCCCGGTCTTCCAGCCGTGCACCTCACCGACAGCATAGGCGGCGGAACCGGCCAGCACGGGCACGGCGAGCAGTCCGGTGCCGATGATGCCCAGGCTGAAGAGCGCGAAGGCCAACGGTCCGGCGACGGGCCGCAGCGCCTCGGCGGCCTCGGCCGACGTCTGGATGTCAGTGACCCCCTGGGCGTGGAGCGTCACGGCGGTGGTCAGGATGATGAAGAAGGCGACGAGGTTCGAGAACGCCATGCCGATCAGCGTGTCGAGGCGGATCCGCGAAAGTTCGCTCCTCGCCCGGTCCTGGGTTTCGTGGCGCAGGTCGTGCTGGTCGCTGAGCTCCAGTTCCTCGACCTCCTCCGAGCTTTGCCAGAAGAACAGGTAGGGGCTGATCGTGGTGCCGAACACGGCCACGATCACCGTCACCGCGGCGCCGGAGAACACGAGGTGGGGCGCCAGCGTCCGCGTGGCGACCTCGGCCCAGTCGATCCGCACGGTGAAGGCCACGCCCACGTAGGCGAACAGCGCCAGCGTCAGCCACTTCAGGATGTGGACGTACCGGTGGTAGGGCACGAAGAGCTGCAGGCCGAGCGAGACCACCGCGAACAGCACCGTGAGGACGGTGGCGTCCCAGCCCAGCACGAGATGGCCGGCGGCGCCCATGGCGGCGATGTCGGCCCCGATGTTGACCGTGTTGGCGACGAACAGCAGCAGGACCAGGCCGCTGACGATCGGCCGCGGGAAGACGCGCGACAGGTTCGCCGCCAGGCCGGCGCCGGTGACCCGGCCGATGCGCGCGCTGATGAGTTGGACGGCCACCATCAGCGGATAGGTGAAGGCCACCGACCAGAGCATGTTGAGCCCGAACTGGGCGCCGGCCTGCGAGTAGGTGGCGATGCCGCTGGGATCGTCGTCAGCGGCGCCGGTGATCAGGCCTGGACCCAGCCGTCCGAACAGGGGCTGGCGCGCATCGGCGGGCCGCCCAGGAAGCGGATCCGCATGCGGCGGCTCCCCGTGCGATGGAACGGTGCGATCCTCGTGCATTCCGAGGCGGCCTCCGCCGGGGATCAGTTGAAGCGGTCGCCCAGGTAGACGCGGCGGACTTCGGGATCGTCCACGATCTCTTCGGGGCTGCCCTCGAACAGCACCTCGCCCGCATGGATGATCGAGGCGCGGTCGATGATGTCGAGCGTCTCCCGGACGTTGTGGTCGGTGATGAGGATGCCGATGCCGCGCTGCTTAAGGTAGGTGATGACCTGGCGGATGTCGGCGATGGCCAGCGGGTCGATGCCGGCGAACGGCTCGTCCAGCAGCATGAACGACGGGTCGGAGGCCAGGGCGCGTGCGATCTCGACGCGGCGGCGCTCACCGCCGGACAGCGAGACGGCCGGCGCGTTGCGCAGGTGCTCGATGTGCAATTCTTCCAGGAGCTGGGTCACGGTGGCCTTGGCCTGGCGCTGGTCGCGCTGGCGCAGCTCGACCACGGCCATGACGTTCTCCCAGACGCTCATGCCGCGGAAGATGGAGGTCTCCTGCGGCAGGTAGCCCACGCCCATGCGAGCGCGCTGGTACATCGGCTGGGCGGTGATGTTCTCGCCGTCCAGGTAGATGGCGCCGTAGTCGGCCGGGATCAGGCCGGTGATCATGTAGAAGGTGGTCGTCTTGCCCGCGCCGTTGGGACCGAGCAGGCCCGCCACCTCGCCGCGACAGAGGCGCAGGGAGACGCCCTTCACCACGGCCCGGCCGCGGAACGACTTGCCGATGTTATCGACGACCAGCCCCTCGGTGGGGATGGCGCCCTTGGCCTGAACCCGCTGCGGTGCGTTCACTTGGACGCGCTCTGCTGCTTCTTGGAGGGATAGAAGACGCCGCGCGGGCGGGACTTGGCGTTCACGCCGGTGGCGTTGCCGACCATGCGGCCCTCGCCGGTGTTGGTGTTGAAGACCATGCGGGTGCCGCGCAGGACGTTCTGGCCCTGGACCGCCACCACATCGCCGGTGAGCGTCACGGTCTCGTTGCCCGCGTCATAGACGCCGTTGTCGCCGCGGACCCGCTGGTCCTTGCTGGTGACATAGTAGACCGAGCCCTCGGCCTCGATGCGGATCAGGTCGCCGCAGGCGCCGGTGCCCGTGCCGGCCGAGGCGCCGGGCTTGGTCTGGAAGAAGGCGCGAATCACGTCGGCGCGAAGGCGCGCCTGGCCCTGCAGGGCTTCGGCCTTGCCCTTCCACACCGAGACGCAGGCCTTGTTCTGCACCTCGAGTTCGTCGGCGGTGATGTCCATGGGGCCGTCGGAGCCGGGGCCCAGGCTCTGGGCGTGCGCGGCATGGCCGGCCAGCAGGGCCGCGGCGAGGACGGAGCTTTTGACGAGAGACTTCATGTTGCCCTTGCGCTTCGCCCGCTACTTCTTCTTGGTTTCCAGACGGGTGCGGACGCCGCCCTTGAAGACCATGCGCTCGCCTTTGCCGTATACGCCATAGGACTCTGCGCGGATTTCTCCAAGGCCACCGGCGCCCTGAATGGGGCCTGAACCGACCACCTCGCCCGTCTTGGTGTCGAACAGCGAAGCCGCGGTGTCGAAGGCGTTCTTCGCGTCGGCCATGTGGACGCCGTTGCTGAGTTCCAGCTTGCCGTTCTGCTCGTGGAAGACGCCGTCGGCGCCGTTGATCCGCATCTCGTCCGGGCCGTTTTCGTCCAGGACCAGCGCGGGACGCTTCAGGATGACCCGCTGATAGTCCAGGCGGTCGCGGATCGCCGAATCGGCGGTCAGCACGAACGAGCGCCCCTTGTCGTCGCGGCCGATGAAGCGCGGGTTCGTCAGGCGGATGGGCTCATCGCCGACCTTGGTCGAGCGCGGCTGGGCGTTGAAGGTCGACCAGGCCACGCTGCCGATCAGCCCGACGAAGATCAGCGCGATGAGCGCGGGCAGGGCGACGCGCAGCGTCCGAATCAGGCGCGACCGGCGGCGCCACCGCTCGAAGTCGACGCGGCGGGGCTCTGCCAGGGTCTGAGTGTGGGGCGCGTCGGCGGCCGTCATGGCGCTTATCTAGGTATGAGCGAAGATGTCGGCATCCTCCCAACCGGCCACGTCGAGCATGGCGCGGTGCGGGAGGAATTCGAAGCAGGCGCGCGCGAGGTGGTCGCGCCGCTCGCGCACCAGCATCTCGTCGAGCTTCGCGCGCAGGGCATGCAGGTGCAGGACGTCGGACGCGGCGTAGGCGACCTGGTCGTCCGAGAGCTTGGCGGCGCCCCAGTCCGAGCTCTGCTGGGCCTTGGAGATGTCCACGCCGATCAGCTCCTTCGTCACGTCCTTCAGGCCGTGGCGGTCCGTGTAGGTGCGGGCCAGCTTCGAGGCGATCTTGGTGCAGTAGACGGGCGCGGTCACCACCCCAAGGTGGAGCCAGAACATGGCGATATCGAAGCGGCCGAAGTGGAAGATCTTCGTCACCGCGGGATCGGTCAGCAGGCGCTTGAGGTTGGGCGCGTCGTAGGTGGAGCGGTCCAGCTTCACCACATGGGCGTCGCCCTTGCCGTCCGAGAGCTGCACCACGCAGAGCGGGTCGCGGCCCAGCCGCAGGCCCATGGTCTCCGAATCGACGGCCACCGCGGAGGCGTTCGCCAGCGCCTCGGCCGGCAGATCGCCCTCATGCACGAAAGTCGTCACTTCGATTCCAACTCCGACGTAGGACCCTGGTTTAACGTAGGGGTCGCGCCCGGGAAAGGACTACCCCCCAATAGGGGGTCGGGGCCGGTAGCGCCCCACCCACCGGGTCATCTGAACCCGATGGCGCCCAGAAGGGTATTGGGCGAATTCGGCGCCATCGAGTTCGATGAACCCGATGGTGCCCAGGAGAGGACTCGAACCTCCACGGCCGTTAAGCCACTGGCACCTGAAGCCAGCGCGTCTACCAATTCCGCCACC
>NZ_JANINU010000016.1 GCF_024508875.1 Phenylobacterium sp.
GGCCGCGACGCGCGAGACGCGGGTGATGCGCACCGGATGGACCAGGATCTCGCCGTGCATCGCGCCCTCGCCCTTGTTGGGGTCAGTCGGCAGGACGATGATCTTGCGGACGACGTCGAGCCCTTCGACCACCTGGCCGAAGGCGGCGAAGCCCGGGTTCGCCTTAGGGTTCTTGGCGTCGGCGTCCAGGTAGCTCATGTCGCCGAGGGTGATCGACCAGTCCGCCTGGGCGGTGCCCGGGGCGTGGCGGCCCATGGAGATCGTGCCGTCGGTCTTGTGGGTGAGACCCGTCTTGATCGTCGACTCGTGGGCGATCGGCGGCAGGACCTTCTTGGGGTCGTTCTGCAGGCCGCCCTGGATCAGGCCGTAGTCGTTGCCGGCGTAGCCTGGCGGCTTGGAGGCCCGATAGAAGCTCGCGCCGTTGAAGAGTCCGCGGTCCACGTACTTGAGGTAGTTGGCGACGGTGATCGGCGCCTTGTCGGCATAGAGCTCGACGACGATGTTCCCCTGCGGCGTCTCGATCTTCACGCGGGGGTTCGGCTTGGCCGGCGCGGGTGACGGCGCGGGCGTCGGGGCAGGCGAGGGCGTCTGGGCCTGGGCGGCCGAGACGGCGAAGGCGGCGGCGAGGCCGAGGAGCGTGCGGCGGAGCATGGCGCGAGACTAGGGCCAATCCCCGGTGGGCCGGAAGGGCAGATCGTTTGGTCGCGCGCCGCATCCGCCGCTCCCGCTTCCACAGGAACGAGGGACGCGGCGCACGAAAATCCTCGCGGACCTAGGCCACCGCGCGACGGCGGCGAAGGGTGACGCCGGTGAGGCCGAAGCCCGCGATCATCAGCGCCCACGTGGCCGGCTCCGGCGCCGGCGCCGTATCCGCGGGGTCGTAATCGTAGGTGATCACGGTCTGATACGCCGCGTAGGCGCCGGCCGAGGCGCGCACCACGTGTCCGAAATGCCCGAGGACGTCTGCCGTCCGATAGATCGTAAGCGGGGCGGAGGTGCTGAGGAAGGCGTCCATCGCCCCCGCGTCGGAGAAGACCGACGTCTTGGTGAAACTGTTCTGGAAGCTGTCACTCAAGGCAAAGATGTTCGACGACATCGCCGTCACAGCGCCGTAGCCGAGCGCGGCGTTCAACGGCGCGCGGATTTCAGATTCCACCTGAAGGTTTATGCCTACGCTCGGCGGGAACACGAAGTTGGATGTGCCCGGCGCCAGGATGGGAACCCAAGACACCTGGGTGCTGGCTCCCAACGTCTCTTCGATCGTCACGCTCTTCAGCACGCCCAGGCTTGCGGCGAAGCTGGGTGCGAGTTCCTCGAGCGTTTTGGACGACGAGAACTGTCCGTCCGTTCCGACGGTCGAGGTGTCGGCGCCGAACATCGGGAAGACGCCGCTCAGCGTGTAGGTGAGCGTGGCCGCGGCCGCCGGGGTCGCGACAAACGTGGCCAGCGCGACGAGCGCTGCGGCGCCCGACCGAAGGCTCGGTGCTGAGCCACCTTTGCGGCCGCGCCGCGAGCGGCTCGGAACGGCCGAACGCGCCTGGAATGTAGGATCGACTGACATCTGGACCTGACCCACCTCACTTGTGTGAAGGGCAACAGGCCCTTCGGAGGTCGGTCCGCTATCACGGGCCCAAATGCGCGGAACCTGTACATATTTGCGGGCGCGCGCAGCGCCCGATCACGCGACCCGGCCGCTGCGGATGTCATCGTCCGCGTCTCCCGCACCTGCGAAGCGAGAGGGGAGAGGAGGGGTAGAGCCCCTACCCCTCCGCCAGCCGCTGGCGCCAGTCGGGGTCGCGGGTGATGGTGAGGCCGATGAGTTGAAGGAAGCTGACGGCGGGGATCGACTTGCCGGTCACCTGCTGCTTCGCCTCGACGTAGAGGGGCACGACGGTCCAGGCAGGCGGGAAGGCCTTCAGGTCCTTGTCGGGCATGCCGCCCAGGTGCGGGCAGCGCAGGAGCGAGGCCTGGGCGCAGCGGAAGTGGAGCGGGGCGATGGCTCCGCAGTCGAGCACCACCCGGTCGTCGTCGAGGTCGGCCGGCAAGGCGTGGGCGAAGCCGCGGGCGCGCAGGACGCCGGCGGCCTGGAACCGGCCGGTCTGGCTCCAGCGGTCGCCTTCGGGCGTGGGCTCGCCACACATCGGGCACAGCATGGCGCGGACGCTGTCGCGCTGGCGGCGCAGGTGGTTGCGCGAGTAGAGGGGCTTGCCGACGCCCGGCTTCCACATCTGGAGAGCCGCCATCTGCCCGTCGACCGTGGGGCAGGGGCCGACGCCGCCGGGCTGTTCCTCGGACCAACTGGTGACCCAGGGAACGTCGACGCCCACCTGCAGGCGGGAAGGGATCACGGGCTGCATTTGTAGAAGGTGTCCGTCTGGCCGGTGGAGAGGATGCGGCCGCCTCGTAGCACGAGCGCCTGGCCGCGCGCGGCGCAAAGCCTGCGCGTGCGGCCGTCGGCCCGGACCGTGGCCTCGATCCGCGAGACGACCTGGGCCGTGCGGCCGTCGGCGGCGATCCGGATGCTGACGATGCGGCCGGCCTCGCGGCTGGGGCCCTTCGCGCGGGCCTGTCGCGACTGGGCGCGGGCCTCGGCGAGGGTGGAGGTCCCATAGGGCACGGGCGGCTTGTCGCCGACGTAGGCCTGGTCGGTGAAGCGGGCCTCCGGCGTGAAGGCGCCGAAGTAGCGGTCGAGCGCGCCAGCGTTCCAGGCGTCCTGCTGGGCGGCGACGAAAGCCCGGACGCTCGCGTCGGTGAGGGCGGGCGCGGCCAAGGCCGGGACGGCGAGGAGGGCAAGGGTCGAGGCGAGGAGCGCGAAGCGTATCAAGATCCCCTCCCTGCTTGCGACGGGCGGAGAGCCTAACGCGCCAGCCACCGCATCCGATACCCGTTGATGGCGGTCTCGCCCAGGCGTTCCACCAGGCGCCAGTTCACGACGGCGCCGATGGGCGCGCCGACGACGGGGATCATCTGGGCCATCTTCGCCAGGTCGATGTGGTCGCGGTACTCCTGCTGGAAGGCGCGCCAGTCGAAGTGCTCGAAGTCGGCGGGGTGTTGGCGGGCGTCCCAGTCCTCCAGATCGTGGAAAACGCGGGCGCGGTGCTCGGCGCCCGAGAAGGCGAGCTGGAAGAGCGACAGGATGTAGAGCCGTTCCTCGAAGCGGTCGTAGCGGTGGCCGTAGGCGGCGCAGAGGTCGAACAGCAGCTTGATCTTGATGACCAGCAGGGCCGGGAAGTCGGCCAGCGACAGCCAGAAGCCGCCGGCCCCGGCGACCCCGCCCTCGACCGCAGCGGTCTTGCGATAGGCGTCGACGATCTCGCGGGCGCGCTCGTCGCGGTTCCACATCTCCTCGCCCACGCGGGGCGGCGGCGCGACGAGATCCGAGCCGGTGAGGATGGTGCGGGTCATCCCCTCGATCGCCTTGGTGACGGCGAGGTGGACCTGCTCGGGGATGATGCGGTTCACCCGACCCTGGAGGTCGCGCGCGGCCCGGTCGAAGGGGCCCGGCGGCTTCAGCACCCGCTCGCGCCATCGGGCGACGTCGGCCGCGACGCGGACGCGGTAGGCGGCTTCGCGCGCCAGGTGCTCGGGGGTGGGCGGCTGGGCTATCGGAGCAGCACCGAGAGGGCGAGCCAAACGCCGAGGCCTGACACGACCGCACCCACAAGGAAGCCGCGGACGAAGGCGCCGTTGCGCTCCCACCAGATGCGGCGCGCGCGCATTCGCTGGGCCCGATCGACCTTCCGTCTCTGCATGGCGTTTCCGTTTCCCCGACTGGCGCGTGTTCTAGCTCACGCAAAGGCCGCGGGTCGAATCCGGAACCTCGATCTTCGACGGGGGTTGCGTTTCGCCGAGGACGAGGAGCGCGAAGGATGCGGTGGACGTTGCTGAGCGGGGCGTTTCTGGCGTGCGGCCTGGCGGCCTGCGCGAGTTCTGGCGGCGGGCGCGGCGTGGCCGCCATCGTTCAGGACGAACAGGCGCGGCAGGCCGCGGCCGTGGCGGTGGAGCAGGGCCAGGACGCGGACAGCGCGCTGAAGCAGGGGGCCGCCGCGGCCTCGCCCGCGGCGAAGCCTACGGAGCCGCCGACGCCTTAGCGGTCTCGACTTGCCGCAGGGCCGCGTTCAGCCAGCCGCTTTCGTTGGAGTTGCCGGACTTCGCCAGCAGCGCCTTCAGGGCGTCGCGGCGGGCGGCGAGCGCGGCGGCGTTCTTCGGATCGGCGGCGAGGGCGGCGCTGGTGAGGCGCAGCGCCAGGGCGTTCTGGCCCTGGGCGTTCAGCTCGGCCGCCCGCGCGGCGATGGGCGCCGCGCCGCCGGCCAGCCGGGCCAACTCGCCCTGCGCCTCGGCCGGCGAGACCGGGTACATCGTGGCCGCGTCGTTGTCGAACCAGCCGGCGTAGCCCTCGTAGATGCCGCGCACGGACCAGGCGACCTGGCCATAGCCTTCGCCGACGTAGAGCTCGGGTGGCAGCTTCACGGTCTTCATGAGCGTGAAGACGTCCTGGCCCTCGTTCATGCCCTTCACCGTGGCGTCGTGGACGTAGAGGATGGCGTCCCGGTACTTGGTCAGCGCGGCGCGCACCTTGTCGGCGCCGACGATGGGCTCGCCGTGGCTGGGGAAGATGATCTCCGGGTTCAGCGCCAGCACCTTGTTCAGCGAGTCGACGTACTCCAGCGCCTTGCGCTGCTGGGTGCCGCGCAGGGTGTAGATGTTGGGGAACGAGCCGTAGAAATTGTCGCCGATGAAGGCGGCCTTCAGCTCGGGAACCCAGACCGTGAGGTGGTCCGGCGTCTCGCCCGGCGTGGACATCAGCCGGAAGGTGAGGTCGCCCACCTTCAGGGTCATTTCCTTCTCGAAGAGGATGTCGGCCAGCTTGGGCGCGGCGTGGTTCCCGGGGTTCAGCGCCTCGTTGCGACGCGCGCCGGCGGTGTTGTCGTACTGGGCGGCGTTGCGATAGGCGAAGAAGCCGGAGAGTCGGGTCTGGTAGTCGAGGAACTCGGTCTCCTGCGCCTGGCCGACCACCTTTGTGCCCGGGCCCTTCCAGAGGGGCACGCCGCCGGTGTGGTCGCCGTGGGCGTGGGTGAGGATGATGTAGCGGACGGGGGCGTCCGAGACGGCGGTCAGCAGCTTGTGGTGGCGCTTCGCCGGGCCCGGCATGGACGTGTCGACGATCACATTCCCGGCCTTGGTGGTGACCATGTAGGTGTTGCCGAAGCCGATGGCCTGGTGAACCCGGCCGCCCGCGAAGTGCAGCGCCTCGGTCTGGTCCGCGCCGGCGCTTGTGGGCTGGGCGCTGGTCAGCGGCTGGGCGTCGGCGGTCGCGGCGAGGAGCGTGGCGGCCAGCGCGGCGGCGAGGGTGCGCATCGTTGGAAGTCCTTGAACCCGGGGCGGGGCAAGCTCAGCCGGACACGATCGCCGGTCAATCGGGCGCCGGGGGTTGATCGCATGGCCGCAGGCTATAGGTTCGCCCGCATCGGGGGGGTCGCTTCGGAGCGTGTGTTGGCCGACGACCCAAGGCTCGTCGCCTTTGCGCGCGAGCACATAAAATCCGTCTGGGCCGTGGAGTTGCTGCTGCTCCTGCGCCGGGACCCTGCGCGCTGCTGGGCGCCGGACGAGCTGGTGCGCGAGCTGCGCGCCAGCACAAACCTCGTGCGCGACAACCTGGCGAGCTTCCAGCGCAGCGGCCTGGCGGTCGAGGACGACGACGCCTGCTGGCGATACGCGCCGGCGGCGGCCGCGCTGGACGAACTGGCCGGGCAACTCGAGGCGGCCTACCGCGAGCGGCCGGTGGCGATCATCAACCTGATCTCGGCCCCGCCCGACCCGATCCAGGGGCTGGCGGACGCCTTCAAGTGGCGAGGGGACAAATGATGAGCGACCTCGGCCCTTCGCTGGTCTATGCGCTGTGCTTGGCCGCCAGCCTCGCCTGCGCCGTCCTGCTGCTGAACGCCTGGCGGCACACCGGCTCGCGGCTTCTGTTCTGGACCGCCCTCGGCTTCGGGTTCCTGGCGGTGAACAACCTCTTCCTGGTAGGCGACCTGGTGCTGTTCCCGACCGTCGACCTGTGGCCCTACCGGCAGGCGGCGTCGGCCTGCGCGGTGGCGGTGCTGCTGTACGGCTTTGTCTGGGAGGCCGAGCGTTGACCCAGCCGGACCCGATCCTGGCCGCCTACGCCGCGGGCGCGCTCACCCTGGGCTTCCTGGCGGTGGGGCTATTCTTCCTGAAGTTCTGGCGCCGGACGCGGGATGGCCTGTTCCTCGCGTTCGCGACGGCCTTCGCCCTGCTGGCGGTCAACCAGGCGGCCCCGGTCCTGCTCGACATTCCGAGCGAGAACCAGGGCTACATCTACCTCCTGCGGCTGGCGGCTTTCATGCTGATCATCGCCGCCGTCGTGCGGAAGAACTTCGGGCGGCGGTGAGCGCCGCGCGGCGTTTCCTACTTCTTCTCGGCCTGGGCCTTCATGGTGGCCATAACGCCGGCGAACATCTGCTGGCGGCGGGTCTTGTTCGCCTCGCGCTGTTCGGCGGGGATGCTCGTCTGGTCGAAGAACAGGCTGTAGACCAGCTTGGAGCTGGTCTTGGTCACCGGCCGGATCTCGACCGTGCCGTGATAGAAGATCTTCGGGTCGACGTCGGCGTAGCTGTAGGACATCGGGGTGACCGCCACGATCACCTCCTCGATGCGTCCGGCGATCTTGCGCACGGCGCCCAGCTCCCCGTCCTTGCCCGACGTGATCTCGCACGTGGTCTTCAG
This sequence comes from Phenylobacterium sp., assembly GCF_024508875.1. Classification (GTDB taxonomy): domain Bacteria; phylum Pseudomonadota; class Alphaproteobacteria; order Caulobacterales; family Caulobacteraceae; genus Phenylobacterium. Next base: position 6,748 of record NZ_JANINU010000016.1, read on the forward strand.
CCAGGGGCCGATGTCGCAGTACTTGTTCAGCTTGGCCCAGGCGGCGTCGGCCGGCAGGGCGATCGTCGTCTCCTGGACGATCGAGACATAGTCGCCGGCGGCATGGGCCGAACCGGCGAGGCCGAGGACCGCGGCGGCGGCGGCAAGGCTGGCGGTGATCTTCATACTGGGCTCCCCTCTGACTTTGTCGGGACCATACCGAAGCTTCCGCCCCGGCGCCTATCGCTCAATCGTCCCGCGGCTCGATCGAGAAGCCGACCACGCGGGGATCCTCGGCCAGGCGGCGGGCCAGTTCGTCGGTCTTGGCGCCCGGCTGGGTGCGCAGGGTCGTCCCGAACTCCAAGGTGTCCTCGCGCGCCCGCATGCGGCGGCCCAGCCGGCCGGTGGGCAGGCCGAGCTCGGCCATCAGGTCGCGCAGCGCGCTCTCGGGGAAGTCACCGTGCCGGCGATAGGTGACGGTCACATCCACGGCGGCGCGCCGCGGCAGGTGGGCGTCCACCCACCGGAGCGCGATCAGGACGAGCAGGGTCGCCACCGTGCCGCCCGACGCCAGTCCGTACGAGCCGACGCCGTAGAGCAGGCCCAGCGAGGCGGCCATCCAGAGCGAGGCGGCGGTGGTCAGGCCGTGCACCGAAAAGCCCTGGCGGAAGATCACGCCGCCACAGAGGAAGCCGATGCCGGTGAGGATGCCGTGCGCCATCCGCGCCGGGTCGAAGCGGATCATGTCGCGCGGGATATCGGCCGGAATCCAGCTTGCCTGGTGGGCGGCGGCCAGCATCAGCAGGGCGCAGGAGAGGCTGACCAGCGTGTGGGTGCGCAGTCCGGCCGCATGCCCGCGAAGTTCGCGCTCCAGGCCGACCAGACCCCCGGCCACCGTCGCGCTAAGCGGCGGCAGCACATAGGTGAGGAACTGATCGGCGAGGACCATGGGCCCGAGCTTAGCCCTGCCGCTTCCCTCAGAGGAAGCGGGGGCCGAGGTAGAGCAGGGCGAGGATCACGACCACCGCCGCCAGGATCAACCCCGCCTTGGGGTTCGAGCCCAGGAACGACTGGCCGGGCGGCTTGGGCCTGGGCGGCGCCTTGCGGGCGGCCGTCTCCCGCGCCTTGCGATAGGCGCGCAGGTCGGTGACCCGGGGATCGCCCCCCTGATTGTCCCTCGGCTCCTTGGCCATCAGCCCGCGAGCTTCTCCAGGTCCTCGGCCGAGATGTCGGCGTTGGAGTAGACGTTCTGGACGTCGTCGTCGTCTTCCAGCGTCTCGATCAGCTTCATCAGCGTGGCGACCGCGTCGCCCGAGAGCGGGGTGAGCGCCTTGGGCTTCCAGGCGAGTTGGGTGGACTTGGCCGGGCCGAGCGCGGCCTCCAGCGCCGCCGAGACCTCCGAGAGCGCCTCGAAGGCGGTGTAGATGGTGTGTCCGTCCTCGTCGGACTCGACGTCGTCGGCGCCCGCCTCGATGGCGGCCTCCATGACCTTATCCTCGGACCCCGCCTCGGGGCCGTAGACGATCTGGCCGACGCGGTCCCACATGAACGACACCGAGCCGGTTTCGCCGAGGTTGCCGCCGCACTTGGTGAAGGTGGATCGCACGGTGGAGGCCGAGCGGTTGCGGTTGTCGGTCAGGGCCTCGACGATGACGCCCACGCCGCCGGGGCCGAAGCCCTCGTAGCGGATTTCGTCGTAGGTCTCGGCGTCGCCGCCGGCCGCCTTCTTGATGGCCCGGTCGATGACGTCCTTCGGCATCGACTCGGCCTTGGCGTTGGCGACGGCCAAGCGCAGACGGGCGTTCATGTTGGGGTCGGGCAGGCCGGCCTTGGCCGCCACCGTGATCTCGCGCGAGAGCTTGGAGAACAGCTTGGACCGGGCGCTGTCGGCGCGGCCCTTGCGGTGCATGATGTTCTTGAACTTTGAGTGTCCGGCCATGGTCCCGAGCGGCGTTCCTGGAAGAGCGAGCGCGCCTTCTACCTCAGGCGGGGCCGCGCACGGAACCCCCGGCGATGGCGCGGGTTAGGCTGCGTCGTGACCGGAGTGTTTCCCATGACCCTGCCGACCGAAGACTTTGCGCCGGAGGAGCCGCGTGGCGATCTCGTCCACTGGATGGAGCCCGGGCCGATCCGGCTGGGGACCGCGGGCGCCTCGGCGGCGGCCCTGACCGTCTTTGCCCTCGGCGTCGTAGCGGCGTTTGGGGCGCTGGCGGCGTTCCGCTACCTGGCGCCGCGCCGCGAGGGCCTGCCGCCTTGGAAGTGGCGGCGAGGCGTGCTGCACTAGCCTAGAGGGCGGCGACAGCGCGGCGGCGGCGCAGGATCGAGCCGATCGCACCGAAGCCGAGGATCATCAGCGCCCAGGCCGCCGGTTCGGGGACCGCGGTGGCGGTCGACGAGACGATCAGGTTCGCCGCGCCCAGGCCGTTCATGCGGATCTCGCCGTTCTGCAGCATGCTGGCGGCGACGACGGAGCCTTCGACGAAGTTGTTGTTCTTGATCTGCGCCTGCGGGGCCAAGATCGAGCCGTACCAGGCCTTGGAGCCCAGATCGACGCTGGCGGCCTCGTAGAAGTTCCAGATGACCTTGGCGCCCAGGCCGGTCGGGCCGTTGAAGTTGATGCTGCTGGGCAGCTTCACGTTTGTGCCGGCCACGTTGACGATCACCGCGTCGTAGCCGGTGGGCATGTTGAAGATGAGCTGGCTGCGGTTCTTCAGGGCCGCTTCGAGATCGGAGATCTGGAAGACCGCCACGCCCGTGCCCGAGCCGGCGTCGAAGATCGCCTGCTGGCCGTTGGCCGAATAGCTCAGGAAATTGGTGGCCGACAGATCGGAGAAGTAGTCCGACGTCGCCAGGAGGTCGGTGGTCAGGCTGGCGGTGGTCGCGGCGATCGCGGCCTGGATGCCGTCGGCGCTGTGGTCGCCGGCGTGCTTGGTCCCGTTCGAACTGCTGACCGAACCGCCGTAGTAGATGTCCTTGGCGTTGGTGTTCGAGACGTTGCCGCCGGCGTAGACCGAGGCGCCGTTGGCGTTGACCTTCTTGACGTCGCCGTCGACCTGGACGCCGCCGCCGCCGTTCATGTTGGCGCCGGAGTCGAGGTCGCCCCCGACCTTCACCGAACCGCCGTTGTTGATGTTCTTGGCCCCGCCCGTGACGTTCCCGCCGACGGTGAGAGCGACGCCACCCGCCTGGCTGCCCGGATTGGTGAAGTAGTTCGACGAGCCGCCCGACAGGTTGCCGCCGACGAAGGTCTTGCCCTGCACCTGGGAGGACGACTGCAGATCCTTGAGGACGATCAGGTTGTAGTCCCGCATCGCCTGCAGGCCGGCGTTGACGTCTTCGGCGTTGGCCGAAGTCGGCGCGGGCGCGGCCAGGGCGGCCGAGGCGCTGGCGAGGACCAGGCCGGCGACGATGGCGGAGAGGGGGCGGGAGAACGACATTCGACGACCTTACGCACGGCAGTGGTTAAGAGACGCACCCACTCGGTCCCCGTCCGGGTGAGGCGAGCGGGATATGGTGGAGCTCAGCCCTCTGCGGCAGTCGGCGCGGTGTCGCAGGCCCCGCCGCAGCTACTCAATCCGGGGTATTCAGAGGCCGCCCAGTTTCCGGGCGCAGGCGGTCTTCTCCACCTCGGACAGGCCCACCGCCAGTTGCAGCTTGCGGGTCGCGACGTCGTTGTCGCCGTAGGGCCAGTAGCGGATCGCCTGGGGTGTCGCCTGCCCCAGATTGGGTAAGACCGCCATCACGATCTCCCGTGACGTGTCGCCGGGCGTGAGGGTGATCTTCGTGATCCTGGCCCCGTCGCGCAGGCCCGCGTTCCAGGCGGGGCCGCCCTGCCGGACGCCCCTCACGACCATGTCCTTCGCCGAGCCAATGTAGTCGAAGCCGGCGTCGAAGGCCGGCGAGGTGGTGACCCTCGCGTCGAGGCAGCCATCGAACATGTGCGCGGGCAGATCGACGTAGGCGCCTCCGTCGGCGTACTTCGCGATGTCGGGCCGAAGGTCGATCTGGGCGACGGCCCAGGCGGCCGAGACGAGGCCGGTGACGAGGTCTGGACCCTGGCCGCCGGGGAACTGCGCATTGTGGTCGCGCATGCGTAGCATCACGTCGTCCAGGTCGGCCTTGCCGCCGGTCTTGCGGCGGATCTCGTCGTCCCACTTCAACGCCAGCAGCATGCCGCGCTGGTAGGGCAGACGCTGGGCGTTGGGGTCCGTCCAGAAGTCGGAGATGATCCGGGCCGCCGGCGCCGTGCGCAACGGGTTGGCCTCATACCGCGCCATCCCCTCGGCCCAGTAGCCGACACCCTGCTCCGGCGTCACCAGGCCGGCGCGCAACAGGGTGCGGGCCGTGTAGAACTCGGTGAAGCCTTCGCTGAGCCAGTAGTAGCGCGCCTCCGGCTCGTCCATGCGGCGGCCGATGCGCATGGGAATCCAAGTGTGGACGTGCTCATGGGCGAGCGTCCAGCGGATGCGGTCGGGCGCAGCGTTCGGGGTGCCGTAGAGGACGAAGCCGTCGCCGCGCCCCGTTCCGCCATTGGAGCTGCCGCTCGGCTTGGGGGTGAGGGGCAGGTAGGCCACGAAGTAGGGTTCGTTGAGGTCGTTCCAGAAGGCGCGCTGGGCCGAGACGACCTTGGCCATGTCGTCGGCGAAAGCGGTCTGGTCGAACGGCGCGCCGGCGGGGGCGGCGAAGCGCAGCGTCCCGCCGGCGATCGGCCGCTCGATCACGGTGAGGTTCGGGGCTCCGACGGTGATGGACTGGGCGATGTCGTCGACGCTCATGGGCCGGCCCATCCGCCCGTGTTCGAGGTCGGAGGCCAACCGCCAGCCTTTGGGGAGTTTGCCCCACCGGAACGTCGCGGGCTGTTCGTCGCGGCCCTCGGGCGCGGCGAAGACGAAGTTGCCCATCAGCGAAACCCAGCCGGGGCGGATCAGCGGTCCCTTGTAGGGATTGCCGTCGACGCCCGCCGGATCGGTGTCGTAGGCGGTCTGGACGCGGTATCGGAGGGTGATCTTCGCGCCCGGCTTGTGGCGCAGGATGCGGACCGCGGGGCCGTCCTCGGCGGCCGCGGCGCCGTCCACCCGGACGTCGGAGACGTAGCGCCAGAGGTCCTTGCCGGACGCCCAATGGTCGGGAAGCTGGAGCCGGGTCTCGCCGTCGGTGTCGCCTCGGAACCTCATCTCGACGTCGAGGACGGGCGGCTTGCCGGCGGGCGGCGTCTCGACGCCCAGGCGGTAGTCCACGGTCGGGGCCTTGGCGGCGCCCAGGAGCGCGATGGCGGCGGCGGCGGTGACGAGGGCGCGGATCATGCGCCCGCAGGCTACAGCACAGGCTCGCAATCGAAACGGTCGATCTGGCCGTCCTGCAACCGGTAGACGGCGTCCTGCGGGACGTCCTGGTTCAGCGTCGCCTGCCGGTCGAGGCCGGCATAGAGGCCGCGCGCGAGCCGGCCCCAGACGCCGTGGCTGACGGCGATGACGCGCCGGCCGGGCTCGGGCGGCAGGCTGGCGAGCCAGTCGGCGGCCCGCGCCGCGACATCCTCGAAGGTCTCGCCGCCCGGCGCGCCGAAGAACCACTCGCGGGTCGCGAACTTCTCCGGGTGCAGGTGGGCGATGTCGGCGCGCAGCTTGCCTTCCCACGCGCCGCACGAGATCTCGGCCAGACGGGCATCCGTCTCGATGGCGAGGCCGGTGGCGGCCGCCACGATCCCGGCGGTGCGTTGGGCGCGGCCGATGGGACTGGCCACGAGGCGCCAGTCGCCGCGTCCGTCGCGGCGCACGAGGTCGGCCGCCAGCCCGGCCATGGCGGCCGCCTGACGCTCGCCCAGCGGCGTCAGGTCGGACTCCATGTGCCCCTGGATACGCCCCTCGCGGTTCCAGAAGGTCTCGCCGTGGCGCAGGAGGACGATCACCGCTTGCGCCGGACCACCGGGTGGGAGGTCGACAGGCCGCCGTCCACCGCCAGGGTCTGGCCATTGACGTACGAGGCGTCGTCCGAGGCCAGGAACAGGGCCGCGGCCGCGATCTCTTCCGGCACGCCGTAGCGCGTGGTGGGGTTGAGCTGGCCGATCTTGTCCTCGTTGCCCCGCGCCCGCGCGCCGTCGAAGATCGGCTTGGTCATGCCGGTCTCGATCAGGCCCGGCGCGACGGCGTTGACGCGCACGCCCGTGCCGTACAGCTCGTTGCAGGCGGTCTGGACCAGGCTGATGACGCCGGCCTTGGAGGCGGAATAGGCGGGGCCGCCGGCGCCCGAGCGGATGCCCGCCACCGACGCGGTGCAGATGATCGAGCCCTTGCCCTGCGGGATCATCGCCTCGGAGGCGTACTTCACGCCGAGGAACGCGCCGATCAGGTTCACGCGCAGGATCTCGGCCCAGTAGTCGGCGGTCTGCTCGTGCAGCGGGGTGAAGCCGCCCGAGATGCCGGCGTTGGCCCAGAAGATGTCCAGGCCGCCGAAGTCGGCCTTGGCCCGCTCGACCAGCGACTTCACGAAGGCGTCCTCGCCGGCGTCGCCCTTCAGCGCCACGACCTTGCCGCCGGCGGCCTTGATGGCCTCTGCGGTCTCGTCGACGGCGTCGGCCCGGTCGGCGATGACGAGGCTGGCGCCCTCCGCCGAGAACAGTTTCGCCGAGGCCCGGCCGATGCCGCTGGCCGCGCCGGTGATGACGGCCACACGGCCGGAAAGACGTCCCATGGTGTTCCTCGAGGTCTAGGCGTTGGTCTTGGCTCGGCTCGCCGCCGCGACGATGGCGTCGACGAAGGTATCGTAGAGGGCCGGGGGCAGGTCGTGGCCCATGCCCGGGATCAGGCGAAGCTCGGCGCCGGGGATGGCCGCCGCGGTCTCGCGCCCGCCGACGGGCTGGACCAGCGGATCGGCCTCGCCGTGCAGGACGACGGTGGGGACCTGCAGGCCCTTGAGCTCGGCGGTGCGGTCGCCGTCGGCGCCGATCGCCTGACGCTGGCGGCCGACGCCGGCCGGGTTGAAGGCGCGGGCGTGCTCGGCGACGACGCGGGCCCGGAGCTCTTCGTCGGTCCACGGATAGCCGGGGCTGCCGATGGTGCGGGCGTTCTTCACGCCGTGCGCCACGAAGGCCTCGTAGTCGGCGGCGGGATCGGGCGGCGGGTTGCTGATCACCGCCATCGCGTCGGGCGTGGCCACGACGTCGCCGGACGGCGCGGACATGATGGAGGTGAGCGACAGCACCCGCGCCGGATAGTCGATGGCGATGCGCTGGACGATCATCCCGCCCATGGAGACGCCGGCGATGTGCGCCTTCCGAACGCCCGCCGCGTCCAACACGGCCATGGCGTCGGCGGCCATGTCCTTGAGGGTGTAGCGGTCGCCCGGCTTGAACCAGGTGGAGAGCCCGGTGTCGCGATTGTCGAAGCGGATGGCGCGGTAGCCGCGGGCCACCAGCTTCTCGCAGAACGCCTCGGGCCAGCGGGTCATCTGGGAGCCGAGCCCGTTGACGAGCAGGACGGTCTCGGGGCGATCGTCGCCGAACGTCTCGTATTCGATCTCGACGGCGCCGTTACGGGCTTTTGGCATGGCTTGTGTCTCCTCCGTCATCCCCTGTCGGTTGCACGACATAGGGTGCGACGATCCTGGCGCGTGAATCGGCTGGTCTTCCCTTGGCGAGTGCGCCAATCATGGCCGCAAGAGTCGCCTTTGGGGGGAGGGCCGAGCGAAGTATGCGTGTGATCGTTCCCCTGTTGCTGTCCCTGGCGATGTGGGCGTTCATCCTGCTTGGCCTGGCGGGACTCTGGCTCAAGATCTTCGGCCACGCCTGACGATCAAGGAATCAGGAGCACGCGCCCCACGGCCTGGCGGCTCTCGATGTAGCGGTGCGCCTCGGCCGCCTGCGAGAGCGGAAACTCCCGATCGATCAAGACCTTGAGGTCGCCGCGGGCGACGTCGGCGATCAGGCGCTCGATGTTCTTCTGCACCCGCTCGGTCCCGATCTCGGCGCCCAGGAAGACGCCCGAGAGGCTGCGGTTGCCGCCCATCATCGAGCCCACGTCCACCGTCATGGGCTCGCGCCCGGCCTGGCCGACCATCGAGACGCGGCCGCGGTAGGCGAGGCTGAGGATCGAGGACTGCAGCGTCGGGCCGCCGACCGAATCGACGATCACGTCGCAGCCCTTCCTGTCGGTCAGGCGCATGACCTCCTTCACGACGTCATGGGTCTTGTAGTTGATGCCGTGGGTCAGGCCGTAGGCCTTCAGCTTCTCCAGTCGCTCGTCCGACGAGGCGGTGGCCAGGACCATCGAAGCTCCCGCGCGGGCGGCGAGCTGGATGGCCGCCACGCCGACGCCGGAGGCTCCGGCCTGGACCAGGACGACCTCGCCCTTCTTCATCCGCCCGAACTCGAACAGGCAGTCGTCGGCGGTGCCGAAGGTCACGGGGATCACCGCCGCTTCCCTGGTGCTGAGGCCGGCGGGGACCTTCCACGCGGTGAAGGCCGGCACGGCGCGCAGCTCGGCGTGGCTGCCATAGGCGCCGGTGGTGCAGACCTTGTCGCCCACCTTGAACGTCGTCACCTCGGCCCCGACCTCGACCACTTCGCCGGCGGCCTGGTAGCCGACCACGTGCGGCTGGGTCATCAGCGGCCCGCGGAAGCGGTTCAGGGTGTCGCCGCCCTCGATCGAGATCGCCTCGACGCGGATCACGATGCCCTTGGGATGGCACTCCGGATCCGGGAAGTCCTCATAGCGCAGGACCTCGGGGCCACCGTTCTCGTAATAGACCGCAGCCTTCATCCCGGACCTCCCTCAAACATCTGTTTGACACAACCCATTCCATGCCGATGGTGCTGACGCAAGGGGAGGACGCCATGGAACTGGCCAAGCCGCGGATCGACATCGGGCTCGCCACCAACGACCTGCCGCCGATGCTGGCCTTATGGCAGGGGGAGGTGGGCGTCCCCCTGGATCATGTGCTGCCGATCCGGCGCGGCCAGGACCAGCACCGGCACGACGTCCTGGGCAGCGTGCTGAAGATCAATCATCACGAAGCGCCGCTGCCGGCCAATCCGCCGAGCGGCTATCTCGAGCTGCTCATCGCGCGGCCGGGGGTCGCGGCGCCGACGGCGATGGCCGACCCCGAGGGCAACCGCGTCACGCTGGTTCCCCCCGGCTTCGAGGGGATCGGGCAGATCGCCGTGCGGATCGGCGTCCGCGACTTGGAGGCCCATCGCCGCTTCTACGCCGAAGCCCTGGGGCTGCCCGAGGAGCGGCCGGGCGTGTTCCGCGCCGGCGAGAGCCTGATCCTGCTGGAGGCCGACGCGAACGCCCCGTCCGACGCCCAGATGCAGGGGCCCGGCTGGCGCTACATCACCTTCCAGGTCTTCAAGGTCGACACCGAGCATTCGCGGGTCCTGGCCGCGGGCGGACGCGAGGCGCTGGCGCCGGTGACGCTGGGCACGACGGCGCGAATCTCGATGGTGCGCGACCCGGACGGCAACTGGATCGAGCTGTCCCAGCGCGCGTCGATCACCGGGTCGCTGGACGCCTGAGCGGGCGGCGGCCAAACGAAAGGGCTCCGACGTCGCCGCCGGAGCCCCTTCGTTGAACGGGTCCGCGACCGGCCTCAGGCCTGGGCGAGGCGGGTCCGGCGGAGCATCGCGCCCGCGCTGCCGAAGCCGACGATCATCAGGGCCCAGGTGGCCGGCTCGGGCGCCGGGCTCTCGCCGCCGTTGAGGAGCTGGACGTGGATGTTGCAGCAGCCGAACCCGAAGTTTTCGTTCGGGTCGGAGAAGCTGTTGATGTTCACGTTGTTGCTCGCGAACGCGGTGAAGGTCGGGCCCGGGCTGACCGCGCTCGCGTAGTCTTAGCTCGTGGCGAAGTTCGTCCCCGCCGCGCCCACGGCGCCGACGGCGTACCAGCGGCCGGCGGTCAGGTTGAACGAGAACGCGTCGGAATATCGCCAGGCGAGGGAGCTGTCGGCGACGATGTGGGTGACGTCGCTGAACACCGCCTGGCCCGCGCTGGCGGGGGAGGTGTTGTCGCCGAGGTCGAGGATCACGAACTTGACGTCGCCTTCGCCGCCGCTGAGGCGAGCGCCGATCTGGCTGATCGTCTGGTCGATGTTGGACTGGAAGACGGCCGTATAGCCGTGGCCGACGATGTCGACGGTCGCGTCGTCGCTCGTGTAGTTGTCGTAGATGACGCTGGCTTGCGCCGCGCCCGACATCATGGACAGGGCCGCGAACGCGGCGGCGATCTTCAATTTCATCAGGTTCCCCAACCTTGGCGCCGCTAGGCCACGGCGCCCCGCACGGTGTTCAGAAATGATTTCCGGACCCGCCGCCATGCAATTCACCGGCCAGGGGAACGTTGCGCCGAAAGGGTGCTACTCCGCCGCCACGGCCGCCGGGGTGCGCGTGCGCCGGCGGACGCGCATCGGCAAGCCACCCTTGGGCCGCAGGGTGATGTTGTGCAGCAGTTCGACCGGCGCGTCGGAGGCGAGGTCCAGTTCGAAGTGCTGGGCGAGCGTCGCCAGGATCAGCAGGATTTCGTTGGTGGCCAGCAACTGGCCGATGCACACCCGCGGCCCGGCGCCGAACGGCATGCTGGCCAGCCGGTGGCGCCCCTCGCTGCGTTCGGGCAGGAAGCGGTCTGGATCGAACCGCTCGGGCTGGTCCCAGGTGAGGGGGCTGCGGTTGGTGAGCCAGGGCAGCACGACCATGTAGGCGCCCTTCGGGATCGGAACCCCGCCCAGTTCGTCGGCCTGCGCGGCCACGCGGCTGGAGATGCCGGGGGTGGGCGGCAAGATGCGCAGGGCCTCGTCCACGAACCGGCGGGCATAGGGCAGGCGCGGCAGGTCGTCGCCGCTCGGCGTGCGTCCGCCCAACACGGCGTCCAGCTCCTCGCGCAGGCGGGCGGCCTCGGCCGGCTGGCGGGCGAGCAGGTACCAGATCCAGGTCATCGCCGTCGCCGTGGTCTCGTGGCCGGCCAGGAAGATGGTCACCACCTCGTCGCGCACCTCCTGGGCGGTGAAGCCCGCGCCGGTCTCGGCGTCGCGCGCCGCCATCAGGCGCGAGAGCAGGTCGTCGGGCGGGTTGGCGGCCGCCTCCCGCGCGGCGGTCATCCGGGCGATCTCGCCGTCCAGGGGGCGGAACAGGGTTTCGTACCGCTTGATCCGAGCCTTCATGCGGAGCTCCGCGACGCCGGGGAGCAGGTCGAGGAGGTTGATGTCGTTGAGGTCACCGGCGGCGTCCATCGCGGCCGCCACCGCGGGCTCGGCCGCGGCGCCGTCGTCGGAGAACATGGTCCTGGCGATGATGGTCAGCGTCAGGGCGTTCATCGCGTCGGAGACGTCGACCACGGCGCCCTCCGGCAGCGCGCGCCACTGGTCGGCGAAGCGTTCGGAGGCGCTGGCCATGGCGGGCGCATAGGTGGCCACGCTGGCGGGCGTGAAGGTCGTGGCCATGGTGCGACGGTGCTTGCGCCAGAGTTCGCCGTCGATTCCGATCAGGCCCTGCCCGAACAGCGCCCGGAAAAGGCGCAGCTCCATGTCGGCCTTGGGATAGTTGGCCGACTTGTCGACCAGCACGTGCTTCACCAGGGCCGGATCGGAGACGAACACCACGTCGCCGATGAGCGAGCGGGTCTTGAGGATCGGGGTCTCGAAGGCTTCGTCGGGGATCGCCCAGGGCATCCGCAGCCGCCTGCCGCGCAGGCGGTCGCCGAGGCTCAGCGTCGGCTTGTCGGCGCGGGCGCCGGGGAGCACGGGGTACGCGTCACGGTCGGGCATGGCATGCCTCCAGGGACGATGGCTCGCCGCCACCATACCCTACCCGCCGCCGAACGCACGTCCGGTTGCATTCAGCCGTTGCGCTTCACGTAGTTGCGGATCGTCGAGACGATGTGGTCCTGATCCGTCTCGGCCAGGTAGGCGTGCATCGGTAACGCCAGGACCTTGTGTGCGGCCGCCTCCGTCACCGGCAGGCCGCCGGGCTGGGGATAGCCCTTGTACGGCGCCTGCTGGTGCAGCGGGACGGGGTAGTAGACGGCGGTGGGCACGCCCTCGGCCTTCAGGTGGGCGGCCAGGCCGTCGCGGCCGTCGGTCTCGATGACATACTGGGCCCAGACAGAGACGCCGCCTTCGATCACCGGCGGCGCGCGGACCACGTCGCCAAGGCCCGTGGCGTAGCGGGCGGCCACGCGGTTCCGGGCGACGATCTCGTCGGCGAAGATGGTCAGCTTCTGGAGCAGGACCGCGGCCTGGATGGTGTCCATCCGGCTGTTCATGCCGACCCGCATATTCAGGTACTTGGGGTCGTGGTCGAAGGTGCGGCCTTCCAGGTCGGACTTCACCGCCTGGCCGTGGACGCGGAGGCTGACCAGCAGGTCGTGCAGGCGCGCGTCCTTGCAGAGCACAGCCCCGCCGTCGCCGTAGCAGCCCAGGGGCTTGGCCGGGAAGAACGAGGTGGTGGTCACGTCCGCCCAATGGATGGGGTGTCGGCCGCCCAGCGTGCAGCCGAAGCCCTGGGCCGAGTCCGAGATCAGCTTCAGGCCATGCTTCGCGCAGACGGCGGCGATGGCGGGGTAGTCCGCCGGTTGGCCGAACAGGTCGACGGCGATGACCGCACGGGGCGTGAGCTTGCCATCGGCCTTCACAGCCTGGACGGCCGCTTCGAGCTTCGCCGGGTCGAGGTTGTAGGTGTCGGGCAGGACGTCGACGAACACCGGCGAGGCGCCCACCAAGGGCATGGCCTCGGCGGTGGCGGCGAAGGTGAAGGACGGACAGAAGACGGCGTCGCCGGGCCCGATCTCCCAGGCCATCAGCGGCAGGACCAGGGCCTCCGTGCCCGAGCCGCAGGACAGGGCGTGCGGCGCCTGGCCGAAGGCGGCGAGCTCGGCCTCGAACTGGGCGATCTCGGGGCCCATGACGTAGGCGCCCGACCGGACCACCTTCAGGATCGCGTCTTCGAGGGGCTGGCCCAGGCGCTGGCGCTGGGCCTGCAGGTCGATGAAGGGGATCATGGCGGCGGCTTATGCCCTGCGTCGGCGGGCGGAGCCAAACACGCTTGGTATCGATCTGTTGCGCGGCGATGGCGCGCGAGCGGCCGCCCCGCCGATGGCGGAGCGGCCTTCGGATCAGGCCGCGCGTTCGCGGCGGCGGCGCAGGGCCGCGCCGGCGAGGCCGAAGCCGGAGATCATCAGCGCCCAGGTGGCCGGCTCAGGCACGGGCGTGGTGGCGAAGGCCGTCACCAGGCCGGCCCGCTGCTGGAAGAAGGCGGTGGTGTCGTTGACCCCGCCCTGGCGGCCGACCACGCGGGTCAGCATGTCCGAGCCGCCGGTGATGTAGTCGAACAGGCCCGTCTCGCCGCCGCTGAAGTTGAACACGTCCAGCAGCAGGTCGCCCTTGGTGGGGTCGTAGACGAAGGGGTTCTCGAACTGGATCAGCACGTCGAACGGCTGCACGCCCGAGGTCTTGGTCGGTGAGGTGCTGGTCAGGTGCAGCGGGCCGTCGAAGACGGTGGTGTTGTCGGCGCCGACGTTGGCGGCGAACGTGAGGCTGGCCGCCGCGAGGTCGGTGGCGGCGGTCGACAGGTTGATGGTGATGTTGTCGATCAGGGCGTCGAACGGCGCGCCGGGGGTGCCGCCGGTCGTCGCGAGGCGGAACTTGATGCCGTACAGCGTGACCGGGGCGTCGCCGAACGCGGAGCTGTTGTAGAACTGCTGGTAGCGCTGCGAGACGCCGTCCGCGAGGTCGAACGGCATGAAGTTGTTCGAGCCGCCCGACTGGCCGGCGTTGGCGCCCGGCACGATGATGTCGGCCGCGACGGCCGGCGCGGCGAAGAGCGTCAGCGCCGAGGCGGCGGCGACGGCGGACAGCGTAAGCTTGTGAAGGAACATGACCCACCCTCTGTGTTGAGGACGGGAGCCTTAGCCTTCGCGTGTGACGCGCCGGATTCGGCGGGACGTCAGCTTGACGACCCCGCCGTAACGCCGCCCGGACGGCGGCCTATTCCGCCTTGTAGACCGTCCCGTCCTTCATCACGAAGCCGACCTTCTGCAGGACGGCGACGTCCTTCAGCGGGTCGCCCTGGACGGCGATCAGGTCGGCGGCGTGGCCGGGCGTCAGGCTGCCGGCGACGTTCGAGATCTGCAGGTGGTCGGCGGCGTTGACCGTGGCGGCCTGGATCGCCTCCAGCGGCGTGAGGCCGGCCTTCACCAGCAGGGCGAACTCGCCGGCGTTGTCACCGTGGGCCGAGACGCCGGTGTCGGTGCCGAAGGCGATCTTGACGCCGCCGGCATGCGCGCGCCGGGCCATGTCCAGCATCTTGGGGCCGGCCTCCAGCGCCTTGGCCGATTGCGCCGGCGTCAGGAAGTTGTTGGGGCCCGAAGCAACGCGATAGACGAAGTCCCCGGCCATGAGCGTCGGGATCAGGTAGGCGCCGTTCTTCTTCATCAGGGCGATGCCCTCGGCGTCCAGATAGGTGCCGTGCTCGATGGAGTCGCCGCCGGCCTTCAGGAAGCTGTTGATGCCGTCGCCGCCGTGGGCGTGCGCGGTGACCCGCCGGCCCATGCGGTGGGCGCTCTCGACGATGGCCTTCAGCTCCTCGTCCGAGAACTGCTGGGCCAGGCCCGCGGCCGTGTTGGAGAGCACCCCGCCGGTGGCGGTGATCTTGATGATGTCGGCGCCCTTCCAGACCTGCTCGCGCACCGCGCGGCTGCAGTCGGCGGGTCCGGAGCAGACCGAGCCCGGCCGCAGCACGTGCATCACGTCCTCGCGGAAGCCGTTCACGTCGCCGTGGCCGCCGTGGACCGAGATAGCCGAGCCGGCGGCCACGATGCGCGGACCGGGCACGTCGCCCATGGCGGTCGCCTTGCGCAGGGCGAAGATGGCGTCGTTGTCGGCGCCCAGGTCGGCCACGGTGGTGAAGCCGGCCATCAGGGTGCGCTTCGCATAGCGCGCGCCATCCATCGCCTGCTGGGCCGAGCTTTCGGTCACCTCGTCCAGGCGCGAGGTGGGGCCTTGCTGGCTGGTGATGTGGACGTGGCTGTCGATCAGGCCGGGCAGGACGAAGCTGGACTTCAGATCGACGACCTTGCCGCCGGGCTCGGAGACGAAGCCGTCGGCGACGCGGACGACCTTGCCGCCCTGCACCACCAGGGTCTTGTTCGTCTCGACCTTGCCCGAGGCCGGGTCGACCAGCACGCGTCCGGCCTGGACGAAGGTGGCGGCGGGCGCCTGGGCCAGCGCGGGTGCGGAAAGGGCGGCCGCCAGCACGGCGCCGAGGATGAAGGTCTTCAAGGAACGTCCCCCGGAAACAAATCTGGGCGGACCCTAGGTTCGAAGTCCGGAAAGCGCCAGTGGGCGGTGCGCGCCGCTGACGCGCCGCGGCGGCGGAACGGTTTGCGCGCCCCGCATCCGACCTGCGCCGCAGGCCACCTTCTCCCGCGAGGGGAGAAGGGCGATCCGTGGCTCAGATCTGCCGTGCGCGGCCTTCCCAGTAGGGCGCCCGCACCTTGCCGCGCTGGATTTTGCCGGCCTCGGAGCGCGGCAGGCTGGTCACGAAGTCCAGGCTGCGCGGGACCTTGAAGCCGGGGAGGCTGTCGCGGGCGAAGGCCAGGATTTCGTTCGCCAGCAGGTCCGAGGGTTCGTAGCCGGGCTTCAGCAGGATCACCGCCTTCACCTGCTCGCCCCATTCGTCGTGCGGCACGCCCACGGTCGAGGAATCGGCGACGGCCTCGTGCTTGATCAGCTCGTTGTCGATCTCCTGCGGGTAGATGTTCACTCCGCCCGAGATGATCGTCTCGGCGCTGCGGCCGGTGAGGAACAGGTATCCGTCCTCGTCGAAGTAGCCCATGTCGCCCATGGTGAAGTAGTCGCCGACGCGGGACGCCTGGGTCTTCTTCTCGTCCTTGTAGTAGGTGAAGCCGCCGCCGGGCGGGAGCTGGTGGTAGATGGTGCCCGAGACGTTCGGCGGGCACTCGTTGCCGGCTTCATCCAGAATCTTGGAACCCAGCAGTTCCGGCTTCTTGCCCACCGAGCCGGGCTTTCGCAGCCACTCCTCGGAGTTGATCATGAACCCTGCGCCGCCCTCCGAGCCGGCGTAGTACTCGCTGAGGACCGGGCCGAACCACTCGATCATCGCGTGCTTCACTTCGGGCGGGCAGGGCGCCGCGCCGTGGACGATGTATTTGACGCTGGAGAGGTCGTACTTCGTCTTGATGGCGTCGGGCAGCGCCAGCAGGCGCTGGAACATGATCGGCACCAGGTGCATGTGGGTCACCCGGCGCTCGGCGATGGTGCGCAGGGTGTGCTCGCTGTCCCACTTGTCGAGGAAG
Source organism: Phenylobacterium sp. (assembly GCF_024508875.1). Lineage (GTDB taxonomy): Bacteria > Pseudomonadota > Alphaproteobacteria > Caulobacterales > Caulobacteraceae > Phenylobacterium. Next base: position 23,022 of record NZ_JANINU010000016.1, read on the forward strand.
ACCAGGGTGGCGCCGGCGCCCATGGCGGCCCGCACGTCGAAGGCCAGCGGCGCGGCGTGGTAGGCAGGACCGGCGCACATCTGCACGGAGTCGGCGTCGTAGCCGCGCAGGGCGTACATCGCCTGGGGCGTGACGACCGGCGTCGGCCGGAAGACGCCCTTGGGGCGGCCCGTGGTGCCCGAGGTGTAGAGCATCTGGTTGCCTAGCGCCGGGTCGTCGATGTTCGAGGTGTCCAGGCCGGCCAGGGCTTGGTCGTAGGCGGTGAAGCCGTCGATGGGGACGCCGACCGCGACCTTGAGCTTCAGGTTCGGCGCCTGGGCGACGGCGGCGACGCCGGCCGGGATGCGGGCCTCGACGAACACCGCCTGGGCCTCGCAGTCGTTCAGGATGTAGGCGATCTCGTCGGTGGTCAGGTGCCAGTTGATCGGGGTGATCCGGAAGCCCGCGCGAAGGGTCGCCGACTGGATCTCCAGGAACTCGTGGCGGTTGGACAGCACCAGCGCCACGGCGTCGCCCGCCTTCAGGCCCGCGCCGCGCAGCAGGCGGACCAGGCGATTGGCGTTGGCGTTGACCTCCGCGAACGAGCGGCTGGTCCCGTCCGGATCGACGACGGCGGCCTTGTTCGGCTGGGCCTCGGCCCACACCGCCATGGTCATGCCGTTGAGCGCCGCCGCTTCGAGCTGCGCGTTCAGATCCTGACGTTCGAGCACCGCATCCATCCGTTTCCTCCGCGTACAGATTTACACTGTATCGTGATGTGTCTTCGAAAAGACCATGACACGCGGAAGGGCAGGCTGACTACCTCTCCTGACGCCTGGGAAGGGTGTGTGGCGACGGCTACGCCTTCATCCGCCGCACGACGAGGCCGCCCACCGTCGCGCCCACCGCGGTGAGGAACGTGCCCCAGGTGATGTCGATGACGGTGATCTGGGTGGCCCAGACCTTCAGCGTGGCCTGGTTGGTCAGGTCGTAGGTGGCGTAGCACAGGCCGCCAAGCATGGCGCCGGTCAGGGTGGTTGTCCGCAGCGGCTTGTCCCGCGTGGGCCAGACGGCCAGGGCGAGGATGCCGGCGATGTAGACGAAGTAGAAGACGACTGCCGGGCCGATCCGCGCCGACGGCAGGGCCACCGGATCCAGGGTCGGGAAATACACCTTCGGCCCGAACTGGGTGAGCCAGACGATGTCGAGCGCCAGGACGGCGAGCGCGGTGGCGAAATAGGTGGCGATCAGTCGGATCATCAGGCGTCCCCCCGAATGCTGGTCAGGCCGGCTTCAGCCGGTAGTGGCTGACGCCCCATTCCGTCCCGCCACGGTGACCGAACAGGCCCGCGGTGGCGAGGAAGAACAGCCGCCAGCGGCGATGCCAGAGCGTGGCGTCCTTGCCGTAGACGCTCTCCAGGACGGGACGGATCTCAGCGGCGTTGCGATCATAGGCTTCGAGCCAGTCCAACGCCGTCTTCTCGTAATGCGTCCCGCTCCAGCGCCAGTCCTGCTCGACCGTGAACAGGTCCGGGAACTGGGCCATCAGCCCGTGGCTTGGCATCACCCCGCCGGAGAAGAAGTACTTGCCGATCCAGTCGGCCTCGTCGTTCAGGTCGAAGCGGTAGGGCGTGGTCCTGTGCGTGAAGACGTGGATGAAGAGGCGGCCGTCGGGCTTCAGCCAGGTCTTCACGCGGCCGAGCAGGGCGCGCCAGTTCGACATGTGCTCGAACATCTCCACCGAGACGACGCGGTCGAATTCGCCGGGCGCCTCGAAGTCGTTCATGTCGCAGGTGATGACCTCGAGGTTCGTCAGACCCCGCTCCTGCGCGCGGGCCATGATGAAGGCCTTCTGGCTGGCCGAGTTCGAGACCGAGGTGACCTTGGCGTTCGGATAGGTCTTGGCCATCCAAAGGCTGAGCGAGCCCCAGCCGCAGCCCAGTTCCAGGATCCGCTGGCCGTCCTGCAGGTCGGCGTGCTCGGCGGTTTCCTTGAGCGCGTGCTCCTCGGCCTGGGCGATCGTGTCGCCGGGGTTGCGGTAGAGGCACGACGAGTACTTCAACTGCGGGCCCAGGCAGTTCAGGAAGAACTCGGCCGGCACCTCGTAGTGCTGGGCGTTGGCCGCGTCGGTGTGGGCGGCGATCGGGTGCTCGGCCATGTCGCGGGCGAAGGCGGCCTCGGTCCCGGGGCCGGCCTTGGCGTGCTCGCGCCGGGCGTTGGCGACCAGCAGGTGGATCGCGGTCTTGCGGACGGTGTCGGGAAGCGGCGCGCCTTCGAACGTGTCGATGATGGCGGAAGTGAAGCTCATGCGGACTCAGGAGGCTTTCGGTGGGAGGGGGAAGAAGACGCTGACGCGCCGTTGATAGTCGCGGAATGCGTCGCCGCGCGACTTCAGCATGGCCTCTTCCAGCGGCGGGACGCCCGAAACGTAGCGCAGCAGGCCGTACATGACGGCTGGGGCGACCAGGGTCAGAAGGCTGACCGGGCGGGACGGGTCGAGCGCCATGACCGGCCAGGCCATCCAGCCCAGCCACTGGAAGAAGTAGTTCGGGTGCCGCGACCAGGCCCAGAGGCCGGTGTCGATCACCTTGCCCTTGTTGGCCGGGTCGCCGCGGAAGCGTTTCATCTGGGCGTCGGCCAGCGTCTCTCCGGCCAGGGCGAGGAGATAGAGCGCGGCGGCGAGCGCGTCGCGGAGGTCAAGCTCGGGCGTCGGGCGCTGGGCGGCGGCGACCACGCTGAGCGCCAGGAGGGCGGTGGCGGGCGCCTGGGGCAGGCTGACCCACAGCATCATCAGGGGATAGTTCTTCGCGGTCTTGCGGAAGGCTGCGTAGCGGGCGTCCTCGGGATGGCCGGCGACGCGCGGCGCGAGATAGAGGCCAAGGCGCAGCCCCCAGGCCAGCATGAACGCCGCGATCAGCAGGCGCCGCGCCTGGCTGGCGTCGGTCCCGGTGGCGATCCAGGCGGCCGCGGCCAGCAGGATCCCCGTCCCGAAACTCCAGAAGACGTCGGTCCAGCCGCCGTTCTTCACGGCCAGGCCAAAGGCCCAGGCCGCGACCATGACGACGAGCATGGCCAGAAGGACGCCGGCGACGATCTGCAGCAGCATGGAAATCTCCCGCGGCGATACGATCATGATCCGCGACCGGACGCATCCGGGCCTGTGAGGAGGCCGTAGCATTTGCTAAGCACTCGGCGCGCGGTCGCACGCCGGGGGGCTTCGCGCGCAGACATAGGGTTGGAGCTTACATGAGCAGCGGTGAGCGGCTGAGCGTCGCCGTGGTCGGATCGGGAATCGCGGGCCTTTCGGCGGCCTGGCTGCTGTCGGAGAAGCACGACGTCACCCTGTTCGAGGCCGATCCCCGCCTGGGCGGCCATGCCAACACCGCCGAGGCGCCCGGCCGCCATGGACCGGTCCCCGTGGACACCGGCTTCATCGTCTACAACGAAGGCAACTATCCCAACTTCACGGCCCTGCTGGCGCACCTGGGCGTGCCCAGCGTCAACGCGGACATGAGCCTGTCGGTGAGCCTGGACGACGGCGACTTCGAATATTCGAGCTACGGCGCGCTCGGCGTCTTCGCGCAGAAGCGCAACCTGTTCTCGGCCCGGTTCTGGGCGATGCTGCGCGACATCACCCGCTTCTACCGCCATGCGCCGAAGGACCTGGCGCGGCTCGAGACGCCGTTGACCTCGCTCGAGGCCTACCTGGAAGAGAAGGGCTACTGCCAGGCGTTCCGCGACGACCACCTGCTGCCGCAGGCGGCGGCCATCTGGTCGACGCCGCTGAAGGAGATCGGCCAGTACCCGGCCGCCTCGCTGATCCGCTTCTTCCTGAACCACGGCATGATGAGCATCGTCGGCCGCGGCCTGTGGCGCACGGTGAAGGGCGGCTCGCGCCAGTACGTCGAGAAGCTCAGCGCCGCCTTCAAGGGCGAGGTGCGGAAGGGCGTGCGGGTGGCCGGTGTGCGCCGCGACGCCGCGGGCGCCGAGCTGCGGCTGGCGAGCGGCGGGCGCGAGCGGTTCGACCAGGTGGTGATCGCCACCCACGGCGACACCGCGCTGTCGCTGCTGGACGACCCCACCCCCGAGGAAAAGCGGCTGTTGGGCTGCTTCCGCTACTCGCGCAACCTGGTGGCCCTGCACACCGACCCGGTGCTGATGCCCAAGCGCCGCCGGGCCTGGTCGAGCTGGAACCACATCGGCCATCGCGACCGGCCCGGCGAGGGCGCCGTCAGCTACTGGATGACGCGGCTGCAGAGCCTGAAGGACGCGCCGGACCTGTTCGTGACCCTCAACCCCAACAAGGAGATCGCGGCCGACAAGCTGATCCGGACCGAGATCTACGACCACCCGCTGTTCGACGCCGGCGCCATCGCCGCGCAGACGGAGTTCTGGGATATCCAGGGCGTGCGGCGGACCTGGTTCTGCGGCTCGTACCTGGGCCACGGCTTCCACGAGGACGCGCTGCAGTCGGGCCTGGCGGTGGCCGAGCAACTGGGCGGCGTGCGCCGGCCCTGGACGGTGGAGAACGAGAACGGCCGCATCCATGTCCGCGAGCCCGCGGTGGCGGACGCGGCGGCGTGACCGCCTCCGGGCTCTATCCCGGGGTGGTGACGCACACCCGGATGAAGCCCCGCCGGCACGCCCTGCGCTACCGGATCTTCATGCTGCTGCTGGACCTGGACGAGCTGGCCGACCTGGACCGCGGCCTCAAGCTGTTCTCGCTGCGGCGCTTCAACCTGGTCGGCTTCGATCCGCACCGGCATGGCGACGGCTCGGCCACACCCCTGAAGGCCCAGGTGGAGGCCCAGCTCGCCGCGGCGGGCGTCGCCCACGGCGGCCCGGTCCGCCTGCTGGCCATGCCGCGCATCCTGGGCATGGGGTTCAACCCGCTGACGGTCTATTTCTGCCACGCCGCGGATGGGGCGCTGAGCGCCATCCTGTACGAGGTGAACAACACCTTCGGCGAGCGGCACAGCTACCTGATCCCCGCCGAAGCCGCGCCGATCGTGAAGCAGGCGTGCGAGAAGGGCTTCTACGTCTCGCCCTTCATGGACATGGCGCTCAGCTACGCCTTCCGCGTCCGGCCGCCCGGCGAGCAGGTGCAGGTCCTGGTGGACGTGGACGACGCCGACGGCCGCGTCCTGGCCACCGGATTCGCAGGCGAGCGCGAGGATCTGACCGACCGCAACCTGCTGCGCGCCTGGCTGCGGCATCCCTGGATGACGGTCGGCGTGCTGGGCGCCATCCACTGGGAGGCGCTGTTCATTTGGCTGAAGGGCGAGAAGATCCGCCAGCGGCCGCAGAAACCGGCCTGGCCGGTGACGGTGGTGACCCCGGCGGAACTGGCGAGCTAAGCGCGCCAGCGCCAGGCGGCGGCTACGCCCTGCGGAAGACGAAGATGTCGCCGACGCCGCCCAGGTCGATCGGCGGCCGATCGAGGACCAGCCCGGCCGTGGCGGCCAGAGGCTCGGGGTCGGCGACGTAGTAGGTCAGCCGCTCGGGTGAGCGCTGGACGATCCGGCCGCCCCCGTCCGCGACCGCGTATTCCAGCACCTGGTCCAGCCGGTTGATCCCCTCGCGGAAGGTGCGCTCGCGCACGAAAAGCAGGAGGCGGCGGCCATCGGGCGTCGCCAGGTCCAGCACCGGCAGGTCCGGGTTCGCCGGGCCGGGTCGGCGCATGATCTCCAGCCGCGGGAGGTGGAACGCGGCGAGCGCGCCGGGCGCAAGGTGGCGGGACGCGACGGCGAAGGTGTTCTTCCAGGCGGCTCCAGCCGGGACGTGGGCCAGGGTGAAGAACGGACAGATCACCAGGTCGAACGCGCGCTTCAGGTCCAGCGCGGTCATGTCGCCGCGCCGCAGTTCGATGCGGGCGCGGACGTCCGGCGCGAGGTCGGCGATCCGCGCCTTGGCCTGCGCCAGCATCGCGGGCGAGATGTCCACGCCCGTCACGTCGAAGCCGCGCACCGCGAGCGCCGAGGTCAGCCGGCCGGTCCCGGCGCCCAGTTCAAGGATCGCGCCGCCCGCGGGTGCCAGGCCCGCGTACACGTCCTCGTCGCCCCGCAGGCGGCCGTCCGCCCCGGTGATGAGGTCGTAGTACGCAACGCTGAGGCCGCCTGGGGCGTAGTAGGGCTTGGCCTTGACCATGCGCCGGTTGTGCCGCCGCGATTGCGCGCAATCAATCCGCGGGCCAAGTATCGCGCGTAAGGCGTCGCCATGAGAGGACCTCGATGACCAGCCTGATCCGACGTTTCCGCACCCTCGCCCTCGTAATGATCGCACCGCTCGCGCTCGCGGCGTGCGGCGTCAACGCGATCCCGACCAAGGAAGAAAAGGCCAAGGCCCAGTGGGCCGAGGTGCAGAACCAGTACCAGCGCCGGGCCGACCTGATCCCGAACCTGGTGGCGACGGTGAAGGGCTACGCGGCCCAGGAATCGACCGTCCTGATCGGGGTCAGCCAGGCCCGGGCCAGCGCCATGCAGGTGCGCTCCGACGCCGGCATCACCACGGATCCCGCCGCCTTCCAGCGCTACGCCGCCGCCCAGAACAGCCTATCGCTGGCCCTGGCGCCGATGCGCGTGCTGCAGGAGCAGTACCCGGACCTGAAGTCGAACGAGAACTTCATGGCGCTGCAGGCCCAGCTCGAGGGCACCGAGAACCGGATCGCCATCTCGCGCCGCGACTACAACGAGGCCGTCCGAGACTACAACACGACGCTGCGCACCTTCCCGCAGATCATCTGGGCGAAGACGATGTACAGCTCCTCACAGCCGATGCAGCTCTTCCAGGCGACCGCCACGGCCCAGTCCGCGCCGACGGTCGACTTCTCGCCCACGACGCCGTCGGCCGCCCCGCCTGCCGGCGCCGCGCCCGGCTCGCCGCCGCCGAAGTAAGTGGCTCTCGTCCGACGCCTCTGGCTGGCCCTCGCGCTGGCGCTGGTCCTGCCGGCGCTGGCTCTGGCCGCGCCCAAGTTCCCCCCGCTGACCGGCCGGGTGGTCGACGACGCCAACCTGCTGTCGCCGGCCGCCGAGGCGCGGCTGACCAGCGAGCTGGCCACCCTGGAACAGCAGACCGGCCACCAGCTTGTCGTCGTCACCCTGCCCGACCTGCAGGGCTATGAGATCGAGGACTACGGCTACCAACTCCTGCGCACCTGGGGCATCGGCCGCAAAGGGCAGGACGACGGGATCATCCTGATCGTGGCGCCCAACCAGCGGAAGGTGCGGATCGAGGTGGGCTACGGGCTGGAGCCGGTGATGACCGACGCGCTCTCCAGCCTGATCATCCAGCGGGCGATCCTGCCGGCCTTCAAGGCGGGCGACATGGAAAAGGGCGTGGTCGACGGGACCGAGGCGATCGCGCGTCAGATCGGCCTGCCGCCCGACCAGCAGCAGGCGGCCATCCGCGACGCCGAGGCCCAGGCCCAGCCGGCCGTGGCCGCCGACGGGCAGGGCGACAGCGGCTCGGGCATCCCGATCTTCATCGTCGTCATCGTGGTGTTCTGGATCCTCAGCGGACTGATGCGCGCCTTCGGGGCGCGCCGGCGGTTCGGCGGTAGCGGCCTGTGGTGGCTTCTGCCCTTCATTCTCTCTGGCCCCGGTTCGAGCGGACGCCGCGGCGGCGGCTGGTCCGGCGGCGGAGGCGGCTGGTCGAGTGGCGGCGGGGGCTTCTCCGGCGGCGGCGGATCGGGCGGAGGCGGCGGCGCCTCCGGGAGCTGGTGATGGCGAAGCTGGAACTCAGTCCCGAAGACCTGGCCCGTATCGAGGCGGCGGTGCGCGCGGCCGAGATCCGCACAACGGGCGAAATCTACTGCGTGGTCGCCGAGGAGAGCGCGGACTATCATGCGACGCCCCTGGCCTGGGCGGCCGGCGTCGCCCTGCTGGCGCCGGCGATCCTGCTGCTGTTCGGAATCCAGGTGACGGCCCCCGACATGTCCCTGTTCGGCGGCTGGACCGCCGACCAGGTCGAGGACGTGGGCGAGGCCACGGCCCGCGCGGCCCTGATCGGCACGCTGCTGCTGCAAGGCCTGCTGTTCGTGTCGACCTTCTTCGTGGTGGCGATTCCGCCCGTCCGGCGCTGGCTGACCCCGCGCGGCATGAAGCGCGACCGCGTGCGGATGCGCGCCGAGGAGCAGTTCATCTCCAAGAACCTGCACGCCACCCGCGAGCGGACCGGCGTGCTGATCTACGTCTCGGCGGCCGAGCGGATGGCCGAACTGATCGCCGACGAAGCCATCCATGCCCAGGTGCCCAACGACACCTGGGACAAGGCCATGGCGGCGCTGGTCACCGGCCTGCGCCATGGCCGCCCGGCAGAGGGCTTCACCGAGGCCATCGGCCTCTGCGCCGACGTGCTGGCCGACCGCTTCCCGGCCCGTTTCGGCGACAATCCCAACGAACTGGCCGACGCCGTCGTGGTGCTGCCGCGACCTTGAGGAGGGCCGCGCCGCCCCTCCGGTGTCTTCACATATATTGTTGTCCGGAAGTCATGGCGGCACCACAGTGCGCTCGGCTGTTGGACGCGGCCATCGAGGGCCGGCGTATTGGACGAAGACGAAGAGCAGAGCGAGACCGAGGCGCTGCGGGAGCGGCTGCGGCGGCTGGAGGCGGCCGTCGAGGCGACCGGCCTCGGACTGTGGGAATGGGATGTTCGCTCGGGCGCGCTGACCTGGAACGACCGGAATCGCCAGCTCTTCGGCGTAAGCCACGACCGCCCGCTGACGATCCAGCACTATCCCGAACTGGTGCATCCCGAGGATCGAGAGATCGTCCGCGAGGCCTATCTTGCCGCCAGCGAGCAGGCGGACGGCGGCCTGTTCAGCATCGAGCATCGCACCCGGCCGGGCCCCGACGGCAAGTGGCGCTGGATCCTGTCGCGGGGCCGGGTGCTCAAGGACCGGGACGGCGTGCGGATGGCCGTCGGCTCCAATCTCGACATCACGGACCGCAAGACCGCGGAGGAGCGGCGCAGCCTGGTGCTGCGGGAGCTCGCCCACCGCGCCAAGAACGGCATCGTCGTTATGATGACCATCGTCGCCCAGACGGCGAAGAGCGCGACGGGCGTGAAGGACTTCGAGCACCTCTTGATGTCGCGCCTGCGGTCGATGGCCGACAGCCAGGACCTCGTGACCCAGACGCAGGGGCGCTCGCTCCGGTTCGGCGACCTGCTTGGCCGCGCGCTCACGCCCTTCGACCCCGGCCGCTTCGACGTCGATCCAGCCGTCGGCGACCTGGCCATCTCCAACGAGATGGTGGTGGGGATGGCGCTGCTGCTCCACGAGCTCTCCACCAACGCGGTCAAGTACGGCGCACTGTCGTGCCCGGGCGGCCGGGTGAAACTGACCCTTGAGGTGGATGGCGAGCGAGCACGCCTTGGCTGGGTCGAGACGGGAGGGCCCGCGGTGAAGTCGCCCCCGCGGCGTGGCTTCGGCACGCGCCTGCTGGACATTTCGCTGCGCAACGACGGCGGGCACGTCGCCGCCCGGTTCGAGCCCGGGGGCTTCGAGGCCGACATCCACTTTCCGATCGCGGCGCCTTGATCGACGCCTACGGGCGCAGATTGCAGCTCGGTCATCGACCGGCGCTTTTCCTGCCCCTCCGCGGCGATGTAGCATCGGCGCAAGAAGGCGGAGATGCGGGCATGGCCTATACCCTCAACGTGAACGGCAAGGCGGTCAGCGCCGACGTGGACGGCGATACGCCGCTCCTCTGGGTGCTGCGCGACACGCTCGGCTTCGTCGGGACCAAGTACGGCTGCGGCGTCGCGGCCTGCGGCGCCTGCACGGTGCATGTGGACGGCGAGCCGATGCGCTCGTGCCAGATCCCGGTCGAGAGCGTCGGCAAGGCCAAGGTCAGCACCATCGAGGGCATGGCCGCCCATCCCGTGGGCAAGAAGGTCCAGGCGGCGTGGATGGAACTGGACGTGGCCCAGTGCGGCTACTGCCAGGCCGGCCAGATCATGAGCGCCACGGCGCTTTTGGCGAAGACGCCCAAGCCGACCGACGCCCAGATCGACGAGGCGATGAACGGCAACCTCTGCCGCTGCGCCACCTACGTCCGCATCCGCGCGGCCATCAAGCGCGCCTCCGGCCAGAAGGAGGCCTGAGCCATGACCTATCACGACCTCAACGCCAACCGGCGCGAGATCCTGACCTCGGTGGGCGCCGGCGGACTTACGCTGGCGTTCTCCATGGCCTCGAAGGCCGAGGCGCAGGACGGCGGCCTCAAGCCGCTGAACGCCTATGTCCGCCTGGCGCCCGACGGCAAGGTGACCATCCAGGCCAAGAACCCCGAGGTCGGCCAGGGCGTGCGCACCATGCTGCCCATGCTGATCGCCGAGGAACTGGACGTGGCCTGGGAGGACGTCGTCATCGAGACGGCGCCGAACGACCCGAAGACCTACGGCCGCCAGTTCGCGGGCGGCTCGATGGCCACGCCGATGCACTGGGAGGAGCTGCGCCGCGTGGGCGCGGTGGCGCGCGCCATGCTGATCCAGGCGGCGGCCACGGCCTGGAACTGCGGCCCGGGCGACTGCACGACCGCGCCGGGCGAGGTGATCCACACGCCGTCCGGCAAGAAGCGCACCTACGGCTCGCTGGCCCTGGCCTGCGCCAGCGTCACGCCGCCGGACCCGAAGTCGCTGACGCTGAAGGACCCCAAGGCCTACCGGATCATCGGCAAGCCCAAGGCCCAGTACGATGTCGCCAAGATCGTCACCGGCCAGCCGCTGTTCGGCATCGACGTGCGCCGGCCCGGCATGCTGTACGCCACCTACGAGAAGGCGCCGGTGTTCGCCGCCAAGGTGGCGAGCGCCGACCTCGAAGCGGCGAAGTCCGTGAAGGGCGTGCGCAAGGCCTTCGTGGTCGATGGCGATCCCAACGCCTTCGCGCCCGGGCCGGGCCAGATCGGCCAGGGGCTGATGCCCGGGGTCGCGGTTGTGGCCGATAGCTGGTGGGCGGCGCGCAAGGGCCGGGACAAGCTGAACACCAAGTGGGCGGACCATCCGACCAGCAAGCAGTCCAGCAAGCTGTTCGCCGAGCAGGCCAAGACGCTGGCGGCCGGCAAGGCCCAGCGCACGCCGCGCAACGACGGCGACGTGGACGCGGCCCTGAAAGCCTCGGCGAAGACCGTCGAGGCGGCCTACTTCTATCCGTTCCTCAGCCACGCCAACCTCGAGCCGCAGAACTGCACGGCCGAGTACAAGGACGGCAAGCTGGAGATCTGGGCGCCGACCCAGAACCCCGAGCCCGGCCGGCAACTGGTGGCCAAGACGCTGGGCATGAAGCCCGAGGACATCACGGTGCACATGGTGCGCGGCGGCGGCGGCTTCGGCCGGCGCCTCGCCAACGACTACATGGTCGAGGCCGCCTGGATCGCGCGGGAAGCCGGCGCGCCGGTGAAGCTGCTGTGGACTCGCGAAGACGACATGGCCCACGACCACTATCGGCCGGCGGGCTTCCACTTCTTCCGTGGCGGCGTGGACGCGGCGGGCAATGTCACCGCCTGGCACGACCACTTCGTCAGCTTCGGCGAGGGGACGGGCTTCTCCCCCAGCGCCGGGATGGGGCCGACCGAGTTCCCCGCGCGGTTCGTGCAGAACTGCCGCCTGGAGGTCTCGACCATGCCGCTGGGCGTGCCCACCGGACCGCTGCGGGCGCCGGGGTCGAACGCCCTGGCCTTCGTCATGCAGTCGTTCATCGACGAACTGGCGCATGCGGCGAACGCCGACCCGCTGGCCTTCCAGATCAAGCTGCTGGGCGACAAGGACGTGGTGGGCGAGGCGCCGGCCGCCTATGCCGCCGGGCGCATGCGCGGAGTACTGAAGGCCGTCGGCGAGATGTCGGGCTGGGCAAACCGCGGCAAGCTGCCCAAGGGCGAGGGCATGGGCGTGGCCTGCTACTACAGTCACCTGGGCTACTTCGCCGAGGTGGCGCACGTGGCCTGCTCGCCGGACGGCGCGGTGAAGGTGAAGAAGGTCTGGGTGGCCGCCGACGTGGGCAGCCAGATTATCAATCCGATGGGCGCGATGAACCAGGTCCAGGGTTCGGTGATCGACGGGTTGTCGGCGGCGCTGCACCAGCAGATCACCATCGACGGCGGCCGGGCCGAGCAGTCGAACTTCACCGACTACCCGCTCATGCGCATCTCCGAGGCGCCGCAGGTGGAGGTGCAGTTCCTGAAAACGAACTTCCCGCCGACCGGCCTGGGCGAGCCGGCCCTGCCGCCGGTGATCCCGGCGCTGACGAACGCCATCTTCGCCGCCACCGGCAAGCGCGTGCGCAGCTTGCCGGTCACGCCGGACATGCTGAAGGCGTAGGGCGTGATAGCCGACGGGGCGGAGGGATCCGACCCGCCGACGATGAAGGTCGTGGGGAAGTTGACCTGCGGCATCGACTGCGGGCCTTTTCCGGCCTGGAGTCACCCATGGCTGGAGTTCGGCATCGTGGTGGCTGCGGTCTGCGGAGTGGCCTGGGCGATCCGGGCCGTCAGGATGCGTCGATGAAGTTCAACATGGGGTGCGGGCTGCGCAAGAAGCCCGGCTACGTCAACGTCGACGCCTCGCCCGAGGCCCAACCCGACGAGGTGTGGGACCTGGAGGTTACGCCCTGGCCCTGGCCGTCGGATTGCGCCGACGAAGTCAGCTTCATCCACGCGCTGGAGCACATCGGCGGCAATCCCAAGGTGTTCGTGGCGATCATGCAGGAGCTCTACCGGATCTGCCGGGACGGGGCGCGGGTGGTGATCGACGTGCCCCATCCGCGGCACGACGACTTCCTGGCCGATCCGACCCACGTACGTGCGATCCTGCCCGAGACGCTGCAGCTCTTCGACCGGCAGCTCAACGAGCGGTGGCGGGCGGAGGGTCTGTCGAATACGCCGCTGGCGCTCTACGCGGGGGTCGATTTCCATCTGGCGGAACGGGCCGTGGTCCTGGCCGAGCCTTTCGCTTCCCGGTTCGACCGGGGTGAGCTCAGTGGCCACGAGGCCAGCGACCTGGTGCGGCATCAGTACAACGTCGCGCGCGCCTTCCATTTCGTGCTGGTGGCGCGCAAGCGGCCGACGGGCGGCTGACGCGGCCGGCGCCTATCGCTTGCGGGCGTAGGTGAGGATCAACGAATCCACGTCGGTGCGGACCAGTTCGGTCAGGGTGAAGTCGCGCCGCCTGTCGCTGTCGAACAGCTTCTTGCCCCCGCCCAGGGTGTAGGGCGTGAGCATCAGCCGGTACTCGTCGATCAGGTCCGCCTCGGCCAGGCTGTGGGCCAGGTTGGCGCCGCCGAAGCAGACCATGTCGCCGCCCGGGCCGGCCTTCAGGGCGGCGAGCTGGTCGATGCCGCTCAGCAGCGTGGCGTTCCAGCCCGGATCGCCCGACAGGGTCTTCGACACCACCACTCGGGCGCGGCGGTTATAGGCCACCGCGAAGTCGCGCATGTCCTGCGGCATGGCCTCGTTGTGCTCCGCGTCCAGCCAGAAGCCCTTCATGTACTCGAAGTTGACGCGGCCATAGACGAACAGGTCGCCCGTCTCCATGGCCCAACCCGACCACTTGGCCGCCACCTCGTCGGACCAGGGCGGGGGGACGAAGTCGCCGGCCGGACCGGTGGTGAAGCCGTCCAGGCTGACGCACTGGGAAACGATCAGCTTGCGCATCTGAGATTCCTTGGGGACGGACGGCGGGGCGCCGAACGACAAGCTCGATAAACAAAAACCAGTTGCAAAAAGCAATCGGAAAAATTGCGAACCTCTCTCAGGCGGCTTGCCAGCGCCGAGCCAGCGAATACGGTCGGCGCGCGAAGCACGGCGGAGGAACGGGTGGCTGAGGGGATCGACGCGACGGCGCGCCGGCCGACCCTGGCCGTCAAGTTCCTGTACGGCCTGGGCAACATGGGCGAGTCCGCCTTCATCGCCGCGGTCGCCTTCGCGTTCTTCTACTACACCGCCGTGCTGGGACTTTCGGGCAGCCTGGTGGGGACCGCGCTGTTCCTCGGCCTCTGCGCCGACGCGGTGGTGGACCCGTTCTTCGGCTCCTGGTCCGACAACCTGCGCTCGCGGTTCGGCCGGCGCGTGCCGCTCATGGCGTTCGGTGGGCCGCTCATGGCGGTCTCGGTGGGCATGCTGTTCGCCCCGCCGGCGGGCCTGCCCGACCTTGCGTTGTTCGCGTGGCTGTCTGGCTGGGCGATGCTGGTGCGCGCCGGCGTCTCGATGTTCCACGTGCCCTATGTGGCGCTCGGGGCCGAGATGTCGTCCGACTACCACGAGCGCTCCAGCGTCGTGGCCTGGCGCACGGTGTTCGGCATCCTCGCCACCGGCACGGCGACGGGCCTGGCCTACTCCGGCTTCTTCAAGGGCGAGGGCGGCCTGCAGCGCCTGGAGAACTATCCGCCGTTCGGCTGGACCATCGCGGCGCTGATCGCCGCCTCGACCCTGATCTGCACACTGGGCGTGACCCGCTACGCCGCCGGCCTGCCGGCGGAGGCGCCCGTCGCAAAGACCCTGCTGAGGCGACTGCCGGGCGAGGTGGCGGAGATGTTCCGCAACGCCTCGTTCCGTACGCTCTTCTTCTCGGCGGCCGTCTGCTACACGGCCGTGGGGGTGAACCAGGCCTTCAACAGCCACGCCTACGTCTTCGTCTGGAAGCTCCAGCCGGACATGATCCAGACGGTCACGTTCTCATTCCTCGGCGGCCTGTTCCTCGGCGTCCCAGCGACGCCGCTCATCGTGCGGGCGCTGGAAAAGAAGACCGTGGTGCTGATCGGCATGGGCCTGGTGGCCGCCGCCTGGCTGCTGATGGGCGTCCCGCGCCTCGCCGGGCTGGTCGCGCTCTCGGGCCGAGCGGCCGTGCCGTACCTGGCCAGCCTGGCGGCGGTGATGGGGATCGGCGCCGGCTTCTGCGCGATCGGCTATCCGTCGATGATGGCGGACGCGGCGGACGAGCACGAGTTGCTGTTCGGCCGGCGAAGGGAAGGCCTCTACTTCGCCGGCCTCGGCTTCGCCTTCAAGGCCGCCACGGGACTGGGCGTGCTGGTCTCGGGGCTCGCGCTGGATGTCATCGGCTTTCCCAAGGACGCCGGCCGCAAGGTGGGGCTGGCGTTGCCGGAGGCGTTGCAGGACCGGGTGGTCTTCGCCTGGGCGCCGTTCTCGGCGCTGTTCGTCTTCGCGGCCATGGCCCTGGTCGCGGCCTATGGGATCAGCCGCCTGCGCCACGCCGCGGTCGCCGCGGCGTTGCAGGCGCGTCGCGGCGACCCGGAGGCCTGACGCAACGTCACGGTTGCCACGCCTCCCGAGGGGCGTACCGTTCTCGCAAAGAGAGCCGCACGGGGAGGACACCAGGTGGCGGTCGTGGAAGGCCTGGGCGGCGCGGCCGCCGGAACCGCGGCGTCGCCGTGCGTCGAAACACTGCGGCCGCCGGCGGCGGTCAAGTTCTTCTACAGCATCGGCCAGTTCGTCGAGTCCGGCTACCTGGCCATCAACACCTTCATCTTCTTCTACTACACGGCGGTGCTCGGGCTCTCGGGAAGCCTGGTGGGCGCGGCGCTGGCCATCAGCATGACCGCCGACGCGGCGCTGGATCCCCTGATCGGCTCATGGTCGGACAGCGTGCGCTCGCGCTTCGGCCGTCGCCTTCCGATGATGCTGCTGGCGGCGCCGCTGACGATGATCGCCAT
The DNA here is from genome assembly GCF_024508875.1 of Phenylobacterium sp. GTDB lineage: Bacteria > Pseudomonadota > Alphaproteobacteria > Caulobacterales > Caulobacteraceae > Phenylobacterium. The sequence continues at coordinate 38,662 of NZ_JANINU010000016.1, forward strand.
GGGGCTGCTGTTCGCCCCCCCATCGGCGCTGACGCCGATCGCCCTGTTCGTCTGGCTCACGCTCACCAAGGGCGCCGTGCGGGCCTTCGCCTCGATGTACAACATCCCCTACTTCGCGCTCGGCGGAGAGATGTCGGACGACTACGTCGAGCGCTCGCGCATCGTGGCCTACCGCCTGCTGTCGGGCATCGTGGTCAGCGTCCTGATCACGGCGCTGGCCTATTCGGTGTTTTTCGCGGGCGAGGGCGGCCTGCAGCGGCCGGACAGCTATCCCCAGTTCGGCTGGACCATCGCCGCGCTGGTGCTGATCGGCGGCCTCGTTTGCTGCGCCGGCGTCTGGCGCTACGCCGCTTCGTTGCCCCAGCCGGTCGAGCCGCCCCAGCCCATGTTGCGCCGGTTTGCCGGCGAGGTGGTCGAGATGGCGCGCAACCCGACTTTCCGCGTGCTCTTCCTCTCGATGCTGCTGTTCGCCAGCGCCGCCGGCCTCCACATGGCGCTGAACAACCACAACTACGTCTTCGTCTGGAAGCTCCGGCCCGAGACGATCCAGATCCTGACCTACACCTACCTCGCCGGCATCCTGGCCGGTGTCCCGCTGACGCCTGCGCTGCTCCGCAAGTTCGAGAAGAAGGTGGTAGTGGCTTTCGGCTTCGTCGCCGTCACAGCCGCCTGGCTGGTCGTGCCTGGGCTCCGTGGCTTCGGCTTCCTGGCCCCAACCGGCGCGGCCGCGCTGCCCTGGCTGGCGGCCACGTCGCTGGTGTTCGGCCTGGGCTCGGGCTTCATCTTCATCGCCTATCCCTCGATGATGGCTGACGCGGCCGACGAGCACGAGCATCGCCAGGGCGTCCGCCGCGAGGGGCTGTTCTTCTCGGGGCTCGGCTTCGCCGGCAAGGCCGCGGGCGGGATGGGCCTGCTGCTGGGCGGCTTTGCGCTCGACCTGCTCCATTTCCCGCGCGAGGTGGGCCGCGACGCGCACGCGGCGGTGTCGGGCGACGTGCTGTCCCATCTCGTGCTGGCCTGGGGCTGGCTGCCCGCCGCCCTGGTCGGCGTTGGGGCCGCGATCTTCGCGCCTTACGCGATCACCCGGGCGCGGCACGAGGAAATCTCGACGGAGCTGCGCCGACGCCGCGGCCTGGCCGGTGAGTGAACGGGCGATTCCTTCGGCGATGTAAGTTGCCAGCCGCCCCAGGAACGATACCGTTCCTTCCAACAATTAGACGTACGGGAGGAACGAGTTGGCGGCGGTTGACGCACTAGGTGGGCCCGCGCCCGCCGTGGCCGAGGGCGAGCTGAAGCCGCCGTTCCATGTGAAGCTGCTGTACGCGTTCGGCCAGGCGATCGAGTCCGGCTACCTGATCGTCGCCGGCTTCGTGTTCTTCTACTACACGGCCGTCCTCGGGCTCTCGGGCACGATGGTCGGCGTGGCCCTGGCGATCAGCATGTGCCTGGACGCCGTGATGGACCCGCTGATCGGGTCGTTCTCCGACAACCTGCGCAGCCGCTTCGGCCGGCGCCTGCCGCTGATGGCGCTGGGCGCGCCGCTGACCGGCCTGGCGCTCTGGATGCTGTTCTCGCCGCCGCTGGGCCTTCAACCGCTGATCCTGTTCACCTGGCTCGTCGTCTTCAAGATGAGCCTGCGGGGCGTGGCTTCGCTCTACAACCTGCCCTACGCCGCGCTGGGGGCCGAGATGGCCAGCGGCTATGCCGAACGTGCGAGCGTCGTCGCCTACCGTGGCGCCTTCGGCGTGCTGATCAGCATCGCCGTGACGATCCTGGCCTACTCGTACTTCTTCGCCGGACCTGGGGGCATCCAGCAACGCGCCTACTACCCCGCCTTCGGGATGGGGATGGGCCTGATGCTGTTCGGCGCGGGCGCGATCTGCTGCCTGGGCGTCTGGTCCTACGCGCGCCAGCTGCCCCAGCCGACGACGCCGGGCGCCACGCTGTTCGGCGGTCTGGCCCGCGAACTGCCCGAGGTGTTCCGCAACGCCTCGTTCCGGTCGCTGTTCGTCTCGGCCCTGCTGTTCTGGATCGCCGCCGGCATCAACGGCGCGCTGAACAACCACGCCTACACCTTCGTCTGGAAGATGACGCCCCAGCTCATCCAGCCGGTGAACCTCGCCTTCTACGTGGCGATCATGCTGGGCGTGCCGGTCACCCGGCCCCTGTTGAATCGCTTCGAAAAGAAGACCGTGATCCTTCAGGGCCTGGGGCTGGTGATCCTGTCGATGACGATCGTCCACACCTTGCGTGCGCTGGGTGTCTTCGCGCCGGTGGGCGAGGCGGCTGTGCCCTTCCTGATGGCAAACGCCGCCGTGGGTGGGGTCGGGGTCGGCCTGCTGGTCGTCGCGTACCCGGCCATGATGGCCGACGCGGCCGACGAGCACGAGGTCCTGTTCGGCGCCCGGCGCGAAGGGCTGTACTTCGCCGGCCTGGGGTTCGCGTCCAAGGCGGCGTCGGGGCTGGGCCAGATGGCGGCGGGCTTCGCCCTCGACGCCCTGCGCTTCCCCGACACTGCGCACGCCGCCCTCGGCGCCACGGTCCCCGAGCACACGCTACGCCTGCTGATCCTCGCCTGGGGCCCGCTGGCCGCGGTGTTCGGCGTCGGGGCAGGCCTTGCGCTGCTGCCCTACGCCGTCAGCCGCGAGCGCCACGCCGAACTGGCCGCGCGCCTCCAGGTGAAGCGCGCCGAGGACGTGCGGGCAGGGCGGAGTTCCTAGAACCCTCCTCTCCCACTTCGCGGGAGACGAAAGAGTGGAAGTCAGTGCGGCACGTAGCTGCGCAGCACGTCCTCGATGATCCGTTCGAGCTGCTCAATGGTGCCGCATTGCTTGGCCACGTGGCAGAAGCGGGCATAGCGGTTCATGACGCTGTCGCCCTGGCCCCAGTAGCTCTCGGGCTCGGGGTTCAGCCAGATCACGGCCCGGGCCCGGTCATGGATCGTGCGCATGATGTCCAGGCGCGGGTCCGCGAAGTTCGACCGGCCGTCGCCCAGGAAGATCACCGTGGTCCGGCGGTCCAGGCTTTCCAGGTGCTGCTCGGCGAAATCCTGTAGCGAGCGTCCGTAGTCGGTCTGCTGAAAGCCGATCTCCTGCAGCACCTTCAGGATCGCCCCGTCGACGCCGTTCTCCTCCAGGATCTCGGTGACGCTGATCATCCGTCCGGAAAAGGCGAAGGCCTCCATCCGGTCGACCACCTCGTTCAGCGAATACAGGAAGGTCAGCAGGAACTGGGCGGCGGCGGCCACCGATTTGCTGACGTCGCAGATCGCCACGATCGACGGGCGGTCGATCTTCTTGACCTTCCACTCGATGTTGAACGGCACGCCCCCATAGGCCATCGACCGGCGCAGGGTCTTGCGGACGTCCAGGTGGCCCTTCTGCGCCGCCTGGCGGCGGCGCGAATATTTGGCCGCGAGGCGCTTGGCCATCTTCTTCACCAGCGCCTGCATGAGCTGGTAGTCGACCGGATCGACACCGCCGTCGGCGTTGAGCTGCTTTCGCGCCAGCCGCTCCTCCCGCAGTTCACGCGCGCTCCCCGCGGCATAAAGATCGTGTTGGCGGGCCACGTACTGCTGCGCCTCGGCGAACAGGTCGCGGCGCGCCTGGTCCAAGCGGTCGGCCAGGCCCTCGCCCTCGCCGTTCGGCATCCGACGGGCGTTGGCGATGATCCTCTCGATCTCCTCCAGCCCCATCTCCTCCAGCAGCCGGCGGGTGAGGCGCGAGCGCTGGGTGGTCAGGCGGATGTCGGCGACGCCGGCCCGGTTGGCGGCCTCTTCCATCGACTGCTGGATCTGGGCGTTGTCACCCTCCAGCACCGCCCTGGCGAGGGGCGAGCTCTCCACCGCGGCCAGATCCTGTTCGGACGGCGCCTCCCGCTCGGATCCCTCGGGCGGCGGCGCCAGGGCGTCGCGAGCGAAGAAGGTGTCGAACACCGTCTCGAACCGGTCCACCTCCTCGGCCGACTTGGCCAGGGTCGAGCACAGGGCGTCGCGGAACAGGGTCCGGTCGCCATAGCCGGTGACGGCCACGGCTCGGCTTGCGTCGATCGCCTCGGCCGGGGAGACCCGAACGTCGGCGGCTCGCAGCGCACGGAAGAACTGTTCGAGGGTGTGCTGCATCAGTGGCGATGCAGCAGCTCGACCACCTGGGGCTCGATGGCGCCGATGTCCTGCTCGAACTTGAGGATCACGTTCAGGGTGTCGCGCACCACGTCGGCCGACAGGCTGTCGGCGTGCAGCAGCACCAGCGCGCGGGCCCAGTCCACGGTCTCGGAGATGGAGGGCGACTTGCGCAGGTCCAGGGTCCGCAGGGTCTGCACGAAGGACACCAACTCGCGGGTCAGCTTGGCCTCGATGCCCGGCACGCGGGTGGCCACGATCCGCTCCTCCAGCGCCGCCTCGGGCAGCGGAATGTGCAGGTGCAGGCAGCGGCGCTTGAGGGCGTCGCCCAGGTCGCGGACGTTGTTCGACGTCAGGAACACCAGCGGCGGGGTCTTGGCCTTCAGCACGCCCAGCTCCGGCACCGATACCTGGTAGGCGGACAGCACTTCCAGCAGGAACGCCTCGAACGCCTCGTCCGACTTGTCGACCTCGTCGATCAGCAGGACGCAGCCGTCATCCTCGCGCAGCGCCTTCATCAGCGGGCGCGGCTCCAGGAACGGCTCGGAGAAGAACAGGTCGCCCATGCCGTGCAGACGGTCCATGGCGGCGTCCATGTCGGGCGCGTCGGCCAGGGCGTCGCCCATCCGGTCCTTGAGGATCTGGGTGTAGAGGAGCTGCTTGCCGTACTTCCACTCGTATAGCGCCTTGGACTCGTCCAGGCCCTCGTAGCACTGCATGCGGATCAGCGGCAGGCCGAGCAGCTTGGCGGTGGAGAGCGCCAGCTCGGTCTTGCCGACGCCGGCCGAGCCTTCGACCAGGATCGGCTTCTCCAGCTTCACGGCCATGAACAGGGCGGTGGCGATGCGGCGCGAGGAAATGTAGCCGACCGAGCCCAGGCCCTCGATCAGGGCGTCGACAGAGGCCAGCGGGTCGGCGGCGTTGGCCGCGGCCGCCGGGTTGGAAATGGTCAAAGCAACGGTCTTTCGAAATGGACGTCTGAAAGCCCGATTGTGCCGTGGTCGGCGTCCGCAGGCAAACAGCCGTTTGACGGGGTGCGGACGGACGCCGCGAAGCCCGTAGGGTCCGCCTTCCAAGCGGCGTAGCGAACCGGCAGGCAACGGGCGCAGGGGCGGTAGCCCGCCGCGAGCGCGGCGGCTTCGTCGGCGAAGAAGACGCGATGGCGTACGTAGTGGCCGGCCGCGATCCAGCGAAGCGCGCTGGGGCAGTCCAGGCGGCCGTAACCCTTGAGCCGCCGGTGGCCCCCGAACCGGCCGGGGGTCTCGCTCACATAGGGGCGGCCGTCTGGGCCGATGAGGCGGAACATGCCCGATCATCGCCGTGCGACGATCGGGCCGCTCGCGGAAATCAGACGTCGAACGTCACGCCCTGGGCCAGCGGCAGGGTCTTGCCGTAGTTCAGGGTGTTGGTGGCCCGGCGCATGTAGGCCTTCCAGGAGTCGGAGCCGGCCTCGCGGCCGCCGCCGGTCTCCTTCTCGCCGCCGAACGCCCCGCCGATCTCGGCGCCCGAGGGGCCAATGTTGACGTTGGCGATGCCGCAGTCCGAGCCCCGGGCTGAGATGAAAAGTTCGGCCTCGCGCATGTCGTTGGTGAAGATCGACGACGACAGGCCCTGGGGCACGTCGTTCTGCAGGGCGATGGCTTCGCCGAGGTCGCGGTACTTCATGACGTAGAGGATGGGCGCGAAGGTCTCGCGCTTCACCACGTCGGCCTGGGCGTCCATCTCCACCAGCGCCGGGCGGGCGTAGAAGGCCTCGCCCATCTCGACGCGCTCGCCGCCCACGATCCTGCCGCCGGCCGTCTTGGCGTCGGCCAGGGCCTTCTGCATCAGCTCGAAGCCCTGCGCGTCGATCAGCGGGCCGACCAGCGTGCCGGCCTCGCGGGGATCGCCCACCTTCACCGAGCCGTAGGCGGCCTTCAGGCGCGGCAGGAAGGCGTCGTAGACGCTCTCATGCACAAAGAGGCGGCGAAGGGTGGTGCAACGTTGGCCGGCGGTGCCCATGGCGGCGAAGGCCACGCCGCGGATCGCCAGGTCCAGGTCGGCGGTGGGCGCGATGATCGCCGCGTTGTTGCCGCCCAGCTCCAGCAGGGCGCGGGCGAAGCGCTGCGCCAGGCGCGGGCCGACGGTGCGGCCCATGGCGGTTGAGCCCGTGGCGCTGACCAGCGGGACCTTCGGATGGTCGACCAGGGCCTCGCCCACCTCGCGGCCGCCGATCACCACCGACGACAGGCCGGCCGGGACATCGCCGAACTTGACGCAGGCGCGCTCGAACAGGGCCTGGGTGGCCAGGGCGGTCAGCGGGGTCTTCTCGCTGGGCTTCCAGACGCACGCGTCGCCGCAGACGAAGGCCAGGGCCGAGTTCCACGACCAGACCGCGACCGGGAAGTTGAAGGCCGAGATGATCCCGACCACGCCCAGCGGGTGCCAGGTCTCCATCATCCGGTGGTCCGGGCGCTCGGTGGCGAGCGTCAGGCCGAAGAGCTGGCGCGACAGGCCGACGGCGTAGTCGCAGATGTCGATCATCTCCTGGACCTCGCCGAGGGCCTCGGAGGTGACCTTGCCGGCTTCCAGGGTGACCAAGGCGCCCAGGTCGGCCTTGGCCGCCCGCAGTTCCTCGCCGAACAGGCGGACCAGCTCGCCGCGGCGCGGCGCGGGCACGTTGCGCCACGCCAGGAACGCCGTATGCGCGGCCTCGATGGCGGCGTCGACCTCGGCCTTCGTGGCGTCGTGGACGTGGGCCATGACCTCGCCGGTCACGGGCGAGCGGACGGGGCGGTTTCCGCCAGTCCAAAGGGCGTCGGCCACGCCCAGGCGACCCAGAACGGCGGCGGCTTCCGCCGAGGCGGAGGTGATCTTCGATTGCACGGTCATGTCCGGACTCTGGTCTTACTCGGCGGCGGCGCGGAACGGCGCGGCGGCAGGTTCCGAGGCGTAATAGCGCCCGAAGCGGTTCGCGAGGAAGGCGTGCAGCGGAATATCTTCCTGGCGGATGAAGCCCGCCTGCGGCAGCGAGCCGTCGGCCAGCATGTCCAGCACCGCGCAGATTGCGCCGGCGGTGGTGATCTGGATGGCGCTCTTAATCTCGCCGCCGACTTCCTGGGAGAAGACCTTGTTGACATAGGTCTCCTGCATCAGGTGGCCCTTTTTCATCCCCGAGACGGTGACGAAGACGATGACAACGTCCTGCATGGTGGCCGGGACCGAGTTCTCCAGGATGTCCTTCAGCACGTCGCGGCGGTTGCGCAGGTTCAGGTCGTTGAGCAGCGCCTTCATGATCGCCGCGTGGCCCGGATAGCGGATGGTCTTGTAGTTCAGGTTCCGCACCTGGCCATCGAGCGTGTGGCAGAGGGTGCCCAAGCCGCCCGAGGTGTTGAAGGCCTCGTAGGTGACGCCGTCGAGGGCGAACTCCTCGCACTCCTCCAGCGCCGGCGTCTCGCGCAGCTTGCCGTTGGTGATGGCCTCGCAGGGCTCGCAGTATTCGTTGATCACCCCGTCGGTGGACCAGGTGAGATTGTAGTTCAGGGCGTTCGACGGATAGCGGGGCAGGGCGCCGACGCGCAGGCGCACGTCGTGCAGTTGGTCGAAGTGCTTGATCAGGTCCCAGGCGGCGATGGTGATGAAGCCGGGGGCCAGGCCGCATTGCGGGATGAAGGCGGTCTTGGAGTCCTTGGCCAGCTCCCGGACGATCCGGCTGGCGGCCACGTCCTCGGTCAGGTCCAGGTAGTGGGCGCCGGCCGCCTTGGCCGCGCGGGCGACGGCGGTGGTCAGATGATAGGGGGCGCAGTTCACCACGGCGAAGCAGCCGTCCAGCTCGGCGGCCAGGGCGCCGGACTCGTCGATGGCGATGGCGGCGGTGGTCACGTGCGCGCGGCCCGCGAACTCGCCCAGGGCCTCGGCCGACTGGTCGATCAGGATGGCCTCGTAGGCGCCCGATCCAACGAGAAGATCCACGACCGTGGACCCGATCTTGCCCGCACCGACGACGGCGACCTTGCGCATATGACTTCCTCCCATTGAGCGCGCTCAGAATCCCGTGCGGCTTGGCCACTTTCAATTGGCGCCCCGGCGATCTGCGGGCATAGACTGGGCGGATCGCCGATATCATTGCGCGGAACGCCGATGGACGACCTGGACGAGCACCTCCTGGCGAAGCTCCGCGACAACGCCCGGGCGCCGGTGGCGGAACTGGCCCGGGCGCTGGGCCTGTCGCGCACCACGGTGCAGAGCCGGCTGGCGCGGCTGGAGCGCACCGGGGTCATCGCGGGGTACGCGGTGAAGCTGGCGGGCGCATACGAGGCCGGGCGGGTCCAGGCCTTCATCACCCTGACCGTGGAGCCCAAGCAGGCGGCGGCGGTGACCGCCGCGCTGAAGCGGATGCCGGGCGTACGCCGGCTCCAGTCGGTGAGCGGGCCGTTCGACATGATCGCCACCGTCGAAGCCGCCGGCGTGGCCGAGATGGACGCCGTCATCGACGAAATCGGCGCGGTGAAGGGGGTCGAGCGCACCAACACCTCCCTGGTCCTCTCCACGAAGTTCGACCGCTGATGGCCACGATCCTCGCGCTCCACGCCCACCCCGACGACATCGAGATCCTGATGGGCGGCACGCTGGCGCTGCTCAGCAAGGCGGGCGGCCACCGGATCGTCGCCGTTACGGCCACGGCGGGCGAGGGCGGGTCGGCCGAGTTCGGCACGGAAGAGACCGGCCGCGTGCGCCAGGCCGAGGCCCGGCGCTCGGCGCAGGTGATCGGAGCGGAATACCGCTGCCTGGGCTTCCCGGATCTCGGCGTGTTCAACGACGACCCCTCCCGCCGCAAGGTCACCGAGCTGCTGCGCGACGTGCGGCCGGACGTGGTGATCACCGCCTCGCCGGCGGACTACCATCCCGACCACGAGGCGATCAGCATCCTGGCGCGCGACGCCTGCTTCGCCGCCCCGGTCGCCAACTACTGCACGGGCGAGGCCGCTGCGCTGGACGCGATCCCGGCGCTGTACTTCACCGACGCCATCGGCGGGCGCGACCGCAACGGCGTGAAGATCCCGCGCGACTTCGCCGTCGACGTTGGCGCCGCGTTCCAGTTCAAGCAGGCCATGCTGGCCCAGCACGAGAGCCAGGCCGCCTGGGTCGCCCGCCAGCACGGCATCGCCGACCATCTCGCGGACATGGACGCCTGGACCCGCCGGGTCGGCCGCGACTTCGGCGTCGAACTCGCCGAAGGCTTCCGCCAGTACCGCCACACACCCTACCCGAAGGCGCCGGTGCTGCAGAACCTGCTGGGCGACGCGGTGCTCACCGCCCTCTAAAGCCCGGCCAGACGAGGTCGAGTCAGCGCGCGGGCTCGAGCTGGCGGCCGGCCTTCGCCGCGTCGTAGCGGTCCCACATCGGCGCGCACTCGACCACCTGCCGGGTCTCCAGCGCCCGGTCGATGGCCATGACGGTCAGGCCGGCCTCCATGGACTCGTAGGGCGTCACCGGGAAGGCCGCGCGGCCCTCCAGGGCGGCCAGCAGGTCCAGGGCCATGGCCTGGTCGGCGCCGTTGTGGGCGTCGGCGGTGACGTTGCCATAGTCGATCTTCTCGGGCTTCCCGCGGAACAGGGCGCGCCGGACCATCAGCTTGTTGCGCACCAGGTCTGCGATCAGCGTCCCGTCGGTCCCGGCCACGTACCAGCGGCGCTCGGTCAGCGCCGTGTGGCTGTTCGCGTGGAAGCTGAGGCGCACCTGATTGGCGTATTCGACCATGGCCACCTGGTGGTCCGTCACGTCCATGTCGGACTCGAAGGCGTCGTTGGCCCCGGCCCAGCCGGCGTCGCGCAGCGCATAGGCGGCCGAACCGTCCTCCCACTGCCGCGGCCGGTCGCTGCGCTCGGGCACGAAGATCCGCCGCCCGCCGAAGCTGGCCACCCGCTCGGCTCTCGCGCCGGCGATGCGGCTGAAGATGTCGAAGTCGTGGACGACCTTGTCGAGGAAATAGGACCCGCCCCATTCCTGCTTCCGCCGCCAGTTCCGGGCCAGGTAGCCGCCGTGCTCGGGCGGGAGGTGCTCGGTGGCGTCCACGGAGACCACCTCGCCCAACTCGCCGCCGTCGATCCGCCTCAGGACCTCGCGCACGATCGGCAGCGAGCGCATGACCAGGCCCACGTAGACGGGCGGGGCGGCCTTGTCGGCCAGCCGCCGCGCCAGGGCCTCGGTCTCGGCCTCGGTGCGGACGATGGGCTTCTCGGCGAAGATCGGCACGCCCTGGTCCAGGGCGAAGGCCAAGTGCTCGAAATGCAGGTGGTTCGGCGCGCCCAGCATGAGCAGGTCGAACGGGCCGGCCTTCATCAGCTCGGCCGGGCTCGCGAACGCGCGGCCCATCGGCACGCCCGCGGCCTCCAGGATCGGCTGTCCGACCGGCGCCGGGTCCACGTGCCCCACGAGGTCCAGGTTCCAGCCCACCTCCTGCATGGCGGCGAGCACGTGGGCGATGCGCTGGCCGAGGCCGATCACGCCGATGCGATAGGTCGTCATGGCGGGATCATAGGCCGGTCTTCGCCGGGCGAGCTACCGCCGACGGCGCAGCTACGCCTGCGTTCCGCAGTCGGTTGTGGACGGCGGTGGCCGCGATGGCGCCTTCGCCCTGGGCCGTGGAGATCTGGTTCAGGCCGCGCACTACGTCGCCGGCGGCATAGAGCCCCGGCACGGACGTCTCCTGGTGGTCGCCGACGACCAGCCGTCCGCCGTCATCCAGCTTCGCGCCGGCGTGGACGGCGAGCCGCGTGCGGGGCGTCACGCCGAGCGCGGAATAGACCACGTCGAACGTGCGCGGCTCGCCGGCCTCGAAGTCGAAGGCGGTGATCCGCCGGCCCCGGATCCGCACGCCCCGCAGGGCGCTCTCGATCACCTCGACGCCCCCCGCGCGAAGCATCTGCGCCGTGTCGGCCGGCAGGGCGCCTGGCCCCACGTGAATGAAGGCCACGTCGTCCGAATAGGTGCGCAGGAACAGGGCCTCGCGGGCGCAGTGGTCGTCGAGCCCGATAACGCCCACCCGCAGTCCGATCACCTCGTAGCCGTCGCAGATGGGGCAGATGCGGACCAGCCCGCGCGCCACGCCATCCTCCAGCCCGGGGATCGGCGGGGCGTTGTCCAGCACGCCGGTCGCGAGGATGACGTTCCGGGCGCGCAGCGGCCCCGCTTCGGTCGAAAGGCGGAACCCCTGTGCGCCAGCGTGTAGCTCCTCCACCCGGCCGTGCAGGATTCTTGCGCCGTACCGCTCGGCCTGGCGCCGCATCCGGTCCAGCAGCACCGGACCGCGCACGCCGTCCGGAAAGCCCGGGTGGTTGTGGCTGCGCGGGATCCAGGCGGCCCGGCTTTCGCCGGACTCGACCACGACGAACCGCCGCCGGAACCGGGCCAGGTAGATGGCGGCGGTCAGCCCCGCCGGCCCGGCGCCCACGATCACGCAGTCGAGTTGCTGTTGCGACTCTTTAGGTATCGGATTTTCCTGTCTTTTTACCTAGCCTCAATGAACAAGCCTCAAAACAGAACGGCGGTATAGGTTCCACGGTCGATGAAATCCCTCTCCCGCCGGTTCCTGGTCAGCATCGGCATCACGTCACTGGTCCTGACAATCTGCGGCTCCCTGGGCGCCTTCGTGGTGTTCCAGCGTGAACTCTCGAACCGGCAGGTCTCGTTCCTCGCCGATTACGTCCGCGAGCGCACAAGCAACGTCGAGCGCCGTTTCTCGAACCTCGCCGCCCTGCACCGCGCGGCCGGTGAGGAGCTGGAGCGGCGGATGCACCGCCTGACCTCGGCCGAGGTGGACCGCCTCGCAGACGTCTATTTCCCCAAGCGTCCGGACGGCACCCGCCGGAGCGGCGACGCATGGTTCGACGGCAAGCTGCAGGACGGGCGCTACGTCTATGGCGTCGGCGCCATGGTGGCGCGGCCGGAGGAGATGACGGCGCAGGAGAAGAAGGCGCTGGTGGCGGCGTTCGACCTGGTCGCCACCTTCGGGCAGGCCGCCCGCAAGGACTACGACAACTTCTACTTCTTCGCCCCACCCCAGACGCGGCTGGTGATGTTCGGACCCGAGCGGCCCGACCGGCTGATGTTCTACCGCCACGACGCGCCGGCGGACCTGGATATCTCGAAGGAGGAGATGTCCCGGCTGACGCTGCCCGAGTCCGATCCGCAGCGCCTGACCCGCTGCACCAACCTGCAGCGCCTGATCCAGGACAAGGTGGGCGAGCGCCTGGCCACCGCCTGCCTCACGCCGGCCTACGTGGACGGCCGCTACGTCGGCGCCTTCGGCTCGTCCATCGAGCTCACCGGCTTCCTGGCCAATGCGGTGAAGACCTCGCTGCCCGGCGCGTCGGCGCTGCTGGTCACACGCAAGGGCGAGCTGATCGCCTACCCGGGCTACACCGTGCCGGGCAGGGCGGCGGAAAAGACCGTCGCGGAATACGAGCATCGCCTCGGCCTCAAGGCGATGGTGGCCGACATCGCCAAGACGGGTCGGGCCAGCGGGGTCATCACCAGCCCGGACGGCCAGCAGATCATCGCCTTCGGGCGACTGTCCGGTCCCGAATGGTACCTGCTGCTCAGTTATCCGAAGGCGGCCGTGGCCGCCTCGGCGGCGCAGTCGGCGTCGTGGGTGCTGGTGCTGGGCGCGATCGCCACGGCGTTGCAGACGCTGCTGGTCATCTACCTGGCGCGGCGGACCATCACCTGGCCGCTGCAGCGGCTGGCGCAGTCGTGCGAAGCGGACGAGGCCCATCGGCCCGACATGAGCGCCGAGGAGCGGCGTCGGGACGAGATCGGCGTCCTCGCCCGCTCCCTCCGCGCCGAGCGGGAAAAGGCCGAAGCCGCTGTCACCACGCTGGAGGACCGCGTGCAGGAGCGCACGGCCCAGCTCGAGCGCGCCAACACCGAGAAGAGCCGCTTCCTGGCCAACATGAGCCACGAGCTGCGCACGCCGCTGAACGGCGTCATCGCCGTCTCCGAGACCCTGGCGCGGGAGCAGGCGACCCCCAAGGGCAAGGAGCTGGCCGAGCTGATCGTCTCGTCCGGCCGGCTGCTGGAGCGGGTGCTCACCGACATCCTGGATTTCTCGAAGATCGAAGCCGGCGAGATCCGGCTCGCGCGCGACGAGTTCGCCATGGCCACGCTGGTCGGGCGGATCGCCGAGCTGCACCGGGCGTCCGCAGAGGCGAAGGGCCTGCAGTTGCACTGGTCCGTTTCGCCCGAGGCCGACCGCCGGTTCGCCGGCGACACCGTGCGCCTCACCCAGATCCTCTCCAACCTGCTGTCCAACGCCGTGAAGTTCACCGAGGCGGGCGAGGTGCGGCTGGAGGTGGACGCCGCCGGCGGCACGGTGGGCTTCACCGTGGCCGACACCGGGATCGGCTTCGACGACGAGGTCCGCGAGCGGCTGTTCCGCCGCTTCGAACAGGCCGACGCTTCGATCCGCCGGCGCTTCGGCGGCACCGGCCTGGGCCTGGCGATCAGCCGCTCGCTGGTCGAGCTGATGGGGGGCTCGATCGAAGTGGCCTCGGAACCCGGCCACGGCTCGGTCTTCTCGGTCCAGGTCCCGCTGGAGCGCCTGGAGGGTGAGGCCGAGGTCGCCGCGGAGGAGGCCGTCCAGGCGATCGACATTTCCGGCGCGCGCGTCCTGCTGGCCGAGGACCATCCCACGAACCAGAAGGTGGTCCAGTTGGTCCTCGGCGCGGTGGGCATCGAGCCGGTCGTGGTGGAGAACGGCCGCCTTGCCCTGGAGGCGTTGCGGGGCGCGCGCTTCGACGTCGTGCTTATGGATATGCAGATGCCCGAGCTCGACGGCCTTGCCGCCACGCTTCAGCTCCGGATCTGGGAGCGCGAGCAGGGCCTGCCGCACACGCCGGTGATCATGCTCACCGCCAACGCCCTGGACGAGCACGTCAAGGCCAGCCTCGAGGCCGGCGCCAACCAGCATCTGTCGAAGCCGATCCACGCCGACGCCTTGATCGAGGCGATCCTGCATGCCGTTGCGGGCCGCGAAGAGGGCGGCGAGGCGGCAGCCTAGGGCGCGGTGGCGCGCCCTAGGCTGCCCAGGCCGTGGGAGAGGGCCTCCCTCCCCCTTCCCGTTCGTCATCCCCGCCCTTGTGGCGGGGATCCATCCTTCGGCCGCACGACGGCGGAAGCGGGTCGCGCGGACGCGACCCGCCGCAAGACGCGTCGGTCGCTGAACCCTGGATCCCCGGGACAAGCCCGGGGATGACGAGCTTAAATTTGGGTGGAAGAGGAGAGTGCCCTTCACCCCGAGTCGCGATGGGGCGGTGGGGCAGCCGCCGCCTCGTCGGAGGGCGGATCGTCGGCCTGGGCTTGGTCGTCCTCGAAGACCGGCCGCGGCAGCGTGCGCCAGACCCGGCCGAGCTCTTCGGGCAGATCCAGCATGTGGCAGGCGCGCCGCACCTGTTCGTCCAGGTCGGCGGTGAGAAAGTCGGGCTGCTCGATCCAGTCGTCGAGCGCCATGTCGAAGTCGGTGAGGCGCTCCTCGCGCGCCTCGGGATCGGCGACGGCGGCCGCGGCGACGCGTTCGACGGCGTCCTGGAGCTCCCGCGTGCGCGTCTCGATCCGCTGCTCGCGGGCGAAGGCGTCGCGCCGGCCCAGGATCTTCGCGCGGGCGGCCTCGTCGGCCTGGCCCTGCTGCGCCTTCATCTTCAGCGCCAGCGTCGAGCGCAGGCACCGCGAGACCCGCTGATAGGTCCGGCCCAGGCTCGCCACCTCGTCGGGGTCGGTGGCGGCCGTGAACTGCGCATGGGCGTGGGCGACGGCCTCCATGTCCCGCTCGGCGAGCCAGGCCATCATCTCCAGGTCGCGGTCGGTCGCGGACATGGCGAGAGAGGTAGGGGGTGTGTGCGTCAGATTCGGACGTAGATGGTGGGGACGTGATTCAACCCCGGTTCCGGGAGGCGGGGGCCGGTGCAGTGTGGAGGTCGGCTTACGACCTATCTGAGACGTTGGCGCGGGGACATACCCCACCCTCAGCTTCCAGGATTCCGGAGGCGCTTGGTTTCGTTTCGGAACAGTAGGCCGCCCGCCACAAAAAATCCGAAGCCGATCACTCGCCAAGCGAGGCCGAGGCCCCCTCCGGTCCCGAAGTCGAGAGCGAAGGATAGCACTCCTGGAATCATCAGGAGCACGGCAACGATCAATCGCGAGCGGCGCATGCCGGGAGCATCGGCAGAAAGCGCTGCTTTGCCAACATCCCCTTTCCACCCATTGCAGATGTTCGCTGCTTCCCTTCGATAAGGCTCCCTCGGAGAGGGGAGGGCTTCGATCTCATGGACGGATTGGAGCCTGTCGGACGAGGCGTCTCAAGGACTGGCCGGAGGCCAGCCGCGCGGCGGCGCGCCGAAGGCGCGTCCTTGACACGCCTCGGCCGGCAGGCAGGCTCGACGCCACGAGGTCAAGCGCTGGATGGTCAGCCGCCGATCCCCCAACGCGCCGGATGAATAGTTGTTTGGGGGATGAGTTAGCGCCGGGCCGGGCGGATGTTAGGCGTTTTCGCCTCCTCTCCCCCCGCGAAGCGAGAGGGGAGAGGGTAGGGTGAGGGGCGACGGCGGCGTGGACGCTTGCACGATGGCCCAGCCATGATCCAACCTTTGCGCCCGCGGTGGCTAGCATCCTTCGGTGGATTCTGGCTGCCCCCGGAGCAGCAGCGGCGCGCCCTGCGTCGCCCCTCTCCCTGCCCTCTCCTCTCGCAAGCTCGGGGGGAGAGGAGGTGGACGTCCGCGAACGACCTCGGGGGAGTAGGCGCTACGGCGCCAGGTAGACCGGGTTTCCCAGCAGCCAGAGCTTGCCGTCGGGGCCGCGCACGTCCACGCGCAGCCAGCCCTTGCGGCCGGTGAGGTCGAACGTCCGGGTGTCGTCGTCGCTCAGCGCCGCGTCGTCGGCCAGCCCGGCAGAACCCGGACCTGCGAAGGCCAGCTTGGCTCCCGGCGCCTTGGCGACCCTGACCGTGAGCTTGCCGCCCTGTGCCTTCACCTCCAGCAGTCGGTCGCGCGTGCCCTGGACGTCGACGAAGACCCGGCCCTTGCGGATGCCGTCCAGGATCGCGTCCTGGCTCAGGTTTTCGGCCCAGACTACGGTCGTCGGCGTGCCGACGCCGCGGAGACCGGTGAGCGTGGCGTCGTGGTTGTCGGAGCCGCCGATGGCGGTGATGCGGCGGCCGGCGTTCAACTGGGCCTCCCAGAACGGAATGCCCGACAGCGGACCCTCGGCGTTGATCCCGTTGATCGCCTCTATCGCGGGAATGCGCGCGAAGTCGGTCTTCGCCGTCCAGCCGCAGCCCATGCAGAGCTCGCCCGAAGGCTGGCCGGGGTGGTTCAGCGAGATCAGCCCGTGGGCCGCCTCCACCTGGTCGACGATGCGGTTCAGGTCGGGCGCGCGCGGGCCGCCCAACTGGAAGTCGAGCGGCGCGGTGACGCCGAAGACGTTGGCGTGGCCGTGGAAGGTGGTGATCTCGCGGCCGGGGATCAGCAGCAGGTCGTCGTAGTAACCCTGCAGCTCGGCGAGGTCCTGGAAGTGGGCCGGGGTGTTGTGGTCGGTCACCGCCACGAAGTCGAGGCCGCGGGCGCTGGCCGCCTCAAGGGTCTTGAAGAGGGGGCAGGGGACGCGTCTTCCGGTCCGCGAGGCGCACGAACCGTCCGAGTGCTCGGTGTGCATGTGCAGGTCGCCGCGGTACCAGCCGGGGCCGACCTTCAGCGGCGCCTCGGCGAAGCCGTGGAAGACGGGGCTGCGATCCAGGGTGACCGTCGCCGTGTACGCGGCGCGGGCGTCCTTGCGCAGGTTGGGCACCCCCAGGATCAGCTTCCACTCGCCGGCCGGCAGCGGGCCGGGCAGGTAGGACGGCGTGGCCCATGTCTCGGTCAGGGTGAACTTCGCCTTGTTGCCGCCGCTCCAGCCGCGGAAGCGCTGGGGGTCGCGGACGCCCAGGTCGATCACCGACTTCTGGTCCTTGCCCGTGTAGGCGAAGTCGACGGTGACCGAGGTGGTCCCGGCGGGGACCTTGAACGGGACTTCCCGATAGGTCTGGTGGTCGGCGCCGGTCATGACGCCGGTCAGCGTCAGGGTCTCGGCGGCGGCGGGAAAGGCCGACAAGAGCGTCGCGAGGAGAGCCAACGCGACCCTTCTCCCCCAGCCAGCGCCCTCGGCGCTGGCCCCCTCTGGCCCAGCCGCCATCTCCCCCGAAGGGAGACAATGGGAGAAGGTGGCTCGCGAAGCGAGACGGATGAGGGGTCGCATTGCGCTCTCCGCTCGGCGGACGGTTGAAATGGCAGGAGGACGAGAGGCCTGCGCGACCCCTCATCCGTCAGCCTTCGGCTGCCACCTTCTCCCGCAAGGGGAGAAGGGGCTCAAGTCGTCAGAACCGATACAGCACGGCCGCCCGGAACGTCCGGCCCAGCTCGGGGCGGGCCAGGTAGAACTGCGAGCCGGCCTCGCTGGAGATGAACTGGCCGGCGCGGGGGTTGCCCTCGGTGAGGCCGATCTCGTTCGTCAGGTTCGTGCCGTAGGCGTAGAGCGTCAGGGTGTCGGTCACGTTGAACCGCACCTGGGCGTTCAGCAGGTAGTAGTCCGGGATCACCGTCAGGTTGGCGAGGTCGGAGAACCGCTTGCCGAAGTACTGCAGGTCGCCCTCGATCCGCAGGCGCCCGTCCAGGAGGTTGAGGCCGGGCGTCACGCGCAGGCTCACTTTCGGCGTACGCACCTGCTGGTGGCCGTCGAAGTCGAAGCGGCGCAGGCAGTTGGCGCCGGCGGTGATGGTGTCGGTGGGCAGCGGGCAGGCGCCGGCCACCTTGGCCACCGACTGGTTGAAGATCAGGTCCTTCACCTCGGAGTTCTGGACGGTGGCGGCGACCTGCACGTCGAACACCTCGACCGGGCGGAAGGTGCTCTCCAGCTCGAAGCCGAACGCGCGGCTGGCGCCGAACTGGGTGGTCGAGATGTACGAATTGGTGGCCTGGTCGTAGCGGGTCTCGGAGAAGCTCTGGCTGTCGAACTTCGAATAGAAGCCCGTCAGGTAGGCGCTGATCTTCTCCCGCTGAACCTTGATGCCCGCTTCGGCCAGGTCGAACTTCTGGGTGCGCGGGGCGGTGTTGGTCGGGTTGGTGATGAAGTCGCCCAGCGACGGCAGGCGGAAGGCGCGGGTGTAGCGAGCATAGGCGCCGACGTCGGGCTGGAACTGGTAGTTCACCGCCACGGTGCCGGACCAGCCGTCGAAGCTGCGGTCCAGGGCGTCGAACACCCCCGTGCCGCTGATCGCCTGGTCGTCGGCGAAGCTGGGGGTCTGGCCCAGGTTGATGGTCGAGCTCCGTTCGTTGCGGCCCGACATCTCGATCTTCTCCCAGCGCGCGCCCAGGTCGATGCGGAGCTGTTCGGTCACCTGCCATTCGTCGGCGACGTAGAAGGCGTAGCTCTTGGAGCTGCCCTCGGCGTTGTTGAACTGCGTGCCGTACCGCGAGAAGCCGTTCTCGGTGAAGTTGGCCACCACCGCCCCGGCGGCGTTGAGGCCCTGGAGGTTGAGCAGGCGGGCGTTGTCCTGGACGTCGATCAGGACGGCCGAGCCCTGCTGCCGGAACGTCTCGTCGGCCTTGGCGAAGTAGAAGCCGGCGGTGAAGTCGTGCGTCTGGCCGCCGATGTCGAACTTGCGCTGTAGGCGGACGTCGTCGATCCACTCCTTCAGGGTGATGTCCTGCTGGCGGACGAAGGCGTCCATGACCAGGCCGTTGCCGTTCGAGGTGGCGGTGAACGGCGTGCCGTCCAGGTAGGTCAGCCGGCCGGAGACCACGCCCAGCGCGGCGCCGCGGGCCAGATCCTGGTTGATCCGCGCCGCGCCGGCGACGGGCGTGTTGGGGAACAGCGCGGCGCGGGTGAAGTCGGTGTCGTGGTAGCGGAAGCCGTTCGACAGCGTCCAGCCGGCGAAGTCCACGTGGGCCTTCAGCGTGTACTGGGTAAGGTCGACGTCCGAGCCGCGGGTCTGGTCGAAGGGCTTGTCGCCGCGGCTGGTGCGCTGGATCAGGTGCGCGGTGTCGGGACCGGCCAGGGTGCCGTAGTTGGCGTCGAAGCCGGGCAGGTCGGTGGGGTCGCCGTTCGCGTCGTTGGTCAGCGGGATTCCCAGGTAGAACTGCGACTTGTCGGCGATGTGCTTCACGTCGAAGTCGAAGCCGCCGGCCTCGAAGTCGCGGCCGATCGAGGCGCGGATCTGGCCGCCCTTGTTGGCTTTCCAGCCCGGATCGCGCACGCCGTCGTCCTGGCGGTAGAAGCCGCCGATGCCGGCGCGGAAGCCGGCGATCGGGCCGCCCACCCAGGCGTCGCCGCGCCACAGGCCGTAGTCGCCGACCTCGGCCTTGGCCACGCCCTCGAAGTGGTCCGAGCCCTTGCGGGTGATGAAGTTGACCACGCCGGCCGGGGCGTAGGACGCGAAGATCGACGACGGCCCGCCGCGCACCACTTCGACGCGGTTCACCGTCTCGTCCATGCGGAACGAGAAATCGGTGTTGAGGAAGCCCAGGCCGCCGTCGTGCTGGATCGGCAGGCCGTCTTCCTGCAGGCCGACCGCGGCGTAGCCTTCGATCGGGATGCCGCGGGCGCGGATGTTGGCGCCGCCCACGCCGCCCGAGGCCTCGACCCAGTAGCCCGGCACGTTCTTCAGCACCTCGGCCACGCTGACCGGGGCCTGCATGTGCAGCTTCTCTTCGGTGACCGCGGTGATGGCGTAGGAGGCCTCGACCTTCTTCTGCGCCTCGACGCCGGCGCGGCCCGTGACGACCAGCTCCTCGACGGTGCTCGTGTCGTCCGCCTCGGCGGCGAAGGCAGGCAGCGCGAACGCCAGGGCGGACGCGGCGGCGGCGGCGAACAGTGCGGACTTCATGGTCGGGGGCCCCAGATTGAGTACTGGGGGCCGCCCTTAGAGGTCGATGTTATCGATTACACGACAGCGGGATGACGGCTCCGATGCGATGCATCGGAGCCACACCTGGGGTCGAGTCAGGGCGCCTCGTTCGAGAAGACGATGGTGCCCGAGGCGGCGAACATACCGCCGACGCCGTGGCTGACGCTGATCTTGGCGCCGGGGACCTGGGCCGCCGCCGTGCCGCGCATCTGCCGCACGCTCTCCTGCAGGGCGTACATGCCGTACATCCCGGAGTGCATGTAGCTGAGGCCGCCGCCGTTGGTGTTGAGCGGCAGCTTGCCGCCCGGCTTGCCGCCGGAGGGCGGCGCGGTGTTGCGCTCCTTGATGAAGGCGGCCGCTTCGCCGGGCTTCACGAAGCCCAGATCCTCCAGGCCGTAGAGCGGCAGGTGGGCGAAAGCGTCGTAGATCATCAGGTGATCGACGTCGGCGTGGCTGATGCCGGCCGTCTCGAACGCCTTTTTCCCAGAGATCCGGAAAGCGGTCGAATGGTTGAAGTCGTACATCTGCGAGACCATCGGGGTCTCGACGCTCTCGCCCGTGCCCAGCACATAGACCGGCTTCTGCGGGAAGTCCTTGGCCCGCTCCGCCGAGGTGAGGATCAGCGCGCCGCCGCCATCGGTGACGAGGCAGCACATCAGCTTGGTGAAGGGCCAGGCGATCATGTCGGCGTTCATCACGTCGTCGACGGTGATCGGGTCCTTGAAGCTGGCGCGCGGGTTCAGCGCCGCCCATTCCCGCTGGATGGTCGCCACCGGCGCCATGTCCTCGGGCTTGAGGCCGTGGGTCTTCAGGTAGCGGAGCACCGGGACGGTGAACATGGTGGGCGGGCCGACGGGGCCGTAGGGCATCTCGAACTGGCCCATCAGGCTGGACGGCGAACGCCCGAAGCCGCCGGCGCCCACGCGGCTGCGGCCGCTCTCGCCGTGGGTGATCAGGATGGTGGTGGCCAGGCCCGCGTTGATCGCCGCGGCCGCGTGGCGGACGTGCAGCATGAACGAACAACCGCCGACCGACGTGCCGTCGGCGTAGGTCGGCTTGATCCCCAGATAGTGCGCCAGCTCCACCGGGCTGATGCCTGCGGTGGCGACGCCGTCGATGTCGGACGGCTTCAGGCCCGCGTCGGCCATCGCGTTCAGCGCGGCGTCGGCATGCAGGCCGATCACGGACACGTCCGGAATCTTGCCCATCCTGGTGGTCTCGGCGGCGCCGACGACGGCGACGGATTTCTGTTTCCAGCTCATCGCGCTTACCCCTTCACCGGAGCGAACAGGGGCAGGCTGATGTCATCGCTCTGCTTGGAGAACGAGACTTTCACCGGCATGTCGAGTTGCAGGGCTTCAGGCGTCTGCGGGCAGTCCACGATGTTGGTCATCATGGTCGGGCCCTCGGCCAGCTTCACGACGGCGATGGCGTAGGGCTCGGTCCCCATGTCGGGGCGCGGCCGCTGGTTGATGACGTACGACCAGAGCACGCCCTCGCCGCTGGCCTTGTAGACCTCGACGTCCCGGCTGCCGCAGTGCGGGCAGAACGGACGGGGCGGGAAATAGCTGTCCTGGCAGGACGTGCAGCGCTGGAGGCGCAGTTCGCCCTCCCTGCAGCCGTCCCAGAAATGGCGGGTCTCCGGCGTAGGCTCCGGCAACATGCGTGGCGGCATACTGAAATCCGTCCCTTCGAAATCTCGGTTTGTCACCTGTCCCGGTGGGACAGGATTCTTTGCTGAAAACACTCGGGGCGCGGGGCGCTCCGAGGGGCCCGCGAAATGGCGGGCGCGCCAGCAAAGACGAGACGGCGGCGCTTGTCACGCACCTTGGCGGAAGGACCGCGTCAGTCGGTCATGAGGTCGACATAGGGGCCGAAGTCCGCCCGGTGCCCGACATTCATGAAGTAGTCGAGCCAGAGCCAGTAGCGCGGCGGATGGTAGAGGTGCTCGGGCGAGGCGTCGTCCGGGAACAGGTCGCCCGCCAGGTCCTCGCGCACGAAGAAGGCGTTGGCGCCGGTGACGTTGGCGCTCACCAGGCGATAGCCCTTGGCCTGCGCCGCCTCCGCGATCGCCTTGAGGCTCGATCCCGCGTAGTCGGTGCCCCGCCAGGCGAACTTCGGGTCGTACACGGGCCGCTTCGAGAGGTGGCCAGGGAATTTGGCATTGTACTCGATGCAGATGACCTTGGGGCGAACCTGCATCGTCTCCAGCAGGTAGATGTCGTTGCCGTCGATATCGATCGAGATCAGGTCCAGGTCGTCGGTGGCGCCCAGGTCGGAGAATAGCCGGTTGACGTTCTCGGCCGTCACCATGCCCATCGCCAGCACCAGGCGACGGTCGAGGATCGAACCGAACTTCGCCTCGATCTCGGCCTTCCGCTTCGGATCGCCCTCGACCCACGCGCCGCGCCAGCCCTTGTGGAGCAGGTACAGCGTGTTGCACTCGAGGCCGTTCTCGACGCCGATCTCCACGAACCGGCCCCGCTCGACGCCAAGTCGGCGGAAGATCTCCTCGAGGATGCCGTCCTCGTCGTTCTGGCTGTAGACCTTGAAGCCGAAGGGCTCGAGGCGCTTCGGATCCTGGCGGATGTCGGCCAGGATCCGCTCGATTTCCGCGCGCGCTTGGTAGCCGTTGTTCCGCTGCATCTGGGCGATGAGGCCCTGGACCAGTCTATCGGCCGTGTCGGACATGCCCTGGAATTCCCTGTTCGCTGCGCGCTTTTCGCCTCGGCCATAGGCCGTTTGGCGCGGCGCGCGCAACCGTCAGGGCCGCGGCTTTAGAACCGGCTGGAGGGCCGCTGGCCAAACGCCTCGACGTCGGCGGCGGTCACCGGCTCCTTGTAGTTGTTGCCGAAGTGGGTCCGCAGGTAGCCGATCAGCGCCTGGGCCTGCTCCTTGCTGAGCATGTCCTTGAACCAGGGCATGCCGCCCCGGCCGTTGGCGATGACATAGGCGGCGTAGCCGGTGGTCCCCAGGCGCGGGTTGTTGGCCAGGGCCGGGAAGCTCCCGGCGCCCACCGCGCCCTTGGCGTCGGCCATGTGGCACGCCTGGCAATAGGTCCGGTAGATCTCCTCGCCGGTCCTGGCGACCGGCGGCTTGCTGCCGCCGGGGCCGGGTTCGTCGGCGAGGGCCGGGGTGGCGAGGGCGCAGAGCGCGGCGGCGATCAGCAGGGGGCGCTTCAGCATCGGTCAGGCCTCCAGGGCGCGCTTGTGCAGGCGGGTGATGGCGTCGATGGAGGAGAGCAGGGAGCCCTCCATCCAGCAGCCGACGTAGGAGGCGTGCTCGCCGGCCAGGACGATCCGGTCGTCCATGGCGACCAACGTCTGGTAGTGCTCGGCGCGCGTCTCCTCGTTCCAGCGCGCGCAGCAGCCCATGACCCACGGGACGCGGTTCCAGGCGACGGACGCCCCGTTCAGGAACTCCTTGCGGTACTGCTGCGGGTGGAAGACCGAGCCCTGGGCCAGCGCCGCCTCGATCCGCTCGGCCGGCGTCATGCCCGCCAGGCGGTATCCGCCCGGACCGTTGGCGAAGGCGCCCAGCAGCACGGCCGGCCCGTCCTGGAAGAAGTTGTTGTTGGGATAGGAGATCAGGCCGATCTCCTGGCTGGTGAACGAGTGGCCGCCGTAGATGTCCTGATCTTCCTCCCAGAACCGCCGGCGCATCTCCAGCCCGATCTTCACCGAGTTGGAGTAGGGCACCGCCGCGATGGCGGCCTGCTTCTTCTCGGGCAGGTTGTTCTCGATCTGGTTCAGCACCGTCAGCGGGATGGTGCAGACGCAGAAGTCGGCCTTGGCCGTCGTCGTCGCGCCCTTGGCGGTGTCGGTGTAGGTCACCGAGACGCCGCTCTTGTCCTGGAAGAGCTTGGTCACCTTGGCGTTGTAGGTGATCAGGTGGCCGACCTGCTTGGCGAACCCCTCGCCGATCTTGCCCATGCCGCCGACCGGTTGGAACATCGTCGTCTGGAACTCGTCGTTCATGAAGAACGCCATGTTCGCGGCGATACCCGACTTCAGCACCTCGTCGAAGGGCAGCAGGTCCGACGGCTTCGGCGCGCCGTTCACCCCGCCGCCGGGCGGCAGTTCGAAGCCGCGGTGGCTGGAGGAGCCCAGGCCCTTCACGTAGCGCATGTCCTTGTCGAGCATGCCCCAGGAGCGCAGCGCCTCCTTCAGGCGGTCGGTGTCCTCGGCGGTCAGCTTGGTGTCGAGCGCCTTCTGGTCGATGGCCTTGCCCAGCAGCTCGGCGATGTTGCCCTCGAAGTCCGCCGCCAGCGAGCGGAAGCGCTGCGGGGCTCCGCCGAAGGCGTCGACGTTGTGGACGTAGGCGTTGTGGTTGAACTGGATGAACGGCTCCAGCGCCACGCCGAAGGCCTTGCAGTAGTGCAGCAGGGTCTTGTGGTGGTGCGGGATGCGCCAGGGGCCGGGGTTCAGGTAGTTGCCCTTGGCGAAGCCCACGTTCTGGGTCGCCCCGCCCATCTCGGTGAACTTGTCGCCGCCGTACAGCGACCAGTTGCGGCCGCCGGCGCGGTTCTGGAACTCCAGGATCTGGACCTTGTAGCCCGCCTTCTCCAGCTCGTAGGCGGCGAGCATGCCGGCGAGTCCGGCGCCCAGGACGATCACCGACGCGCCATTGCGCGCGCCTTCCAGCTTCGGGGGCCCGGGGAACCGCGTCTCGGCCGCGTGACCGAAGGTGGTCATCATCTGGTAGACCGCCGCGGTGCCGCCCATCAGGCCGATGGCGTGAAGCAACTGGCGCCGCGTTGGCGTCTGACGTCCCGTGTCCATGTTCTACCCCTCGCTCGCGCTTGTTCTTGCGCCCGGCGTACAAAAGCTGGCGGGTTCCTGGGGAGGGAGACTGCGCCCGCCGGCGGCGGATTCCTACGGTCTGCGCAGAAACGTGCGGCGCGTGGTCAGCCGTTGGGCACGGGGCCGCGTATGGCCGTGCGCCCCGCCTTTACCGCGTCGCAATCCGGGCTGTGCAGCATGGGTGCTGGCGATGGCCGCACGTGGCCGGTCGCCGGGATGGCGGTGAGCACGATGCGGGATTGGGCCGAAGCGCTTCAGCAATTCGTGGACGGGATCACCTCCAGCGTGGCGGTGGTTGGCCGGGACGCCGACAACGAGCTGGTGGTCACCGCCTGCAACGAGCATTTCTTCGAGATGATCGGAGGCCGCCGAGTGGGCGGGCGGATGTTCCCGTTCCACCTGGACGCGGTCGTCCCGAGCTACGCTCGGCACGAACTGCGCAGCAAGATCCTAGAGTGCCTGGCGTCCGGCGCGCCGCAGGAGATCGAACAGGCCTACGATCTGCGCGACGGGTCGCACTGGTGGCGGCTGTCGCTGAAGCCGCTGCACCATCTGGAGGCGGGCCGGGACAGCACCCAGATCCTGATCACCGGCCTGGACATCACCCCCAAGATGCTGCTGACCCACGAGCTGGAAGTCAGCACCTCGCGCTTCCGCTCGGTGGTGGACGCCGCCTACGACGCCATCATCACCATCGACCAGAGCCACCGGATCACCCTCTTCAATCGGGCGGCCGAGCGTCTGTTCGGCTACGATCAGGCCGAGATGATCGGGCGGTCGCTGGAGATCCTCGTCCCGGATGGCCACCGCGCCGCGCACCAGGGCTATGTCGATCGGTTCGCCCACTCGCCCGTGCGCTCGCGTCAGATGGACGAGCGCAACCTGATCTACGGCCAGCACCGCGACGGCTCGAAGGTGCCGGTCGAGATCGCGATCTCCAAGATCAGCGTGAACGGCCTGGTCGAGTTCACCGCGGTGATCCGCGACATCACCGACCGGGTCCACCTGATGGAGCTGTTACAGAGGACCGCGGCCACCGACGAGCTGACGGGCCTGCCCAACCGGCGCGAGTTCACCGACGTGGCCGGGCAGCTCATGCGCGCGCAGAAGGACCTGTCGCTGTTCATCCTGGATGTCGATCACTTCAAGCGCGTCAACGACACTTATGGCCATGACGTCGGCGACGAGGTGCTGAAGGTCCTGTCGCGGGTGAGCGTCGAGACGGTGCGGCACAAGGACATGTTCGCCCGGCTGGGCGGCGAAGAGTTCGTGGCCGTGCTGCCCGACGCCGATGCGGCCCAGGCGGAGGCGCTGGCGGAACGCCTGCGCGGGATATTCGAGCGCCAGGCGTTCGAGCACGCGTGGAAGGCTGGCCAGCCGGTCCCCTTCACGGTCAGCATCGGCGTGGCGACGCGCACGGCGGCGGACCAGGAGATCGGCTCGGTCCTGAAGCGCGCGGACCAGGCGCTGTACCGCGCCAAGGAAGCCGGACGAAATCGGGTCGCCTGCGGCTAGGGCGTCCGCCCTTCACTTCGGCGCATCGCGTCTAGGCGGCCTGGGTGGCCGAGTCGATCGGGCCGAACGCCTGCTCGAAGGCGCGCTGGCCCGGGGCGCTGAAGGCGACGATGCGCGAGCCCTCGACCCGGCGGGCCCAGCCCAAGGCATAGACGCGCTGGAGGAGCCCCGCGCCCATGACGCCGGCCAGGTGGCTGCGGCGCACGCTCCAGTCCAGGCAGGCCTTGCAGAGCGGACGGCGCCCGGAGGCCTCGGTCGCCACGCCGAAGTCGCGGGCGAAGGCGCGCCCGGCGTCGGTGAGGCTGAGCGAGCCGCCATCTTCGCGGATCCGCCCCTGGACGATCAGGGCGTCCAGCATCGCCACGCCCGCCTCGCCGGCCAGGTGGTCGTAACAGACCCGCGCCCGGCGCATTGCCGGATCTCTGGGGCCTGGGCGCGTCCGCACATGGCCGGCGCGCTCGGCCACCACGGCGAGCTGTTCCAGCACCTCGGCCACGTCGGCGCCGGCGAGGGCGAAATAGTTGTGGCGGCCCTGGCATCGCCGCGTGAGCAGGCCGCCCTGCTCCAGCTTGGCGAGGTGGCTGCTGGCGGTCTGCGGCGTCACCCCGGCCTCGCGCGCCAGTTCGCCGGCCGTCAGCGCCTGGCCGCCCATCAGCGCCGACAGCATGTTGGCCCTCGCCGGATCGC
>NZ_JANINU010000017.1 GCF_024508875.1 Phenylobacterium sp.
TGGCCGACCGCTACAGCTACGGGACGCTGGCGCCGCGCATCGAGGACAAGGACCGAGGCGCATACTTGAAGTGGATGGTCTATTCGACGGCGGTGGTGGACCCCGTGGCCTCACTTCACCGCAACCAGATCGACCTGCCTGGCTTCGAAGTCGGCTTCGGGGCCTTCGACGACATGGTCGGGGCGCTGACCAGCACGCTGGAGGACCGCCAGTGGCTGCTGGGCGAACGGTTCAGCGCCGCGGACATCGTGCTGGGCGGCACGATCTCGCGGCTGTTCTATCAGAAGGTGCTTCCCGACCATCCTGTCCTGGTCGAGTACAACGCGCGCCTGACCCAGCGCGAAGCGTTCCACCGGGCCGCCGACGCGACCTGGCCGGCGCACCTCTACCCAACCTTCCAGCACTGACGCCGTTCAGGCGCTCTCGCTGACGATGGCGCCCTTCAGCTCCTCGGGGCTGGGGTGCTCGAACACGCCTTCGGCGAAGTCGAACATGGCGGGCGAGACCTCGATGGCGAAGTTCTCGCCCTGAACCACGTTCCGCTCGGCGACCCGCGCGCGGCGGACATCGACGTCGGCGGTGACGAAATGGAACTGAAGGGGCAGTTCCGCGGCCTCGGCGATCTCGCGCACCCGGGCCCGATCGGCGCGCCGCAGCAGGCCGATGTCGAGAATCACGGGCACGCCGGTCGCCAGCACGCCGGCCGCCACCGACCAGATCTGGGCCTCGCAGCGCTGCACGCGCTGGATCATCCAGTCGTACTCGATCGGATCGGGCATGTCGGGCGCGAAGAGCTGGGCCATCCACTCGTCGAGCACGAAGGCCACCGCCTTCTCCCGGCGGGCGAAGGCGTGGGCGTAGGTCGTCTTGCCGGCGCCGGAAGGGCCGAAGATCACGTGGACGGTCGCGGTCATGCCGCGGCTCTAGCGGACCTCGGGCCGGCCGTCGACCGCCGGTCAGCGCACTGTGAGGCCGCCGTCGATCACCAGTTCCTGACCGGTGACGTACCGGCTCTCGTTCGAACACAGCCAGAGCACGCCGTTGGCGATGTCCTCGGGCCAGCCCTTGACGCCCAGGGGCACGGCCATGGCCGACATGGCGTCGAGGTCTGGCGGGGCGTTGGCGCCGGGGTTCACGGCCTCGCCCACCGTCACCCAGATCGGCGTCTCGATCAGCCCGGGGTGGACCGAGTTCACGCGGATGCCGTCCTTGGCGTTGGCGCACTCCATGGCCACCGCCTTGGTGAAGAGGCGCACGCCCCCCTTGGTGGCGCAGTAGCCGGCGAGGCCCGCCGAGCCCTTCAGGCCCGCCACGGACGAGATGTTCACGATGCTGCCGCCGTCGCCGGAGGCGCGCATCAGCGGGATCGAGTGCTTGGTGCCGAGGAACACGCCGTCCAGGTTGATCGCCGTCTGGCGGCGCCAGTTGGCCAGGGTCATCTCGATCACCGAGCCGCCGATGCCGATGCCGGCGTTGTTCACCAGGATGTCGAGGCGGCCGTGGCGGTCGCGGATGCCATCGACGACCTCGGTCCAGACGTCCTCGTCGGTGACGTCCTGATGGCGGTACTCGGCCTTGCCGCCGGCCTTGCGGATGCCGTCGACCACCTCTTCGCCCAGGGCGTCCTGAATGTCGGTGACCACCACGAAGGCGCCCTCGGCCGCCAGCTTCTCGGCGCAGCCGCGCCCGATCCCACTGGCCCCGCCGGTGACGAGCGCCACCCTGCCGCTGACACGACCCGCCATGTTCGTCCCTCCCTTATCGTTGATCACTCAGGCGTAGCGCAGGGGCCGGCCGGCGGATAGCCCCCATCATGGAACCTCATGGCCGGGCTTGACGCGCGGCGGCGGGCGGGAAATGGGGCGCTCATGCAGATCGAGATCCGCCCCTGCGGGCCCGGCG
The DNA here is from genome assembly GCF_024508875.1 of Phenylobacterium sp. Classification (GTDB taxonomy): domain Bacteria; phylum Pseudomonadota; class Alphaproteobacteria; order Caulobacterales; family Caulobacteraceae; genus Phenylobacterium. The sequence continues at coordinate 1,903 of NZ_JANINU010000017.1, forward strand.
ACGCGGCGGCCCTGGCGCTGGTAGGGCAGGCGACGTTCCTGGAGACCTACGCCCACGTGCTGCCGGGGGCGGACATCGTCGCCCATTGCGAGCGCGAGCACGGCGCGGACCGCTACGCCGGGTGGCTGCAGCGTCCGGAAGCCTACCGTCTGTGGGGGGCGGAAGTGGCGGGCGGCGGGCCGATGGTAGGGTATGTGATGCTGAGCCCGCCGGACCTGCCCGTGCGGACCGGGCCGCCGGACCTGGAGATCAAGCGGATCTACCTGCTGTCACGTTTCCACGGGGGCGGGGTGGGCGCGCGGCTGATGCAGACCGCGCTGGAGGGCGCAAGAGCGCTGGGCGCCCGGCGCGTGCTGCTGGGCGTCTTCGGCGAGAACGCGAGCGCAATCGCCTTCTACGCCCGCCAGGGCTTCACCGAGGCGGGCGTGCGGAAGTTTCGAGTGGGCGCCAACACCTACGACGACCTGGTGCTGGCGAAGGACCTCTAGGTCCCTACTGCATCCACTTGGGTGTGCTGCTGCCCGTGGTCACGATCCCGTAGATCAGCCCGATGGCGAGCAGGACGATGGCGGCGACCATGACAACCCCTATGACGCCTTCGAACTTCTCAGCCAGATGCTTGGGCTTGTGGTGACGGACTTCGCCGGTATGCGGCTCGGTATGCATGAGACTTCCTCGCAATCCTGTTGGTGGAGTTCTTGAGCTCCACGCCAGGCTGCGGCAGGCGCCTCAGGCGTCCCCCCGGAAGTTCGCCCGCCCCCTTGCGGAGACGTGTGTGCGGGCCGCCGGGGCGCGCCCTTGCCGCCTGTCTCAGTCAGGCGATTTCAAGAGTCTGCGCCCGGAATTCGAGACGGTCAATCAGCAAGCTTGGGCGCTGAGCGTGGCCGTGCGGGCGGGCTCCGGCGCGCTCACGCGGCGACGCCGAAAAGGCGGCCGACTCCGGCGGTGGCCGCCAGCGCGAGCGCGCCCCAGAACGTCACGCGCACGACCGGCTTCCAAAGACTGGCGCCGCCAGCGCGGCCGCCCACGGCGCCCAGAACCGCGAGAAGCAGGATCGAGGCTGCCGCGACAACAGGCACGATGCCGCCCGCCGGCGCTACGGCCGCGGCGGCCAGCGGCAGGGCCGCGCCCACCGAGAACGTGAGGGCCGAGGTCAGCGCCGCCTGGATGGGCCGCGCCGCGGTGATCTCGGAGATGCCCAGCTCGTCCCGCGCGTGGGCGCCCAGCGCATCCTTGGCCATGAGCTGGTCGGCGACCTGCAGGGCCAGGGCGTGGTCGAGGCCGCGATCGACGTATATGTTCGCCAGCTCCTCGCGCTCGAAGGCCGGCTGGGTCTTCAGTTCGTTACGCTCGCGGGCCAGGTCGGCGTTTTCGGTGTCGGCCTGGGAACTGACCGAGACGTATTCGCCGGCGGCCATCGAGAACGCGCCGGCGACGAGGCCCGCCACGCCCGCCAGCAACACCGCCCCGCGCCCCTGCGATGCGGCGGCCACGCCGACGACGAGGCTGGCGGTCGAGACGATTCCGTCGTTGGCGCCCAGCACGGCGGCGCGTAGCCACCCGATCCGCTGGATCGCATGACGTTCCATGTGGCGTGGGGCCATGGGAACTCCCTTTGCGCGCGTGACCTGACCAAGCGATTTCACCCTATTCCGGCCGGGAGCGACAGCCGCCTTGATCCGGCTCAGGTCTGGCGTCACACCGGGCGCAATTTCTGGAGGCCCGCATGGTCAATCTCGACGACTACATCGACGACGGCGAGGAGGGGCCCGACGTCGCCGCGGACTTCGCGGCGCTGAAGGGCTGCCTAAAGGCGCTGGCCGACGCCATCGCCAGCACGAACCTGGCCGTGATCAACGGGGCCCAGGGCGACGTCCAGGCCGCGACCCAGCGGGTTCAGGCCTCGATCGCCGCGCTGAAGCGCTTCCACGACGCGATGAAGGTCCTGGAGGCCGGGACGGAGGATGAAGAGGCCGCCGAAGAGGAGGAGTAGTCCCCTCGCACGTCTGCTCGTCATTGCCGGGCTCGTCGCGGCTACCCGGAAGCGCCGACGTTGGATCCGTGGTCGACGGCGTGGCCGCGCCCTACATCGCGCCGCCTGCGCGTCTGGATCCCCGGGACGAGCCCGGGGATGCCGAGCCTTGATCAGGCGTAGCTCTGCAGCGGCCGAACCTCGAGCGGGGCCTCGGCGAGCGCCGCGATGGCGCGGGCCGCCGCAAGGGCCGCCGGCGTGGTGGTGAAGTAGGGGATCTTCATCATCAGGGCCGTCCGGCGGATCTCGAACGAGTCCATCAGCGACTGCTTGCCCTCGGTGGTGTTGAAGACGAGCTGCACTTCGCCGTTCTTCATGTGGTCGACGATGTGCGGGCGGCCCTCCAGCACCTTCTTCACCAGCTCGACCGTGACGCCGTTGTCGGTGAGGAAGGCGGCCGTGCCGGCGGTCGCAAGGATGCGGAAGCCCTGGGCCGAGATGATCTGGGCCGCCTCCAGGATCCAGTGCTTGTCGCTGTCCTTGACCGAGATGAAGGCGCACCCCTTGGAGGGCAGGATGGTGCCGCCTCCGAGCTGGCTCTTCGCAAAGGCGCGGGCGAAGGCGGGGCCGGGGCCCTCGCCGGGGCGGATCCAGTCCAGGCCCATCACCTCGCCGGTCGAGCGCATCTCGGGGCCCAGCACCGTGTCGACCTTCGGGAACTTGGCGAACGGGAAGACCGCCTCCTTCACCGCGACGTGGTCGTAGGGCTTGTCGGCCAGGTCGAAGTCGCCGAGCGGCTTGCCGGCCATGATCTTGGCGGCGATGGCGGCGACCGGCTCGCCGATGGTCTTGGCCACGAACGGCACCGTGCGGCTGGCGCGCGGGTTGACTTCGAGCACGTAGATTCGGGGCTCCGCCGACTGCGGCTCCTCGATGGCGAACTGCACGTTCATCAGGCCGCGCACGTTCAGCGCCTTGGCCATGGCGACCGTCTGGCGCTTCAGCTCGGCGATCGTCTCGTCGCGCAGCGAGAACGGCGGCAGCGAACAGGCGCTGTCGCCCGAGTGCACGCCGGCTTCCTCGATGTGCTCCATGACGCCGGCCACGAAGACCTCGCCGTTCGCATCGCAGATGGCGTCCACGTCCACCTCGGTGGCGCGGCTGAGGTACTGGTCGATCAGCACGGGGCTGTCGCCCGACACCTGGACGGCGGTGTTGATGTAGCGTTCGAGCTGTTCGTCGTCGCGGACGATCTCCATGCCGCGGCCGCCCAGCACGTAGGAGGGGCGGATCACGACCGGGTAGCCGACCTTGTGCGCGGCGTCGAAAGCCTCGTCGCGGCTGCGGGCCAGGGCGTTCACCGGCTGGGCGATCTTCAGTTTGTGCAGCAGTTGCTGGAACCGCTCGCGGTCTTCGGCCAGGTCGATGGCGTCGGGGCTGGTGCCGAGGATCGGGATGCCCGCGTCCTCCAGCGGCTTGGCCAGCTTCAGCGGGGTCTGGCCGCCGAACTGCACGATCACGCCGATCAGCTCGCCGCGGGCGCGCTCGGTCTCGATCAACTCCAGCACGTCCTCTGCGGTCAGAGGCTCGAAGTAGAGGCGGTCCGAGGTGTCGTAGTCCGTCGAGACGGTCTCGGGGTTGCAGTTGACCATGATCGACTCCACGCCGATCTCGTCCAGCGCGTAGGCCGCGTGGACGCAGCAGTAGTCGAACTCGATCCCCTGGCCGATCCGGTTCGGACCGCCGCCCAGGATGATCGCCTTCTTGCGGTCCGACGGCTCGCTTTCGCAGTCCGGGATCTGGCCCAGGGCGCCCGTCTCGTAGGTCGAGTACATGTAGGGCGTCGAGGCGCGGAACTCGCCGGCGCAGGTGTCGATGCGCTTGAACACCGGCCGCACGCCCAGGGCCCGGCGCTGCTCGCGCACCTCCTTCTCGGTGGTGTGGGTCAGCTTGGCCAGGCGGGCGTCTGAGAAGCCTTGAGACTTCAGCTTGCGGAAATCGGCGGCCGCGGTCGGCAGGCCGCTCGCGCGAAGCTGTTCCTCGGTCTTCACCAGGGCTTCGAGCTGGCGCAGGAACCAGGGCTCGTAGCTGCAGGCGCCGTGGATCTCGTCGCAGGTCAGGCCGGCGCGGAAGGCCTGGGCGATGACGCGCAGCCGGTCGGGCGTCGGCGTGGCCAGGGCGCGCAGGATCGCGGCGTGGCCCATCTCGGGGTCTTCGCCGCCCTCGATGGCGATCTCGTCCAGGCCGGTCAGGCCGGTCTCCAGCCCCCGCAGGGCCTTCTGCAGGCTCTCGGCGAAGGTGCGGCCGATGGCCATGACCTCGCCCACCGACTTCATCTGGGTGGTCAGGTAGGGCTCGGAGCCGGGGAACTTCTCGAAGGCGAACCGCGGGATCTTGGTGACGACGTAGTCGATCGAGGGCTCGAACGAGGCGGGCGTCGCGCCCGTGATGTCGTTCATCAGCTCGTCCAGGGTGTAGCCGACGGCCAGGCGGGCGGCGACCTTGGCGATCGGGAAGCCGGTGGCCTTGGAGGCCAGCGCCGACGAACGCGACACGCGCGGGTTCATCTCGATGACCACCATGCGGCCGTCCGCCGGGTTCACCGCCCACTGGACGTTGGAGCCGCCGGTTTCGACGCCGATCTCGCGCAGGACGTCGATCGAGGCCTTCCGCATCTGCTGATATTCCTTGTCGGTCAGCGTGAGCGCGGGGGCGACGGTGATGGAGTCGCCGGTGTGGACGCCCATCGGGTCAATGTTCTCGATGGAGCAGACGATGATGCAGTTGTCCGCCTTGTCGCGGACGACCTCCATTTCGTACTCCTTCCAGCCAAGCACGCTCTCCTCGATGAGCACCTCGGTAGTGGGCGACAGGTCCAGGCCCCGTTCCACGATCTCGCGGAACTCCTCGACGTTGTAGGCGATGCCGCCGCCCGTGCCGGCCAGCGTGAACGACGGGCGGATGATCGCGGGCAGGCCCACGAACTCCAGGCCCTCCATGGCCTCGTCCATCGTGTGGGCGGCCTTGGACTTGGGGCTCTCGAGGCCCAGCTTGTCCATGGCGTCGCGGAATTTCTGGCGGTCCTCGGCCTTGTCGATCACATCGGCCTTCGCGCCGATCATCTCGACGCCGAACTTCTTCAGGACGCCACGCTCTTCAAGGGCAAGGGCGGTGTTCAGCGCCGTCTGGCCGCCCATGGTGGGCAGCAGGGCGTCCGGACGCTCCTTCTCGATGATCTTCTCGACCATCTCGGGCGTGATCGGCTCGATGTACGTCGCGTCGGCGACGTTCGGGTCGGTCATGATCGTCGCGGGGTTCGAATTGACCAGCACGATCCGGTAGCCCTCGGCGCGCAGCGCCTTGCAGGCCTGCACGCCGGAATAGTCGAACTCGCAGGCCTGGCCGATGACGATCGGGCCGGCGCCGATGATCAGGATCGAGGAGATGTCTGTGCGTTTGGGCATTGGTCTCGCGCGAAGAGGCGGCCGCGCCGCTGGGAGCGCGCCGACACCGGTCAGAACTGCAGGTTAAGGCGCCCAAATAGAGGGGGAGGCCCCCTGGCGCAAGCAGACTCCGAGGGCAGAGCGACGCAGTTCGGTAACCGCCATTTGGTTCCCGGAAATTTCTCTTACGAATCACGCAACTAACGGGCCGCTGGAGCTCTATCGTCTCGAGCGCCGAGGTTTGGCGCGCGACAGACGCGGAGCGCCCGATGAGCCTGATCGACAGAATCCCGACCCTCAGCGACGACGAGGTCGTGAACCTGCTGACGAACGCCCGTCGGTTGAGCGAAAGCGGCGACGACAAGCAGAAGGCTGCCGCGGCCGAGCTGCTGCCGGCGCTGGAGGCCGAGGCCGAGACGCGTCAAAGCGAGCGCATGGAACGGGCCAAGGCCAAGCGCGCGGCCACCCGAAAGGCGACCCTCAAGGCCGCCGCGGCCTAGCTTCTACTCTCCCAACGGGGCAGGGTGGCTCGATGCGAGCTGCTCTGCCTTTCCTTATTCCTGTCCTGCTTATCGCCGCGCCGGCCGCGGCTCAGGTTTCGCCCGAGCCCGGCAAGCCGGTGGTGGTGGACGCCACCCTGTCAGGACAGCCGATCCGGCCCGCTGCGGGGGTGGTCCGCTACACGATCACCCAGGGCGTGATTCCCGTCGGCGGCGGCGTTCCCGCGCACCGGCATCCGTATCCGCGACTGGTGAATGTGCTGGCCGGCCGGCTCAAGGTGACGAACCTCGACACCGGCGAGGTGCGCGAGCTGAAGGCTGGCGACTGGCTCGTCGACGCCGTCGAGCAGTGGCACGAGACGGCGGTGCTCGGGAGCGAACCCGTGCGCCTCCTCACCATCGACCAGGCCCCGCCGGGCGCAGCGGTGACCATTCCCCGGAACCCCTGATACGGGAGCGCTTGCGTCTTGTGCGCGAGACGGGCAGCTTCGCCGCAATGAGTTCGCCGACCGGGCGACGCAACCGAAGGGTCTGCCTTGGCCGCCGCAGCCACGACAAACGACAGCCTCTCACCGCTGATGACGCGTATCGCCAACGGCGAGCGTGAGGCCCTGCGACAATTGTACCAGGCCACCTCCGCGAAGCTTTTTGGCGTCTGCCTTCGTATCCTCTCCGACCGCGAGGAGAGTGAGGACGTTTTGCAGGACGTGTACGTCACCATCTGGCGACGCGCCGATCGTTTCGACGGTGCGCGCGCAAGCGTGATGACCTGGGTGTCCACCATCGCGCGGAACCGGGCGATCGACCGCCTGCGGGCGCGTGGGCCCATGGCCTACGCCGAGCCGGTGGACGAGCTGGAAATCCCGGACGGCGCCGAGAGCGCCGAGGCGCTTTTGTCGGCGGCCGACGACCGCAGCCGCCTGGCCGGCTGCATGTCGGAACTGGACGACCGCACCCAGTCGGTGATCCGGACCGCGTTTTTTGAAGGCGTGACTTACGAAGCCTTAGCCAAGCGCATGGATGCTCCGCTGGGCACCGTGAAGAGTTGGATCCGTCGGGGACTGGCGAAGCTGAAGGGGTGCCTCCAGTCATGAGCGAAGCCCCTGATCTTTCCGAAGCCGAAGCCTTCGCCGCCGAGCACGCGCTGGGTGTCCTGAACGCTCGCGAGCGGGCCGAGGCCGAGGCCCGCATGGCCCGCGAGCCGGCCTTCGCCGCCGACGTGGAAGCCTGGCGTTCGCGCCTGACCCCCATGCTGGACAACATCGAGCCGGTCCCTGCCCCTGAAGGCCTGTGGCCGCGCATCGAGCGGCTGCTGCCGGCCAACATGGGCGGTGGGGCTGCGCCGGCCAACGACAACAGCGCCTCGCTCATGAACAAGGTCCGTTTCTGGCGGAACACGGCCGTGGGCGGCTTCGCCCTGGCCGCGGCCAGTCTCGCCGGCGTGATGGTCCAGGTGAACCAGCCGCCGGTCGTGGTCGAGAAGCAGGTGCCGGTTGCCCCGCAAGGCCAACTGCTGAGCGCCAGCGTCGTCAGCCAGGAGGGCAGCCGCGTCCAGCCGCTGTTCACCGCGGCCTACGATCCCGACCGCAAGGCGCTGATCGTCACCTCGCTGCTGCCGGAAGGCTCCGACCGCGACAAGGTGCACGAGCTGTGGCTGATCGCGGGCCAGGACAATCCGAAGTCCCTGGGCCTGGTGGAGTCGGGCAAGGCGAAGATCATCGCCCTGCCGACCGAGCTGATGGCCAAGATGTCGGAAGGCGCGGCGCTGGCCGTCTCGATCGAGCCGCCGGGCGGCTCGAAGAATCCGAACGGCCCGAGCGGTCCGGTCATCGGCGTCGGCAAGCTGTCGCGGCTGTAGCCTGACGTTCGTCTGAACGACGGTTTCGCGCGTGGGTGCGTGGCGCTGGCCGCGCACCGCGTGCCATCCTGTGCGCCGATCGAGGGGGCGAGTCATGAAGCGTACGATCCTGGCGGTGGCGACGGCGGCGGCGCTGCTCCTCGGGGCTGGCGGGGCGGAGGCGCGTCCGATCCCGGAGGCTGGGCTGACGGTCGAGGAACTGCTGGCCTTCGTGAAGAGCGCCGGGTTCGACGCCAAGATCGAGAAGACCGACGACGGCTCGCCCTACGTCACGACCAAGAAGGACGGGATCAACTTCGACGTCGATCTCTACGATTGCGACCACGGCAAGTGCCGGGCGATCCAGTTCGTGGCGAGCTTCGACCTCAAGGAACCCCTGAGCGCCGCCAAGGCCAATGAGTGGAACCTGAAGAAGCGCTACGTCCGCGTCTATCTCGACCAGACCGGCGATCCGATCTTCGCCTACGACGCCAACGTCGCGCCGGGCGGCACCTACGAGGCGCTGCAGGACGATCTGGACGTCTTCCTGCAGTTCCTGCCGGAGATGCTCGAGCACATCGGCTGGTAGATCAGGCCTTGGAGGCCAGCCAGCCGGGCAGTTTCGAGATCGAGTCCAGTTCAACCAGGCGCGGATGGTCCGCGGGGGCCTCGGCGACTTCGTGCGCCCAGGTGATGTGGTAGGGGATGTAGACGCCCCAGCTCCCGGCCTCGAGCGCGGGCAGGATATCGGAGCGCATGGAGTTGCCGCACATCACGGCCTCGGCGGCGCCCGTGCCGTAGCGCTCGAACACGCGGGTGTAGGTGGAGGCGTCCTTCTCGCTGACGATCTCGACGGCGGCGAACAGGTCGCCCAGGCCGGAGGCCGCCAGCTTCTGCTCCTGGTGCAGGAGGTCGCCCTTGGTGATCAGGACGAGGCGGTAGCCGGCTTCCGACAGCTTGGCCAGCGCCTGGTCGACGCCGGGCAGGGGCTCGACAGGCTCCGAGAGCATCTCGCGGCCGGCCGCGAGGATGTCGGCGATCAGGCGTCCCGGCGGCTGGCCCTGGGTCAGCTCCATCGCCGTCTCGATCATGGAGAGCGTGAAGCCCTTCACGCCATAGCCGTAGAGCCTCAGGTTTCGCTTCTCGACCTCGGCCAGCCTGGCGTTGGTGGTCTCGTGATCGGCGAATTCGGACAGCATCGCCCGCAGCCGGTCCTGGGTGAGACGAAAGATCGTCTCGTTGTGCCAGAGGGTGTCGTCGGCATCGAGGCCGACCGTGGTGATGCGCATGCCGCTTCCCTTAAGGTCCGTTGGCCCGCCTGCGCAATCGGCGGGCGCCGCCTGCTAGCGCCCTGGGCGCCGGACGCCAATCCCATGTGCGGCCGGCGATTGAAAGGCGGCGGACATAGGTCGGTCGCATGCTCGTGACAGTTCGATTCGGAGACCCGCATGTGGGGGGACGGTCTCAAGGCGTGGTTCGCGCGGCTGACGGGGGCAGCGGCGCTGGCGGAGGCGCGCGCCCAGGCCGAGCGCGCCGAGGCGCGCCTGCGCGACGCGATCGACGCCATCCCTGAGGGCGTCGTCTTCCTGGACGCCGAAGGGCGCTACATCCTTTGGAACCGTCGCTACGCCGAGATCTATCACCGCTCGGCGGACCTGTTCCGGCCGGGCGCGCGCCTGATCGACACCCTGCGCGAGGGGGTGAAGCGCGGCGACTATCCAGACGCCATTGGGCGTGAGGAGGCCTGGCTCGCCGAGCGCGCCGCCAAGCTGTCCACCGCCACCGGCGATCGCCACGAGCAGCAGGTGGCCGACGGCCGCTGGCTGATGATCGAGGAGCGGCGAACCTCGGACGGCGGGGTCATCGGCCTGCGCGTCGACATCACCGAGATGAAGCGCCAGGCCGAGGCGCTGGAGCAGGCGCTGGCCCATGCGGAGGCCGCCCAGAAGGCCAAGGGCGAGTTCCTGGCCGACATGAGCCACGAACTGCGCACGCCGCTGAACGGCGTGGTGGGCTTGGCCCAGGCGCTGGACGCGACCGATCTCAACCCCGAGCAGCGGGGCCTGGTGTCGGACATCAGGGCCGCCGCGCGCCAGCTAGACCGCTTGGTCAACGGCCTGCTGGACTACGGCGACGCCGACCTGGCGCCAGAGGACGCTGCGGGCCATGCGCCGGACCGGCCTTTGAAGGTGCTCGCCGCGGACGACAATCCAACCAACCGCAAGGTCATAGAGCTGATGCTGGAGGCGGCGGGGGTTCAGGTTGTAACTGTGGAGAATGGCTACGAGGCAGTCGAGGCCTGGCGCGGAGGCGGCTTCGACGCGGTGCTGATGGACCTGCGCATGCCAGTCACCGACGGGCTTTCCGCGATTCGGGCGATCCGCTCCGAGGAACTGGCGGAAGGCCGCAAGCGCACGCCCACGATCGTGCTTTCGGCTAACACTTCGCCGGACGACCGCGCGGCCAGCGCCGCAGCGGGGGCCGACGGTCACATCGCCAAGCCGATCCGCGTGGAGGCCCTGTTCGGCGCGCTGGAGAGCGCGCTGGAAGGTCAGGCGGCGCAGGCCTTGTGAGGCTTCAGCACCCGCTCGGTCGAGGCGGGGAAACGGGCCAGGGCTCCCTCCGGCCGGATGGGCCGGCGCACGAGTTCGCCGCCGCAATTCGGACAGGCGCCGCCAAGGCGGGTCTCCACGCAGTCAGCGCAGAAGGTGCACTCGAAAGTGCAGATGCGGGCGAGCGGGCTATCGGCCGGAAGGTCGCGGTCGCAGCATTCGCAGTTGGGGCGGAGGGCGAGCATGGGATCAGGATGTCCGACGCTGGGCGTGGCGGAAATGCCGATGTTCCCTCGTTTTCAGCCAGCTATTCGCTGAACCCTTCGCCAGGTTCGCGGATCGGATCGAGGCGCAGCAGGCGGGAGTCGTCGACGCCGGCGGTGCGATGCTGGACCAGCTGGCGGTACTCGGGGTCGCGGACCATCTCGATGAAGGCGGCCGAGCTCGGATATTCGGCGATGAAGGCGATGTCCCAGGCTTCGGCGCCGGGGCCGGTCACCATCACCTGCGGCCGGCCCGCCCAGATCTGCTTGCCGCCCACCCGCTTGAAGATATGGGCGGTGGTCCGGCCATAGGCGCGATAGGCGTCGAGGCCCGTAAGATCCCTGCCGTGATCTGGGTGCCCCTCCGGGTATTCCGCCTTAGGCTTCAGCCGGATCAGGTTCAGCATCTGGATCGGCTGATCGCGCGGCAGTCCCTTGAAGACCTCCCAGGCCTCGCGGTCCGGATCGATATAGGCCATAGGTCCCTCGCGTCGCATTGACCCCGTGTCCGGGACTCACTACCTACGCCGCCGTTTGCCCACAAGGAGCCCCTCACCATGAGCCGTGACCTGCTGCCTGGCGTCACCGGAGTCCTGGTGCTGGCCGATGGAACCGTTCTGCAGGGGATCGGCGTGGGCGCGGTCGGCGAGGCGGTAGGCGAGGTGTGCTTCAACACCGCCATGACCGGCTACCAGGAGATCCTGACCGATCCCTCCTACATGGCTCAGATCGTGGCCTTCACCTTCCCGCATGTGGGAAACGTCGGCACGAACATCGAAGACATCGAGCAGATGTCGGGCTCGGCCGACACGGCCGCCCGCGGCGCGATCTTCCGCGACCTGCCGACCAAGCCGGCCAACTGGCGGGCCGACAGCGACCTCGAGACCTGGATGAGCCGCCGCGGCGTCATCGGCCTGGCGGGCGTCGACACGCGCGCGCTGACCCGGTCGATCCGCGAACATGGCATGCCGCATGGCGTCATCGCTCACCACCCCGAGGGCAAGTTCGACCTCGACGCCCTGGTCGCCAAGGCCAAGGCCTGGTC
>NZ_JANINU010000018.1 GCF_024508875.1 Phenylobacterium sp.
AAGCCCTCGCCGGGGCCCGGGCCCTTAACCGCGCCCTGGCCGTCCTGCGCCTCGCCCCCGCGCGCCCCCAGGCGCCGGCCTGAGCCCCCCGCCCCCCGCGCACGCCCCCCGCGCACAGCCCTATTCGTCGTCGGAATCGTCGCGCACCAGCTCGCCCGTGACGCAGTGCTGGCGATAGGCCACCACCTTCACCGTCCCGTCCGGCTGCTCCTCGCGCTTGAAGTGGCGGATATAGACCGTCAGCGACCGCTCATCGTCGTCCCCCTCGGCCTCGGCCCGCTCCGCCGCCTCGGCCTCATCCAGCGCCGTTGTCTCGGCCACAACCGGCCGGAACTTGCCGAACCGCGTGGGCGCCAACGCCGCCGCCGTCCAGCGAAGCTGGGTCAGCTTCACGTGCGTCGCGAACGCGTCCGCCGGCGTCACGCCCAGCGCGATCTCCCAGCCCAGGTCGAAGAACCGCTCGGCCTGCACCTGCCGCGCCAGCTCCACGGCCCGCGCGAACGCCGGCCGCTCCACCCGCCAACGGTACACCAGCGACAGCGACGGCATCTCCGGGTCGTCGCAGATCCGCGACAGCGGCTCCCCCGCCGCCAGCCGCGCGCACACCTCCGACGCCAGGCTCTCGCACCACATGGGCGCGCGCCCGCCCAGCATGTGCCACCCCGCCGCCCGCCGCGCCCGCGACACCGCCGCCTCGAACGCCGGCAGCGCGTCCATCCACGCCCGCACGGTCGACCGGTGCGGCATGTCCGCATCCGCGCAGATCGCCCGCAGGCTCTCCCCCGCCTCCACCCGCGCACACAGCCGCCGCGCCACCCGAGCCGAGAACCGCACGCTCCCCGCCGGCCCCCCCAACCGCCGCCGCCGCGTCTCGGTCCCAGCCGCCGCTTGTCCGGATTTCACCTGTCCCCCCGTCACCTGCCCAGCCGTCACCGCCGTCCCCGTCTCCATGGGTCCGCCTCCTCGTCCTGCCTCGAATGAAAAAGGGCCCCGCCGCGCCTCAGGCGCAGACCGGAACCCCGACAGAATCCTTCCCACACTTGCGCACCCGCGTCAAGAACAAAAGCAGAACAAATCGCCGCCCGCTCCTCCCCTGCGAAGCGGGGGAGGGGGACCACGCGCAGCGTGGTGGAGGGGGCGCGACAGCTCAGCGAAGCACCTGAGCCATCGCAAAGAGGCCAGCCGCCCCGCCCGGGGCGCTAACGCCCTCCCGGGCTCGTCAGCGCCTCTTGCGATCGCGGGCGAAGCCCGCGACGCTGAGACGTCGAGGGGAACCGTGCGCAGGGCTTCGTTCACACGTCTCGCGCCGCTGGCGCTGCTCCTGGCGAGCCTCACCCTCAGCCTCTCTGCCTGCGGCCCGCACCGCGAGGCGCAAGTCGAACGGGGCGCCCAGCTGGCGCGGGCCTTGGGCTGCGCCGACTGCCACGGTGCCGACTTCACCGGCCACAAGGTCTCCCACAACGACCAGATCGCGATCCTCTATTCCAGCAACCTCACGCGCGCCTTGCCGCGCTATTCCGACGCCGCGTTCCGCACGGTGCTGACGACCGGCGCCCGCCCCGACGGGTCGCGCCTCTGGTACATGGACGCCGCCCCCTACGCCGTGCTGTCGGACGCCGACCTGCGTGATTTGCTGGCGTTCCTGCGCACCCTGGCCCCCACCGGCGCCGACCACCCGCGCATCAGGACCACCCCGGCGTTCGACGAGCTGGTCCGCACCGGCGCGCTGACGCCCGAGTCCGCGACCCTCGCCACAGATCTCGCCAACCCGCCGCAGCCCACCACGCCGCCGAACGAACGCGGCCGATACCTGGCGCGCACCTACTGCGCCGGATGCCACGCGCCCAGCCTCCGCGGCTTCACGCCGCCCCAGCCCGGCGACCCGCCCGACCTCGCCGCCGTCGCCGCCTACTCCCGGGACGATTTCCGCGCCTTGATGTCCAAAGGCCAGGGCCTCGCCGGCCACGACATCGGCGAGATGGCCGAAGCCGCCCGCAAGCGCTTCAGCCAGCTCCCCGTCCAGGACGTCGACGCGCTCCACGACTACCTGACCCGCTGGGCTCACACCCGCCGCGACTGAGCGGCAGGCGCACCGCGAGCGGCGCCAACTCGGAGCCCCCGCTGGAGGCGCCGACCCCGCCGTCCGCCATCAACGGCCCCACGGCCTGATCGCGACCATCGCCCGAACCATCCGCCGACATCGCCGTGAACCGGCAGGCGCGCTAGCGCCCTCCCATCCTTAAGTCCACGGCAGCCCACAAGCCCCACCGCTCGGGCGGGTCAAGGACGGGCCTCCGGCCCGCCGCGCCAGCGGCGAGGGCGCGAGCCCTCGTCCTTGAGGCGTCCGGTCGGTGGGGCACAATCCACGCCCCGACTTCAACTGAAGGGCAGCGATGCGCCACAAGCAGCTCCCCACCACCCAGTTCCCCTTCCGTTCATCCCCCGCCCGGCCTAACCTCCCCAGCGTGTCCGCCCCCCCGACTCAGCTGCAGCTCGCGCCCGCCCTCGTCGTCCTCCCCGGCCCGCGCTGCGCGGTCTGCACCCCCTCGGGCGACGCCCAGCCGATCCGCACCCCCGACGCCCGCGACCTGTTCGAGACCGCCCCCGTCCTGGTCGCCCATGCGGGGATGACGGCGCGGCGCCTGGGCCTGCACGCGCCGCCCCGCAGCCCCCGCATCTTCGACGCCCTCGAGCTCTTCGCCTTCGCCCGCCCGGCGCGGTTCTGCGCCCCGTCGGCGGCCGGGCTCGCCCTGGCGCTCGGCCTGCCCGAACCCAAGACCCCCGCCGCACAGGCCGCCACGCTGCAGGCCGCCGTCCGCGCGCTGCTGGACGACCTCGCGCTGGCGCCCACCCCCTCCCGCGAGGAGGCGCTGGCCCTGGCCGAGACCCTGGCGCGGGCCGGCTGGCCGTGGGGCTCGGCGGTGATCGGCGCGCTGCGCCAGGTGGCCGCCGGCAACCAGTTCCGCTCGTCGGGCCTCGACGTCTGGACGCGGATTCCCGAATGGGAGGCCGAGGCGCCGCCGGGCGAGCCGGGCAGCAAGCCGATCTCGGCCGCCGACGCCGCCGGCCGGCTGCAGGCGCTGCTGCGGACCGCCGGCCTCGACGAGGCGCGGCCCGCCCAGGCGGACTATGCCGCCGAGGCCGCCCACGTCTTCCAGCCGCGCGAGCGCGAGGGCGAGCCCAACATGATGCTGGCCGAGGCGGGGACCGGGGTGGGCAAGACCCTCGGCTACCTGGCGCCGGCCTCGCTGTGGGCCGAGGCGAACGGGCCGGCGGTGTGGGTCTCGACCTACACGCGGGCGCTGCAGCGGCAGATCGAGCGCGAGAGCCGCGCCATCTGGGCCGTTCCTCCCCCCTCGGGGGAGGTGTCGGCAAAGCCGACGGAGGGGGTCGCCAATGGCCGTGGGGGACCCCCTCAGTCGCTTCACGACAGCTCCCCCAAGGGGGGAGCGGCGCGGAAACGGGTGGTCGTCCGCAAGGGACGCGAGAACTACCTGTGCCTGCTGAACTTCCAGGAGCAGGCGAACGCCGCGCAGCTGGGCGGGAGCGACCTCGTCGGCATGGCGCTGGCGGCGCGCTGGGCGCGGGCCACCCGCGACGGCGACATGACCGGCGGCGACTTCCCGGCCTGGCTGCCGACGCTGTTTTCCCTGCCGCCGGCGGCGCAGGCCAGCGCGGCCAACCTCGTCGACCGGCGGGGGGAGTGCGTGCACGCCGGCTGCCAGCACTACCGCGCCTGTTTCGTCGAGAAGGCGATCCGCGGCGCGCGGCGGGCCGACATCGTCATCGCCAACCACGCCCTGGTGATGACCCAGGCGGCGTTCGACGGGGCGCGGGCGGCGCGGGGCAGCAAGGCCGACGGCGAGACGACGCAGCTCAAGCGGATCGTGTTCGACGAGGGGCACCACCTGTTCGATGCGGCGGACTCGGCGTTCTCGGCGGCGTTGTCGGGAGCCGAGACGGCAGAGCTGCGGCGCTGGATCCGCGGGCCCGAAGGTCGTGGACGGCGCGGACGCGGGCTTGAGGCCAGGCTGCTCGACATGCTGGGCGACCGGGAGGAGGCGCGGGCGGCGCTGGACGAGGCGATCCGCGGGGCCAGCGCGCTGCCCGGCGAGGGGTGGAGCGGGCGCGTGGCGCCGCCGAACGGGGAGGTGAACCCGATCGGGCCGATCGAGCACTTCATCGTCGCCATGCTGGAGCAGCTGCGCGCGCGGGCGGCGGCCTCGGACGTGGGGATGGAGTGCGCGGCGCGGCCGGCGCTGGACCTGGTGCGCGAGACGGCGCGCGAGGCGGCGGCGGCGCTGGCGCGGCTGGAGGCGCCCCTGCTGGCCCTCGCCCGCGCGCTGGAGGACGTGATGGACCAGGAGGCCGACGCGCTCTCCGGCTCCGAGCGCGCACGCATGGAGGGCGCTTTGCGAGGACTCGACCGTAGGGCGAGGATGCAGCTCCCGGCCTGGCGCTCGATGCTCCGCGCCATCGACGAGGACGCCGAGGACGACCCGGACTTCGTCGACTGGTTCGACGCCACGTTCATGTTCGGCCGGGTGGTGGACGCCGCCTCTCGCCGCCACTGGGTGGACCCGTCCGAACCTCTGACCAACGCGGTGATCAAGCCGGCGCACGGGGTGCTGGTCACCTCGGCGACCCTGGCTGATGCCACGCTGGAGGACCCGTTCGCGTTGGCGGAGATGCGCACCGGCGCCGCCCGTCTCCCTGACCGGCCGAAGACCCTGAAGCTGAACTCCCCGTTCGACTACGCCGCCCACGCCCGGGCCCTGGTGGTCACCGACGTCAGCAAGGACGACGCCCGCCAGGTCGCCGCCGCCATGCGCGAGCTGTTCCTGGCGGCGGGCGGCGGCGGCCTTGGCCTCTTCACCGCAATCCGCCGGCTGAAAGCCGTCCATGAGCGGATCGCCGCTCCCCTCGCCGACAAGGGGCTGGCGCTCTACGCCCAGCACGTCGACCCGCTGGAGGTGGGCGCCCTCGTGGACATCTTCCGCGCCGAGGAGGACGCCTGCCTCCTGGGCACCGACGCCATCCGCGACGGCGTGGACGTGCCGGGCCGGTCCCTGCGGCTATTGGTCTTCGACCGCATCCCTTGGCCGCGGCCCGACATCCTGCACAAAGCTCGCCGCGCCCGATTTGGCAATAAGACCTACGACGACGGCATCGCCCGGGCCCGCATCGCGCAGGCCTTCGGCCGCCTGATCCGCCGCGCCGACGACAAGGGCGTCTTCGTCATGCTGGACGCCGCCGCGCCTACGCGGCTGTTCAGTGGCTTGCCCGCTGGCGTCGAGCTTCAGCGCGTCACCCTGGTGGAGGCTATCGAGCAGGTGGAGAGCTTCCTGACGCCGACGCCCAGGGGATAGCGGGGCGAAAATGGCGGGGCCCTCCTTCGGCATGCGTCTGCCGGCCGTTGAAGTTCCTATATTGTTCTCACAACTTCCTCTGTGCTAAGGCCGAGCTGTGCAGCTCGGAGGATGGATGCGACTGTTTCGACACCTCACCGCGATCCTGATCGTCTCATCGCTTCTTTCGATGGGCGTCGCGCGCGCCGAGGAATCCGCGCTGAACAAGGAAGGCTTCTGGACGGTCGGTCGGGGCGACCCCACGAGCCGGGCCTGCTTGGCCAGCGTGCCCTCGGCAGATGGCGGGGTCTTCATTCTGCAGGGCGACGCCGGCGCGGTCTCGTTCGCGGTCGGCGCGAAGTCCTCGATGCGTCGGGGCAAGCAGGGTGAGTTGGTTATCGACGGGAGCCGTTTTCCGTTCGAGCTGGAGCTCAACGCCAAGCGAGACTTCTTCTTCCAGATCGGCACGCTGGATGAGCGGGCGGTCGCCGCGCTCAAGCTGGCCCAAGGCATCGAGGTCTTGCTGGAGGGCCGGTCCGTGTTCAGCGGCGAAGTAGCCTCCACGGGCGTCGAGAACGCCGTAGAGGCTGTCGTGGCCTGCTCGAAGGGCGAGAAGGGGTGGTGGGGCGAAGGCGCCGTTCAGGCCACGGCCACAGCGATCCCTGGCTCGGACGCGATCCTCAACAAAGAGGGAGTCTGGAGCATCACGGTCGCCGACGGCAGCGTGTGTGTGGCCCAGGCCCAGATCGACAAGCGCGTATTCATGCAGTTTCTGGGCGCCAACGGCGGTGTTGGTCTTGCGTTCGGCGCGGTGAGCGGCCGCCTGCCGAAGGGACGCGCGGGACGTGTCGATGCCGGAGGCTATGCCTTCGATTTCGCGCCCAGCTACAATGACGACGATGCCTACATGACATCGGCCGACATGCTGGACGAAACCGCCCTGGCCATCCTGCGCCGCGCGAACAGGCTGAAGATCACGGTGGACCGCAAGGCGCTGGTGGAGACGCCCGTTGCGGGGAGCGGCTATCCGGAAATCCTGGACGCCGTCGCCGCCTGTTCGCTGGGCAAGTCAGGCTGGTGGGGCAAGGGGTCCAAGGCGCCCTAAGCCAGCGCCCGCTCCAAGCCGGCCAGGATCATCCTCCAGCCCTCGGTGCTCCGCTCGGCCCACTCCTCGAGCACTCCGTCGTGGGTGAGAGTCGCGACGCAGCCGTCCCCGTCCGGGGCGATGGTGACGGTGACTGTCGTGTCGTTCGGGTCGAACTGCGGCACGGCGAAGGTGAAGACGAGGCGGCGTGGCCTGTCGATCTCCAGGTACTCGCCCACGTGCGCCACCTCGCCCACGCCGGGCCGCCGGTCGACGAAGGTGAAGCGACCGCCCACCCGGGCGTCGACCTCCGCGCGCACCATCTCCCCCTCGGGCGTGGCGAACAGGAAGCGGCGGGCGATAGCTGGGTCCAGCCACGCGTCGAACACCTTCTCCGCCGGGAAGGGGTAGCGGTGGAAGACGGTCAGTTCAGCCATCGGTCAGCGCCTTCTCCAGTTCGCCAAGGCGCCAAGCCCACAGCGTCTTCTGCGCCGCGATCCAGTCTGCGGCCTCGTCCAGCGGCGTGGGGTCGAGCGCCAGGAAATGTTCGCGACCCTCGATCCGGCGCCGCACCAGCCTTGCCCGCTCCAGCATGCGGATATGCTTGGAAACCGAGTTCAGAGAGATCGCGAAAGGCTTGGCCACGTCCGTCACTCGCGCTTCGCCCCGCGCCAGGCGGCTCAGGATCGCGCGCCGTGTCGGGTCGGCAAGCGCCAGCAACGTTTCGTCCAACATATTCATCCCTACGGGTGAATATTGATCCAAAAGGAAGGCCGGTCAACCCGGCCTTCCCCGGTCGGCTCAGCCTCCGCGCGCGCGCATCGCGGCCATTGCGGCTTCGAGCTCGGCGGCGGTGATCTTGCCGTTCTTGTCGGCGTCGACGGCGTCGAAGCGCTCGGCCGGACGGCCCGCGGCGGTCCATTCCGCCTTGTCCACCGAGCCGTCGCCGTTCTTGTCCCAATTCTTGATGATGTCAGCCGGGGCCGGCATCTGGGCGTAGGCCGCGCCTGCACCGGCCAGCAGGGCCGTGGCCGCGGCCGCGGCGAAGATCGTCTTGCGCATCAGGTCGTTCTCTCTCCGGTTGGGAGCGGCGAGTTGGCTCGCCGAACGTTGCTCGGATATTGCGCGATTGTGGCCGTTCAGTGCTTGCCGCGGTCGCGTCCGAAATTCGGCTCGGCGCTCTCCTGGCCCATGGCGACGATCCCCCGCCGGATCTCACGCGTCCGGCTGAACAGCTCGAACAGCTTGTCGCCCTCACCCCAGCGGATCGCGCGGCTCAACGCCTGCAGGTCCTCGGTGAAGCGGCCCAACACCTCCAGCACGGCGTCCTTGTTGGTCAGGAACACGTCGCGCCACATGGTCGGATCCGACGCGGCGATGCGCGTGAAGTCGCGGAAGCCGCCGGCCGAGTATTTCATCACCTCGGACTGGGTGACCCCCTCTAGGTCGGCGACCGTGCCCACGATGTTGTAGGCGATCAGGTGCGGCAGGTGACTGGTGATCGCCAGCACCAGGTCGTGGTGGCGCGCGTCCATCTCCTCGACCTTGGCGCCCAGTGCGGTCCAGAAGGCCGCCAGCCGCTGCACCGCCTCGCGGTACGCGGCGTCCTCGCGGGGCTGCGGCGTCAGGATCGTCCAGCGGTTCTGGAACAGCTCGGCAAAGCCGGCGTCGGGTCCCGACTGTTCCGTGCCGGCGATCGGGTGGCCCGGCACGATGAATGCGTCGTCGGGAAGGGTGGCGGTCAGCGCGTCGGTCACGTGGCCCTTCACCGAGCCTACGTCGCTGACAGTGGCGCCGGGCTTCAGGCCGGGCGCGGCCGCCCGCGCGGCGGCCTCCATCGACATGACCGGTACGGCGAAGATCACCAGATCGGCGTCGGCCACGGCCTCGGCCGCATCGGCGAACAGGCTGTCGGCCAGCTTCAGCGCCGCGATCCGCTCGCGCGCGGCTTCGGACGTCTCGGCGATCGCGATGTGCCCCGCGGCCCCGGCCTCCCGCGCCGCGCGGACCAGGGACGAGCCGATCAGGCCGCAGCCGACCACGGCCATCTTCGGATAGATCGGCGCTCCCATGCTCAGGCCTTCATGAACTCGGCCAGCGCGTCGATCATCGCCCGGTTATGTTCTTCCAGGCCGATGGTGATGCGCAGGTGGTCGGGCAGGCCATAGTTCAGCACGCGCCGCGTCAGCAGGCCCCGGGCGCTCAGGAAGTCGTCCGCCGCCGCGGCGGTCCGGCCGGTCTTCGGGAAGCCGACGAGCAGGAAGTTGGTGGCCGATGGCCCCACCACCTCGAGACCCAAACCGCCGAGTTGCTGGGTGAGCCACGACCGCCACTGTTCGACGTGAGCGATCGATCGCGCCTGGAACGCCTCGTCTGCCAGGGCCGCCACCGCCGCCCGCTGGCCCGCGATGGAGGTGTTGAACGGCAGGCGGATGCGGTCGACCGCCGCCGCGATCTCGGCCGGCGCGTAGCCCCAGCCCACCCGCAGCGCGGCCAGGCCGTGCAGCTTCGAGAACGTGTGCGTCACCACGACGTTGTCGGTCCCGCGCGCGAAGTCGAGGCCGTCCTGGAAGGCGGGGTCGGTGGCGAACTCGGAATAGGCCCCGTCCAGCACTAGCACGACGCTTGGCGGCAGCTCCGCGTGCAGGCGCAGCACCTCAGAGAACGGAATCCAAGTGCCGGTCGGGTTGCCGGGGTTGGCCAGGAACACCAGCCGCGTGCGCTCGTCGACCACCTTCAGGATCTCGTCGACGTCGATCCGATAGCCCGGCTCCCGGGCGTTTTTGACCAGCGCCTGGCAGGCATGGGCGCCGATGGCGAAGGCGGCGAAGGCGTACTCGCCCTGCACAATGTTGTCGCCCGGCTCCAGGAAGGTCTGGTTCAGCAGCGCGAACACCTCGTCCGAGCCGCAGCCGAAGATCAGCCGCTCGGGCTCCAGGCGGAACCGCTCGGCGATGGCGTTGCGCAGGATGGTCGTCCGGCTGTCCGGATACATCTGCAGCTCATGCGCCGCGCCGGCGAAGGCCTCGATGGCCTTGGGGCTGGAGCCCAGGATGTTCTCGTTGGCCGACAGCTTGACCGGGTTCGCCACGCCGTCGGCCTGCGCCTTGCCGGGCACATAGGCATGGATGTCCATGATCCCGGGCTTGGGCAGCGGCTTGGCCGCGCGGGCGCGGGACTGGGAATCGGCGGTGTCGGGCATGGTGTTCGGCGCTCTCGCGAAGAGGCGTCCTCTTACACGTCGAGCGGCGCCGGCGCAGCCCCGATGACGCCGCTGAGCCGCCCCGGGGCGCGGGCCAGGCGCTCATCGTCGCGCTGGTAGAACCCGGCCAGCATGAACATCCGCAGGCCGCCCGCCTCTGCGACAAGGTCGGCGGCCACGCCGTCGTGGCCCAGGGCCTCCTCGACCGCGGCGGCCGATCCCGGCGCGTCGGTCACCCAGAAGGTCCGGTCGTCGCCCGTGGGCTCCACGTCCACCGCGGCCACGGCCAGGGCCGACATGGGCCCCCAGGCCGCGAGGCAGGGCAGGGCGGCGAACACCTTGAGCTGCGGCTCGGCCAGCAGCCGTCCCCACCACGCGCTGTCGGGCGTCAGCGCGCAGATCGCCACGCCGCCCGGCGTGCGGGCCGCCGCGATGGCGTCCTCGGCCTTCGCGTGCTGGCGCAGCGGCGGGGCGGCCCCGAACCGTTGGCGCGCCAGTTCGACGGCCCGCCCGGGATCCTTGCCGCCCCAGACGTTCAGGTGGAACGGGCCCTGTACCGAAAGGCTGTCCCCGATCATCTCACGCCAGACGCGGACCACCAGGCTGGGATTGGCGGCCGTCCGCTCGCTCGCGATCAGCCGGCGCAGGATGGCGGCTTCGCGTCCGGGACGCAGCGCGAACTTCTCGCCGTCGCCGGCCGCCTTCTTCGCCGCGGCCACCACGCGGGCCAGCGAGGCGCGCTCGTCCAGCAGGCGCAGCAGCTCGGTGTCCAGCGCGTCGATGCGCTGACGCACCGCGTCCAGCGACGGCGCCGCCCCGGTCTTCGCCTCGGACATAAACAATCCCCAAAACAGGAGCCCGCGACCTAAGGGATTGCGGCGAGCGGCGCAATAGGTCGTATCCGCGCAAAAAAGTTGCAGTTGAAACCGGGGGTTAGCGACCGTGCTCTTGCCTGGCTTTCGGGCGCGAAGAAAGGCCAGCGCTGAGGGATCGGGCAGGGTCGACGGCTTGTAGCGCGTCGAGCCGGCCGGCCGCCCTTGAGGGGCGGGTTACGCTGCTGCGGCGCTGTGGTTGGGGTCGAGCGCCTGCTGCAGCGCGGTGAGCAGATGCTCAGGCTTCATGGGCTTTTCCACCACGCCGTTCATCCCCGCCGCGAGATAGGCTTCGGCGTCGTCGGGGTCGGCGTTGGCGGTCAGGGCGATGATCGGCGTCGCGCCGACCGGGCCGGGGATGGCGCGGATCGCGCGCGTGGCGGCGATCCCGTCCATGCGCGGCATCTTGATGTCCATGAGGATCAGGTCGAACCGGCCGGTGCGGGCGGCCTCGACGGCTTCCTCCCCATCTTCGGCGGACTCGCTGGTGCAGTCGAACATCTCGACCAGCGACTGCGCGACCATCCGGTTGGTGGCGTTGTCGTCGACCACGAGGATGTGGGCGGCGCGGCCGGCTTCCTCGGTAGGCGCCTCGATCGTTTCCGGGATCGGCGCGAGCCGCAGCTCGAACGCGGCGGTGTCGGACGCGCCGGCGTTGGCTTCCTTGCGGAGTTGGCCATCCAGGCTCTTCAGCAGGCGGCGAGCCAGCATCGCGCCCAGGGCAACCTCCAGGCCGAGGCGGGCCTCGATAGCGCGCACGCGGGTCTCGGTGTCGCTTTCGTCCCACGCGGAATCCCGCGGGCCGCGCACACGTCCTTCCAGCAGGACCCCGTCGCCGGTCGCATGGACGTGCAGGCCAGCCTCGACCGCGCCGCGCGCCTGGGCCGCCACGGCCTCGCCGATGAAGCCGTCGAAGATTTGCAGGAGGCGCTTGCGGTCGGCCAGGGCGGCCGCTTCCGGGTCGCCGTCGTAGGAAACCAGCAGGGTGACGCCGGCCGTGGTCGCCCGCGGCTGCCAGCGCGCCTCCACTTCGTCCATCAGTTCACGCAGGCGGATCGGTTCGAGGTCGACGCTGAGGCCCTCGAGGCTGACGCTCTTTAGGTCCAGGGCCGCTTCCAGCATGCGGCGTACGCCTTCGGCGGCCTCGGCCACGCCCGCCACGCACGCCTCGCCGTCCGGCGTCAGCCGTTGCCGGCCGAGTTGGCCGGTCAGCGCCAGCACGCCATCCATCTGCTGCCGGATGTCGGCCGTGACGCGGTCGAAAAAGAACTCTGGCAGGGACATGAGCCGCCGGGGGGAGTGCTGTCTGGGTACTCATTCTGGGCGCCCAGCACTTGCGCAGAGGTTAAGCGCGATGATTGCGAGGCCCGGAAATGCGCTTCTCGCGGCAAAAAGCCGCCCGCCGAGCCGGACTTACCCGCAGACGGCCAAAGAAAAGGCGGCGGACACAGGGTCCGCCGCCCGAAGTCGGCACGCAAAATGGGAGGAAACGCGCCGTAAACTAGAAGCGGTACTGCAGCTCCACGCCGTAGGTGCGGGGCTGGATCAGGCCCCGCGTGATCGCCGTGCGGGTCTGGATGATGTTGGTGGCCGTGCCCGGGTTCGGGTTGTCGAAGATCGCCGTCGGCGTCGTCGAGCCGTTCGAGGTGAAGCCGTTCTGGTCGAAGGCGTTCTTCACGTAGCCGATCAGGGTGTAGCGGTTGTCGGCGTCGTTCCACAGCACGCGGAAGTCGGTCACGTCGTACGCCTTCACCTTGTTCGCCGCGCTCTTGAACGGCTGGTAGAAGGTCTCGTCGGTCCAGGTGTAGGTGGCCGACAGGATCAGCGAGCCCGGCGCGAAGTCGAAGGTGTAGTTCGCGTTGCCGGCGAACTTGTTCTCCGGCGACTGGTAGATCCGCGAGCCCTTCAGAGTCTGGAACACCAGGCGCGTGCCGTTCGAGACGACCACGCCGCCCGAGGGGGTGGCGTTCGGGTCCAGCGCGCCCGGGTCCGCCGGGTCGTAGAAGCAGCAGCCCTTGGTGATCTTGGTGTGCAGGTAGCCATAGCTCGCCGACAGGTCGAGGTTGGCGATCGGGCGCCACAGGGCTTCCAACTCCAGGCCGTAGGCCTCGGCGTCAACGTTGACGAAGTTGTTCGCCGCCGCCGTGCCGGCCGCGTTCAGTTGCGACAGGTTGAGCTGCAGGTCCTTGTAGTCGTTGTAGAAGGCCGACGCGTTGATCTGGAATTTGCGCGCAATGGTCTTCTTCAGGCCGATTTCGAAGGCGTCCACCTGCTCCTGCTTGGCCTCAGGCTGCGTGGACAGCGTGCCGAGCAGGAAGCCGCCCGACTTGTAGCCGCGGCTGTACTTCGCGTAGCCCAGCGTGTCGGCGTCGGGCGTCCAGTCGAGGTTCAGCACGCCGGTGACGGCGTCCCAGCTATTCTTCAGCGAGCGGAAGTTCTGCACGCCGGCGGTGGCCGGGTCGAGGTCGGTCGAGACGTCGAACGCGAAGGCGCCGCCCGCGATCGCCGGCGACTGGATGATCAGCCGCTGGTACTCGGTGCCGTCCTTCTTGTCCTTCGTGTAGCGGAGGCCCGCGGTGACGGCGAACTGCTCGTTGATCTCGTAGGTGGCCTGGCCGAACACGGCGTAGGCCTTGGAGTTAAGCGTGGCCTGGGTGTCGGCGTAGTTGCGCAGCGGGTTCGGAGCGGCCAGCGTGCCCGCCAGGGTCAGGGGGCTGGCCAGCGAAGCCTGGTTCGGGTTCCCGAGCTGAATGCGCTGACGGTACTCTTCCTCGTACTGATAGACGCCGAGGATCCAGCGCAGCGGCCCGTCGCCGTTCGAGGTCAGGTTGATCT
>NZ_JANINU010000019.1:0-151 GCF_024508875.1 Phenylobacterium sp.
GCCGCCTGCTCTACGACTCGAAGATGATCTTCGAGGACCAGCTCGCGGCCCTCGAGGCCGATAGCAAGCGGGTGGGCACCCAGGGCGGCGACATCGACTTCGCCCTGCTGGTCGACGGCCTGGCCGCCGAGCGCGAGCAAGGCATCACGAT
>NZ_JANINU010000019.1:161-13186 GCF_024508875.1 Phenylobacterium sp.
GTTCATCGTCGCCGACACGCCCGGCCATGAGCAGTACACGCGCAACATGGTCACGGGCGCCTCGACGGCGGACGCGGCCATCATCCTGATCGATGCCCGCAAGGGCGTGCTGACCCAGACGCGGCGCCACAGCTACCTGGTCAGCCTGCTGGGCATCCGCCACGTGGTTCTTGCCATCAACAAGATGGACCTGGTCGGCTGGAGCCAGGAGGTGTTCGACACCATCCTCGCCGAGTACCACGACTTCGCCGCCCAGATCGGCATCAAGGCCTTCACGGCCATCCCGATGTCGGCGCTGAAGGGCGACAACATCACCGAGAACTCGGCCCACACGCCCTGGTACTCCGGCCCGCCGCTGATGCGCTGGCTGGAGGACGCGCCCATCGAGGACGACCTGCAGGCCAAGCCGTTCCGCATGCCGGTGCAGTGGGTGAACCGTCCCAACCTCGACTTCCGCGGCTTCTCCGGCCTGGTCGCCTCGGGTGTGATCCGCCCGGGTGACAAGGTGAAGGCTCTGCCGTCCGGCCGCGAGAGCACGGTCGACCGTATCGTCGCCTTCCGCGGCGATCTGCCCGAAGCCGTGGCCGGCCAGTCGGTGACCATCACCCTCAAGGACGAGATCGACATCAGCCGCGGCGACGTGCTGTCGATCGCCGGCCAACCGCCCGAAGTGGCCGACCAGTTCGAAAGCACCATTGTCTGGTTCGACGACGAGCCCCTGCTGCCCGGCCGCCCTTACCTGCTGAAGCTGGGCACGCGCACGGTGTCGGCCCAGGTCGCCGAGCCCAAGCACAAGGTCAACGTCAACACGCTGGAGAAGCTGGCGGCCACGCGGCTTGAGCTGAACGAGATTGGGGTCTGCAACCTCTCGCTCTCGGCGCCCATCGCCTTCGACGCCTATGCCGACAACAAGGACCTGGGCGGCTTCATCCTGATCGACCGCCTGTCCAACCGCACGGTCGGCGCGGGCATGCTCCACTTCGCCCTGCGTCGCAGCCAGAACATCCACTGGCAGGCGACCGACATCTCCAAGGCTGCCCGCGCGGCGGCCAAGGGGCAGAAGGCGCGCGTCGTCTGGTTCACCGGGCTCTCGGGCTCGGGCAAGTCGACCATCGCCAACCTGCTGGAGAAGCGCCTCGCCGCCGAGGGCCGCCACACCTACCTGCTGGACGGCGACAACGTCCGCCACGGCCTGAACCGCGACCTGGGGTTCACCGACGAGGACCGGGTGGAGAACATCCGCCGCGTCGCCGAGGTCTCCAAGCTGATGGTCGACGCCGGGCTGATCGTGCTGGTCAGCTTCATCTCGCCCTTCCGGGCCGAGCGCCGGCTCGCCCGCGAGCTGCTGGGCGAAGGCGAGTTCGTCGAGGTGTTCGTCGACACGCCGCTGGCCGAGGCCGAGAAGCGGGACGTGAAGGGCCTCTACGCCAAGGCGCGATCGGGCCAGCTCAAGAACTTCACCGGCATCGACAGCCCGTACGAGGCCCCGGAAAACCCGGAAGTCCGCATCGACACCACGGCCATGAACGCCGAGGAAGCCGCCCAGGCCATCTTCGACCGACTGGAAGCCGGCTTCGACCCGGTGATTTAGGCCCCACGCCCTTTCCACCCGCTCGTCATCCCCGGGCTTGTCCCGGGAATCCAGACGCGCAGGCGCTGGCGAGCTTGACGACGCGGCGCCACTTGGCGTTCCGCGGCGGGGCTCGGTGTTTCTGGATGGCC
This sequence comes from Phenylobacterium sp., assembly GCF_024508875.1. GTDB lineage: Bacteria > Pseudomonadota > Alphaproteobacteria > Caulobacterales > Caulobacteraceae > Phenylobacterium. Next base: position 1,884 of record NZ_JANINU010000019.1, read on the forward strand.
GGGACAAGCCCGGCCATGACGACCAGAAATCTAGAACTCCAGCACGATCTTCCCGAAGTGCTCGCCGGCCCCCATCGAGGCGATGGCGGACTTCGCCTCCGTCCACGGCACGACCTTGTCCACGACCGGCTTGATCTTCCGCAGCTCCATCGCCCGGCACATGGCCTCGAACATGTCGCGCGAGCCCACCGACAGGCCCTGCAGCTTGGCCGAATTGCCGATCAGGGCGGCCGGGTTGAACGGCTCGCCCGCGCCGGCGACGATGCCGATGATGGCGATGTGGCCGCCGATCTTGATGGCCTTCATGCTCTCCTGGATCGTGCCGCCGCCGCCGACCTCCATGATGAAGTCCGCGCCCTTGCCGGCCGTCACCTGGCGCACCGCCGTCGACCATTCCGGGGTCGCCTTGTAGTTCACCACATGGTCGGCCCCGAGCGCCTTGGCCCGCTCCAGCTTGGCGTCGGACGAGGAGGTAATAAGGGTGCGGTAGCCCGCCGCCTTGGCGAACTGCAGGCCGAAGATCGAGACCCCGCCGGTGCCCTGCAGCACGACGGTGTCGCCCGGCTCCAGCCGCGCGTCGACGAAGAGGCCGCGCCACGCCGTCAGCGCCGCGCACGGCAGTGTCGCGACCTCGTGGTCGGTCAGGTAGTCTGGAACCTTCGACAGGCCCTCCTGGCTGAACACCTGCAGCTCCGCCCCGGCTCCCGGAATGGGGAAGCCCAGCGCGCTCATCAGCTTCTCCAGGTTCGGCGGTCCCGACACCCAGTTCTGGAAGAACAGCGTCGAGACGCGGTCACCGACCTTGAAGCGCGTGACGCCCGGCCCGATCGCCTCGACGTAGCCGCAGCCGTCCGAGAAGGGCGTGATGACGTCGTTCGCGGTGGCCGCCGCGCGGCCGTACATCCCGTGGATCATCAGGAAGTCGCGGTAGTTAAGGGAGCAGGCCTTCATCCGCACCAGCACCTGGCCGTGGCCGGGCGTGGGATCTGGGGCCTCCACCACCTGGATGGCGTCCGGGCCCCAGGGGGCGGTGATGCTGAGCGCGCGCATGGGTTTCCTCCGTTGGGAGGCATCTTGGTCAGGCGGCCGCGCGCCGCAACCGTGTCGCCACGTCAGCCGCCGCTACGTCAGCCCCGAGCGCCCGGCAGGACCGGCCTTGCGCCCCACTGGTCGGGGTCGTGGCCGAACACCATCACGGTTTCCGGCTCCCGCAGCGCCAGCAGTCCGTCGAGTGCGCGGTTCATCGCCGCCGCGTCCGAGTACTCGGGGAACCGGCGGCTCTCGACCACGCCGCAATGGTAGCAGGCGTCGCCGACCAGGATGTGGTCGCCCTGCTCGCTTCGCACCCTCAGCGACTGGTGGCCCGGCGTATGGCCGTAGCTGGGCAGGCACATCGCCGAGCCGTCGCCGAACAGGTCGTGCTCGCCGTCCACCAGGGTCACCGGCTGGCCCAGGTCGAAGTAGCGCTTGCGCAGCCCGTAGTGGTTCGCGGTCTCCCGGTCGAACCCGGCCTCCCACTCCCGCCGCTGGATCACCACCGTTGCGTTGGGCAGCTCACGCAGGCCCCCGGCATGATCGAAGTGCAGGTGCGAGACCACCGCCCACCGCACCTTGGCCGGGTCGATGTCCAGCCGATGCAGGTGCGCCGTCAGCGTCTCCTCTGGCGTGAGGCTGACGTCCAGGTCCTGGGTCTGCAGCGCCTTGAGGTAGCTCTCTTCCCGGTCGCACATGGCCGCCGGAAGGCCGGTGTCGAACAGTGCGACGCCGTCCGGATGCTCCAGCACGTAGAACGGGATCGGCACGCTGACGCGCTCGGCGTCCATGCCCATGCCGGCGCCGGGGCTGTGGAACTGGCCGCAGACGCAGCCGAACAGGCAAAGGGTCATGGGCGTCTCCTCCTCAGACCGGATCCAGCTTGCGCACGCCGTACAGCCGGAAAGCGCCGATCAGGCCCGCGACGCACATCGCCGCCATCAGGAAATACCCCTGCGCGCCGAAGCGGTCGAACAGCGGCCCGGAGGCCATGGTCGCGACGCCCATCAGGGCGCCGGCCGACAGCGCGGAGTTCAGGGCCTGGGCCGCCGAGGCGTTCTGCGGCGTCGACAGCCGCTCGATAAGCTGGAGCGAGGCCAGGAACGTCGCCGCATAGGTGAAGACGTGCAGCAGTTGCAGCGGGAAGATCAGCCAGAGCGGCGGGGCGAAGGCCAGCGCCGTCCAGCGCACCATCGCCGCGACGCCCCCCAGGACCAGCAGGTTGCGCGGCCCCACCCGCCGCCGCCACGGCTCCATGAACCACATGAACAGCACCTCGGCCGCCACGCCGACGCCCCACAGGATGCCCGTCATGCTTTCGGGCACGCCCTGCTGCTTCCAGACCAGGGTCGAGAAGCCATAGTAGAAGGCGTGCGCCGACTGGATCAGGCCTGCGGCCAGGGCGGCGGTCATGAAGTCCGGGTCGCGGATCAAGCCGCCCAGGCCGGCGAACCGGTCCGACGCCTTCGCCACGTAACCCGCCTCGTGCACCGGGTCAGGCGGCAGCAGGAAACGCGCGGCCAGAGCGGTCACCGAGACCGACGCGGTGATCCACACCAGCACGAGGTCGGGCGAGCCCCAGGCCAGGACGGCGCCCATGGTGACGTTTGCGATGATGAACGCCACCGAGCCGATGCCCCGCGGCCAACCGTAGTTGAAGCCGTCGTGCCGGGCGCGGTTCAGCACGATCACATCGGTGAGCGGCGATATGGTCGAGAACGCCGACGAGGCGGCGAACCAAACCACCGCCCAGCCTGCGAAACCCAGCGGCAGCGCCATCAGCGCGTAGGCGAGCGCCACGCCGATGCTCATGAAGCTGAGCGCCGTGCGGCGCAGCTTGAAGCTGTCGGCCCAGACCGCCAGCAGCGGCGCCGTGAACGCCCGCGCCAGCATCGGCAGCGACAGGATCAGCCCGATCTGCGCGCCAGACAGCCCGTGGTGGGCGAACCACACCGGCATGTAGGGCGACGCCGCGCCGGTCCCGACGAAGATCGCCGAGTAGAACAGGCCGAGACGGACGGGCAGCGACATGCAGCCCGCTTATACGGAGTCGGCGCCTGACCGGTCGACAGCCGGCGCCAGCCGCGTAATGTCTTCCTGAACAACGATAAGGGAGGTGGGTCATGAGCCCGGCCAACAGCCGTGACCGCGAACTGCGGGAGCGCGCCGCCGCCGTGATCCCGGGCGGGATGTACGGCCACCAGTCGGTGGGCCTGCTGCCCGACGACTATCCCCAGTTCTTCGAGCGCGGCGAAGGCGCCCACCTCTGGGACGCCGACGGCAACCGCTACCTCGACTACATGTGCGCCTACGGGCCCAACCTGTTCGGCTACGCCCACCCCGAGATCGACGCCGCCTTCGTGCGCCAACTCGAGAAGGGCGACACGCTGACCGGCCCCACCGGCCTGATGGTCGAGCTGGCCGAGGCGCTGACCCGCATGGTGAGCCACGCCGACTGGGCGATCTTCTGCAAGAACGGGACGGACGCCACCACCATGGCGCTCACGACGGCCCGCGCGCACACCAAGCGGCGCATCGTGATTCGGGCCAAGGGCGCCTATCACGGCGCCATCCCCTGGTGCACGCCAAGGCCAGCGGGCGTGATAGAGAGCGACCGGGCGTTCCAGGTGTTCTGCGACTACAACGACGTCGGCAGCCTGGAGGCCGCCGTGGCTGAGGCGGGCGACGACCTGGCCGCCATCTTCGCGGCCCCCTTCAAGCACGACGCCTTCATCGACCAGGCCGAGCCCGATCCGGCCTATGCGCGCCGGGCCCGCGAACTGGCCGACAGGACCGGCGCCCTGCTGATCGTCGACGAAGTGCGCGCGGGCTTCCGCCTGTCGCGCGACTGTTCCTGGAGCCGGATCGGCGTGCAGCCCGACCTGTCGACCTGGGGCAAGTGCGTGGCCAACGGCCATGCCCTCTCGGTCATGCTGGGGAACGACAAGGCCCGCGCCGCGGCCGCCTCGATCTATGTAACCGGCTCGTTCTGGTTCCAGGGCGCGACCATGGCCGCGGCGCTGGAGACCCTGCGCCTCGTCCGCGACACCGACTACCTCGAGCGCATGACGGCACTGAGCGAGACGCTCCGAAAAGGCCTCGACGATCGCGCGAAGGCGGCCGGCTTCGGCTTCCGCCAGACCGGCCCCGGCGTCATGCCGCTGTTCCTGTTCGACGACGACCCGGACCTGCGCAAAGGCTTCTGCTGGTCGTCCGAGATGCTGTCGCGCGGCGTCTATGTGCACCCCTGGCACAACATGTTCCTTTGCGCCGCCATGACCGAGGCGGACATCGCCGCCACCCTCGACGCCGCCGAAGGCGCGTTCGCGGCGTTGAAGCGCCAGGTCCGCGACCTGTCGCCAGTCGAAAAGCTCGCCTTCCTCTCTGCCGGAGCCCGCTGATGGACGACTATTCCGAATACGACGGCCTGGGCCTCGCCGAACTGGTGGCGAAGAAGCAGGTGACGCCCGCCGAACTGGTCGAGGCGGCCATCGCGCGGGTGGAGAAGCACAACCCGACCCTGAACGCGGTCGTCTACAAGGGCTACGACGACGCCCGGAAATGGGCCGCCGGCGACCTGCCCGACGGGCCGTTCAAGGGCGTGCCGTTCCTCATCAAGGATCTCGGCGCTCAGGTGAAGGGCTGGCCCCGCACATCGGGCAGCAACTTCGCCCAGGTCGCCGCCGACGCCGAGGACAGCGAACTCGTGAAGCGCTACCGCGCGGCCGGCGTGGTGATGCTGGGCAAGAGCAACACACCCGAGTTCGGGATCCCCGGCGTCACCAATTCCGAGCGCCTCGGCTTCTGCCGCAATCCCTGGAACCCCGACCACATCTCGGGCGGCTCGTCCGGCGGCGCGGCCTCGGCCACGGCGGCAGGCATCGTCCCCCTCGCCCACGCCAGCGACGGCCTGGGCTCGATCCGCATCCCCGCCGCCTGTTGCGGGCTGGTGGGGATGAAGATCACCCGCGACCGCACGCCCATCTGCGAGGTCTCGGACGGCGCCCTCGGCTTTTCGGTGCACCACGTGGTCAGCCGCACGGTCCGCGACAGCGCCGCCATGCTGGACGCCACCGGCTACGCCCAGCCCGGCGATCCCTTCCAGGCGCCCGCCAAGGACGGCCCTTACCTGGCCGAGATCGAGAAGAGCCCCGGCCGCCTGCGTATCGCCTGGTCGGCCGAAACCCCGAGCGGCCGTCCGATCCCCGACGAGATGCGCCAGGCGCTGGAGCGCACCGCCGAACTGCTGAAAGGCCTGGGCCACGAAGTATTCGAGCAGGGCCTCGGCATCGACTACCGCCTGCTCTACCGCGCCCAGGGCCTGGCCAGCGCCTCCAACTTCTCGGCCAACATCAAGCGCTGGATCGACGTCCTGGGCCGCGAGCCCGGGGACGACGAGCTGGGCCCCCTCGCCCGCCGCGCCTACGAGGCCGGCCAGCGGGTCACGGGCCAGCAGGCGTTCTGGGGCTTCCAGCAGTTGCGCCTGATGAACCGGCAGATGCTCGCCGCTTTCGACAACTTCGACGTCTACCTCACGCCGGTGATGTCGACCCCGGCCCCGCGCTGCGACTGGCTGGATCCGCTAAGCGACGATCTGAAGGAGTTCGACCGCCGGCAGGCGGCCACCTACGCCAACACGCCGCCGGCCAACTTCACGGGCCAGCCCTCGCTGTCCCTGCCCCTCTGGCAGTCCGAGAGCGGCCTGCCGATCGGCATGATGTTCACCGGACGCTTCGCCGACGAGGCGACGCTCTACCGCCTAGCCGGCCAACTGGAGAAGGAAGCGCCCTGGAAGGATCGCCGTCCGGCGATCTGGGGCTGAGGCCCCCCTTCCCCCGCGTCGTCTTCCCCGGCAAAAGCCCAGAGGCACGACGAGCGGAGCAGGCATGACCTTCTGGACCCGGCGCAACTGGATGACCCTGGCGGCCTTGGGCGGCTTTGCGGCCGTGGCCGTCGGCGCCTTCGCCGCGCACGGCGTGCACGACCCCAAGGCGCAGGAGTGGCTGCGGCTCGGCTCGACCTATGGCTTCATGCACACCATGGCGACGTTCGCCTGCGCGACGTTCATGAACATCGGCGCGAAGCGGGCGCGGTTCGCCCCGGCGTTCTTCCTGGGCGGGACGGTGATCTTCTCGGGGTCGCTTTACGCCATGGCCCTGGGCGCGCCGCGCTGGTTCGGCGCGATCACGCCGATCGGCGGCACGCTGTTCCTGGTCGGCTGGGGCGTGCTGGCCTGGGCCGCGCGCGGTGTCGATTCTCAGCCCTGAACGCCGCGCGGCAGCGCCAGCGTGCGCAGCGATACGGCCGAGCCGACCAGGGCGGCCAACATCACCAGCGCCATGGGCCGCGCGGTTCCGTCGTGGAACACGCCGGCGAGGCTCGACGCCAAGGCGCCGGCCGCGAACGAGGCTGCCCCGATCAGCGCCGACGTCGCGCCGGAGCGCAGCGGATCCACGCTGAGCGCCCCTGCCGTCGTATTACCCGCCATGAATCCGTAGCTGCCCAGCAGCAGGAACAGCAGCGGCCCCACGGTCCACAGTCCGCCCACGCCCGTGACGGCGGCCAGCGCCAGCATCACCCCGACCACCAGCGAGACGGCGCTGGCGCGCGACAGCACCTCGTCGGTCGTGGCCCGCCGCAGCGCCAGGCGGTTGAGCTGGCTCGAACCGATCACGGCCACCGCGTTGGTCGCGAACAGGAACGGGAAGACGGCCACCGGCACGTGGTACGTCCCCATCAGCACCTCGGGCGACGAGGCGATGTAGGTGAAGAGGGTCGCCCCGTTCAGCGCCCCGCATAGCGCGTAGCCGACGAGGCGTCGCTCGCGCAGGACGGCGAGATAGGACTGGAAGGGGTTCTCCCGGCCGGCCTGGATGGCGGTGGCCTCGGAGCGGGACTCCTTCAGGCGCAGGAAGGCCGCCACGCCGATCGCCAGGCCCACGGCGGCCATGAACCAGAAGTTCCATGACCAGTCGCCGAGGCCCAGCAACACGCCGCCAAGCATGGGCGCCAGGATCGGCGCCAGCCCCATGATGAGCATCATCAGGCTGAGGATGCGGGCGGTGTCGGTGTGGCTGAACTGATCGCGGACCACGGCGCGTACGACAACGCCGCCCGCGCACGCCCCCAGCGCCTGCACGAACCGTCCCACCAGCAGTTGGTCGACATTCTGCGCCAGGGCGCAGCCGATGGACGCCAGGACGAACACCGCGCATCCGAACAGGATGGGGCCGCGCCGCCCGACGCGATCGGAGGCGGGACCGTAGACGAGCTGCCCCGCCGCCATGCCCGCGAGGAACGCGGCCACAGTCGCCTGCGTCTGTCCCGCGTCGGCCTTCAGCGCGGCCCCGATCGCCGGCAGGCTGGGCAGGTACATGTCGATCGCCAGCGGCCCCATCGCCGTCAGGGATCCCAGGAGGACCACGAGTCCCCACGGCGTGGGCGCGGGCGGCGATGCGGGGGAGGCGTTGGCGGACGTCACGGCGCCCATGCCCTACTTGCGAAGAGGGTTGGAGGGAAACCCGAATTGCGGCCAAGTTCGCCGCCAACCACACGGGAGGACGAAATGTCGGCGCTTGAGACCATGATGCCGCCGGTGAAGCGCGCTGCGGTGAACGGCGTCGAGATCGCATACTACGAGGCCGGCCCGCGGACGGGCGTGCCCATCGTGCTGTGCCACGGCTTCCCCGAACTGGCCTTCTCCTGGCGCCACCAGATCAAGGCGCTGGCCGATGCCGGCCGCTGGGTGATCGCCCCCGACCAGCGTGGCTACGGCCTGTCGTCAAAGCCGGCCAACGTCGCCGATTACGACATCGACCACCTGACCGGCGACATGGTGGCGCTGCTCGACCACCTGGGTGTCGAGAAGGCGATCTTCGTCGGCCACGACTGGGGCGGCATCGTCGTCTGGCAGATGCCGCTGCTGCATCCGACCCGCGTCGCCGGGGTCATCGGCCTCAACACGCCCTTCCTGCCCCGGGCGCCCGCCGATCCCATCGTTATCATGCGCAACCGCTTCGGACCGGACATGTACATCGTCTGGTTCCAGAACCCCGAGGAGCCCGAGGCCGTGCTGGGCGAGGACACCGCCAAGACCATGCGCTTCTTCATGCGCAAGCCGGCGGCCCTGGCTGCGGCGGCTGCGCCGGCGACCAACGGCTCGGGCTCCACCTTCGCCTTCCGCGACCTGCTGCGGCAGTGGGACGGCAGGACGGGCGGCGACCAGCTGCTCACCCCGGAGGAACTCGCGGTCTTCGCCGACGCCTTCCGGGACGGCGGTTTCTTCGGCCCGGTGAGCTGGTATCGCAATTTCACCCGCAACTGGCAGCGGGCCGAGACGTTGCCCCAGCGGATCGACGGCATCCCCTGCCTGATGATCACCGCCGAACTCGACGCCGTGCTCACGCCCGAGATGGCCGAGCCCATGCCGCACTTCATCGGCGACCTGGAGACGCACATGGTCAAGGGTTCGGGCCACTGGACACAGCAGGAGAAGCCGAAGGACGTGGATCGCCTCATGCTGGACTGGCTGGACAGGCGCTTCCCGAAGTAGAAGGGCTTATGGAAAGAAATACCCCGGCCCCGGCCGTCTCCACGTCAGATCACCGCCGGGGACTCTTCCCCGAGAGCGAACCGTTCGCCAGCGGCTGGCTGTCCACGGGCGGGCCGCACGAGATCTTCTACGAGGAGTGCGGCAATCCGAAGGGCAAGCCGTGCGTGATCCTGCACGGCGGCCCGGGCGGGGCGATCAACCCGACCATGCGGCGCTTCTTCGACCCGGCGAAGTGGCGCATGGCCCTCTTCGACCAGCGCGGCTGCGGCAAGAGCCGCCCGAACGCCAGCCTGGACGACAACACCACCTGGTCGCTGATCGAGGACATCGAGCGCCTGCGCGAACACCTCGGCGTCGAGACGTGGTGCGTGTTCGGCGGCTCGTGGGGCTCCACCCTCGCCCTCGCCTACGCCATCAAGCATCCCGAGCGCGTGTCGGGCCTGGTGCTGCGCGGCATCTTCCTGCTGACCGAACGCGAGCTGCGCTGGTTCTATCAGGACGGCGCCTCGATCATGTTCCCCGACGCCTGGGCCCGCTTCTGCGCGCCGATCCCGGTCGAGGAGCGCGGCGACATGATGGCCGCCTACCACAAGCGGCTTACGCACCCCGAGCGCCGCGTGCAGGCCGAGGCCGCCGCCGCCTGGAGCCAGTGGGAAGGCGACACCATCTCGATCCGTGGCCCCGAGGCGCGGCCGTCGAAGTTCAACGAGATCGACTTCGCGATCGCCTTCGCCCGCATCGAATGCCACTTCTTCGTCAACGGCGGCTTCTTCCCCGAGCACGACTGGATCATCAAGAACGCCCACGTCCTCAAGGACATCCCGGGCTGGATCGTGCAGGGCCGCTTCGACGTCGTCACGCCGATGGAGAGCGCCTGGCGGCTGAAGACCGCCTGGCCCACTGCCCGGTTCGAGGTAGTCTGGGACGCCGGCCACGCCTCCACCGAGCCCGGCATCGTCGATGCCCTGGTCCGGGCCACGGACCAGGCGCTGAAGCTCTGAGCCCCCGCACCCGATGAGCCGCGCCGACATCGTCCGCGCCTACCTCAAGGCCATAGAGGAGCGGCGCGACTCCCTCGCCTTCTTCACCGAGGACGCGGTGCAGGAGGAGTTCCCGAACGCCCTGGTGCCCTCGGGCGCCCGGCGCACGATGACCGAGTTGCGCGAGGCCAACGAGCGCGGCCGCCATGTGATGACCGCCGAGACCTACGAGATCGTCAACTTGGTCGAAGACGGCGACCGCGTGGCCTGCGAAGTCCTCTGGCGCGGCGTCCTCGCCGTGCCGCTGCGCTCGCTCAAGCCGGGCGACGCCATGAAGGCGCGCTTCGGCGTCTTCTTCGAGTTTCAGGGCGACAGGATCCGCCGCCAGCACAACTACGACTGCTTCGAGCCGTTCTAGACGAAGCTGCCCTTGCCGCTGGTGACCTCGGCGTAGCGATGCACGCGCACCGACTGGACCAGGCCGAAGCCGATCATCACCGTCAGCATCACGGTGCCGCCGTAGCTCAGCATGGGCATGGGCACGCCGACGACCGGGGCCAAGCCCATCACCATGGCGCCGTTGATCATGACGTAGAGGGTGAACGTCGCCGTCACGCCCGCCGCCGCCAGGCGGCCGAAGTGGCTGTGGCTGAGGTATGACGTGCGCAGCGCCATGAAGATCGCAGCGGCGTAGAGCACCAGCACCGACACGCAGCCCACGAAGCCGAACTCCTCGGCCAGCGTGGCGAAGATGAAGTCGGTCTGTTTCTCCGGCAGGAAGTTGAGCTGGCTCTGCGAGCCCAGGCCGTAGCCCTTGCCGAGCAGGCCGCCCGAGCCGAGGGCGATCATCGACTGCAGGCTGTGATAGCCGGTGCCGGAGGGGTCGCGCTCGGGATGGAGGAAGTTCAGCACCCGCTCGCGCTGGTAGTCGTGCATCACGAACATCACGAACGGCGGCACAACGGCCAGGAAGCCGATCAGGCCCGCGGCGATGATCTTCCACGACAGCCCCGCCAGCACCACCACCGCCGCCCCGGTCATCAGGATCAGCATCGCGGTGCCGAGGTCCGGCTGGTGCGCCACCAGCAGCACTGGCGCGGCGATCATCGCGGCCGGGATCAGCAGCCACCACGACAGCCGCGCCCGCTCGGCCGAGACGCCGTGGTAGAGGCGCGCCAGGCCCAGCACGATCCCCAGCTTCATCACTTCCGACGGCTGGAAGCTGAACCCGCCGAAGGCCAGCCAGCGCTGCGCGCCCAGGCGGGTGTCGCCGACGGCCTCCACGGCCACCAGCAGCAGCAGGCCCATGAAGTAGACCGGATAGGCCAGCGCGAACCACACCCGCACGTCGATCATCGCCAAGGCGATCATCAGCACCAGGCACATGGCGAAGCGGATCACGTGCGCAGCCGCCCAGGGCGTCCAGGACGAGCCGGCGATAGAGAACAGCATCAGCCCGCCCGCGCCGGCGATCAGGCTGAGCACCAGCACGAACACCCAGTCGATCTCGGACAACTTGACGATCAGGCGGTCGCGTTCGCCGGGGCGGGTCAGGGCGGAGACGGTCATGCTTTGGCTCCTGGGCCCGGACGCGTGGCGTGGATCTGGCCGTCGGCGACCGTGCCGTCGGCCGGCGGAGGCTCTTCCGGCGCCGGCGGCATCGGCACGACGGTCTGCACGCGCTTCATCACCTCGGGGTCCTTCAGCAGGACCGTGCGCATGATCTCGCGCGCCCGCGG
>NZ_JANINU010000020.1 GCF_024508875.1 Phenylobacterium sp.
CCAGCAGGAAGATCGCCACCCAGGCCCAGATCGCCGTCATCGGGATCGTGAACAGTCGGTGCTGATAGACCCACAGGGTCGCGGCGAAGACCACGCCGCCGGTGATCAGCCCCGCCACGGTGGAGCCAAGCCCCATGCCCAGCGAAACCGCCGTGTCCTTGGTCTCGTAGCGAGCGTCGGCCTTGCCGAGGCGCGCCAGCACGATCTCCAGGATGATCGACAGGATGAAGAATGGCGTGGCCAGTGTGACCGGATCAAACGCGGCCTTCACGCGGCGAGGTCCTTCGGCGGCCACGACGGAAGCGAGATCGTGGCGCGCGGGGCCGCGACGTCGGCGAGGTCAAGGCACAGCTTGCCGTTCCTGAAGCTGGCCGCCACGGCCTGCGCCCAGGGGATCTGGCGCGCCGCGAACCCATCGCCCACCTGGCAGATCACCAGGGCTAGCCCGCCCGACTTCGCGAGCGCGCCGGCGCCGTCCGAGGCGACCCACACTCCGTCCAGCCGCCGACCCGGGAACTCCTCGGCGAGCAGCTCCCTCGCGCGGTGATCGTCCAGCGGACCGGCCGGCTTGGCGATCTTCGCCCACGCCGCGATCCCAACCAGCACCGCCACCGCCGCTCCCGACAGGGCCAGTTGAACGAAGAACGCCTCGTCCATGGCGGTCCCTCCCGAACATACGTTCCGCCGAGCGTGGGCGGCCCTGAGGCGACGGTCAAGAAAAAGGCCACCGCGTGCGACGCGGTGGCCTCTCCGCCCCGGCAGCGCCGGGATGACGGGTCTTGTCGCGACTAGAAACGGCGCGAGTAGGACACACCCCAGGTGTTGGAGTGGCCGCCGTCGTTGTACTCCGAGCGGAGGTACTCGAGGCGCACGCCGTTCTTGCCGTCGAAGTGGTGCTGCACGCCGGCGCCGATGTTGACCGACTCGTCCGAACCCGACGCGGCCACGCCGGCCGCCGAGGCGCCGATCTTGGTGGTGCCATAGCCGAGGCGCGCGAACAGGTCGGTGTTGGTCGCCACGGGAGCGAAGCCGACGACGTAGGCGGCGAACTGGTGCTTCAGCTCGACCTTGGCCTTCGTGGCGCCGACGCGAACCGAGTCGTCGTCCACGCCGAAGGCCGCTTCGCCTTCCACGCCAAACCAGTTGTTGAGGCGGTAGCCCAGCTTGCCCTGGATCGCGCCCAGGTGGATGCCGCCTTGGCTCGCGTAGGCCGCGCCCAGATTGACATAGGCGCCCGGCTCAACGGTTTCCTGAGCCTGAGCCATAGCCGGCGCGAGCGCCATCGTGGCCGCAGCAGCCGCTGCAGCAATCCACGCGTTCATTGAGGTGTTCTCCTGACTGATGATGCAGCTCCCTCAAGGGGCGAGGCGGCGTCATCGCCCCCCGTCGCCGAATCAACGGCGAAGCTTGCAGCTCGCCTAACACGCGCTTTTCCGGAGACACAACCTCAACACGCCGCGATTAAGATCTTTTAATTTCCGCGCTTTCGGGCGTTTTCTTAACAAAAGAGAAGCCGCCGTGACGCCACGGCGGCTTCCCCACTGTCGCCTTATTCGGCGTCGAGACGCGCGGGCCGCGCGCTAGAACCGGCGCGTGTACCCGACCGACCACACGTTGGCGTGGGCCGAACTGTTCTCGAATTCCTTGCGCGTGAAATCGACGCGCACGCCGTTCTGGCCGTCGAAGTGGTGCTGCGCGCCCACGCCGAAGTTCCAGGACTCCTCGGAGTCCGACGCCGAGACGCCGGCCGCCTTGGCGCGGAGCTTGGTCGTGCCATAGCCCACGCGGGCCAGCAGGTCGGTGTTCGGACCCAGCGGCAGGAAACCCACGCCGTACACGCCGGCGTCGTACTTGAGCTTGGTGTTCACATCGACGCCGGCGATCGTGTCGGTGTCGCTCTTCAGGCCGGTGCCGACTTCGCCTTCGACGCCGAAGAAGTTGTTGAAGCGATAGCCCAGCCGGCCGTTGATGACGCCGAGGTCGAGACCTTCGCCGTTGGCGATGCCGGCATTCACGCCGCCGTAGACGCCGGTCGGCACGGCCGCGGTCGTCGCGACCTGGGCCTGGGCCATGGCGGGAACGGCGATGATGGCGGCCAGGGCGGCCGAAGCGATGAGAGACTTTTTCATTTTGGGGGAGGAACTCCGTACTCGTCTTCTGGACAGCCCGCCCAGTCCTTGTGGGATCGACGCCAAACGCGGCCTGGGCCGGTCGGTTCTTTGGCGAAGGTGTGTTCAGTTCGTATCTGTGGCCCGAAGGCCACATCGCCCCGTGACGCCGGCGTACGGCGTGGTAATCAGGCGGCCAAAGTCCGGAAGGAAGACGAATGACCGACGCGGTGATCGCCGCCACGGGGCTCTACACGCCGCCCCACGCCCTCTCGAACGCCGAGCTGGTCGAGACCTTCAACACCTACGTGGAGCGGTTCAACGCGCGGAACGCCGAGGCCATCGCCGCGGGCGAGGTGCAGGCGCTGACCCCCTCCTCCGCCGACTTCATCGAGAAGGCCTCCGGCATCAAGTCGCGCTTCGTCGTCGACAAGACCGGCCTCGTCGACCCGGAGCGCATGACGCCCAACATTCCCGAGCGTCCGAACGAGGAGCTGTCGGTCCTGGCCGAAATCGCCGTCGCCGCGGCGAAGCAGGCGATCGCCGCCTGGGGCAAGGATGCGAGCCAGATCGACGCGGTCATCTGCGCCGCCTCGAACATGCAGCGCGCCTATCCCGCCATGGCCATCGAGGTGCAGCAGGCGCTGGGCATCGGAGGCTTCGCCTTCGACATGAACGTGGCCTGTTCCTCGGCCACCTTCGGCATCAAGACTGCCGCCGACTTCGTGACCTCGGGCTCGGCGCGGGCCGTGCTGATGGTCAACCCGGAGATCTGCTCGGGCCACCTGAACTTCCGCGACCGCGACAGCCACTTCATCTTCGGCGACGTTGCAACCGCAGTCATCGTCGAGCGGGCCGACCTGGCCGACGGCGGCTGGGATATCTTGGGCACGCGGCTGAAGACCCAGTTCTCCAACAACATCCGCAACAACTTCGGCTTCCTCAACCGCGCCGCGCCCGAAGGGATCGGCAAGCCGGACAAGCTGTTCGTGCAGGAAGGCCGCAAGGTCTTCCGCGAGGTCGTCCCGATGGTCTCGGAGATGATCGTCGAGCACGCCGGTGACCTCGGCCTGGACCCCACCGGCCTGAAGCGCATGTGGCTGCACCAGGCGAACATCAACATGAACGAGATGATCGGCCGCCGCGTCCTGGGCCGTGATCCGGCGCCGGACGAGAACGTCATCATCCTCGACGAGTACGCCAACACCTCGTCCGCCGGCTCGATCATCGCCTTCCACAAGGCCAACGACGATTTCGCTTCGGGCGACACGGGCCTGATCTGCTCGTTCGGCGCCGGCTATTCGGCGGGGACGGTGTTCGTCCGGAAGCGCTAGGCGCCTACCTTTTCGCCTCGCCATGGCCGGGCTTATCCCGGCCATCCAGACGCGCCGAGGCGCCGGGTTGTGCCCGATGCTCGCCGCTGCGAACCTGCCGCCTTCGAGGCGCTTGGATGGCCGGGATAAGCCCGGCCACGACGTTCAGGGATGGGGTGGGGAATGAAGCGAGCGGTGGTCACGGGCCTGGTGATGGCCCTGCTCTCATCCTCCGCCATCTCGGCTCCCGCCTACGATCTCGTGATCCGCGGCGGCGCGATATACGACGGCTCGGGCGGCGCGCCGGTGAAGGGCGACGTGGCCATCAAGGGCCAGCGGATCGCCTGTGTGGGCGCCTGCCCGGGCGCCGCCACGAAGACCGTCGACGCCGCGGGCAAGGCGGTCGCGCCGGGCTTCATCAACATGCTGTCCTGGTCGACCGAAAGCCTTATCCAGGACGGCCGCGCTCTCTCCGAACTGAAGCAGGGCATCACCCTGGAGGTGATGGGCGAAGGCGATTCCATGGGGCCGCTCAGCCCCGAGATGAAGCGCCTTGCCCTCCAGCGGCAGGGCGACATCAGGTATCCCATCGGCTGGACCAGCCTCGACGAGTACCTGCGCTTCCTCGAGAAGAAGGGCGTCTCGGTGAACGTGGCGTCCTTCATCGGCGCCGCGACCGCCCGCATCCACGAACTCGGCGAAGGCGACGTCGATCCCACGCCGGACCAGCTCGCCCGCATGCGCGCGCTGGTCGTCAAGGCGATGGAGGACGGCGCGATGGGGGTCGGCTCGTCGCTGATCTACGCCCCAGGCAGCTACGCCGAGACCGACGAGCTGGTGGCCCTGGTCACCGAGGCCGGCCGATGCGGGGGCATGTACATCAGCCACATGCGCTCCGAAGGGAACCGGCTGGAGCAGGCGGTGGACGAGCTGATCACCATCTCCCGCCGTTCCGGCGCGCCGGCCGAGATCTATCACCTGAAGGCCAGCGGCAAGCCGAACTGGGGCAAGCTGGACGGCGTCCTGAAGCAGATCGAGGCCGCCCGAGCCGAGGGCCTGCGGATCACCGCCGACATGTACACCTATCCGGCTGGCTCCACCGGCCTGGACGCGGCCATGCCCACCTGGGTGCAGGCCGGCGGCGTCGAGGCCTGGATCGCCCGGCTGAAGGACCCCGAGACCCGCGCCAAGGTGAAGGCCGAGATGATCGGCGAGCCCGTGGGCTTCGAGAACCTGCAGCGGCACGCCGGCGCCGAAGGCACCCTGCTGGTCGGCTTCAAGAATCCGAAGCTGAAGCCGCTCACCGGCAAGACGCTGGCCGAAGTCGCGCGGGAGCGCGGCGTCAGCCCTCAGGACGCCGCCATCGACCTGGTCATCGAGGACGGCAGCCGCGTCCAGGTCGTCTACTTCCTGATGGACGAGGCCAACGTCGCCCGCCAGACCGCCCTGCCCTGGGTCAGTTTCGGATCCGACGCCGAGGGCCAGGCGCCGGAAGGCCCCTTCCTCCTGTCGTCGACCCACCCCCGCGCCTACGGCAACTTCTCGCGCCTGCTCGCCAAGTACGTGCGCGACGAGAAGCGGCTCAGCCTCGCCGAGGCGGTGCGAAAGCTGTCGGCCCTGCCCGCCCATAACCTGGGCCTGCACGACCGCGGGATGTTGAAGGTCGGGAACTACGCCGACGTGGTGGTCTTCGACCCGGCCACGATCCAGGACCACGCCACCTTCGAGAAGCCGCAGCAGTTCTCGACCGGCGTCAGCGAGGTGGTGGTGAACGGCCAGCTCTCACTCGCGAAAGGCGAACCCACGGCCGCGCGGCCGGGCCAGGTGGTGCGGGGGCGTGGGTGGACGGGCTGGAAGGACGGCGGCTGCCGGGCGTCCGCCAAGGACTGGAACTGGTAGGCGCGCCCCAATTCCTCCCCGTCGGGGAGGTGTCGCCGGAGGCGACAGAGGGGGTCCGCCCAGACGGTTGAGGCCCCCCTCCGTCAGCTTCGCTGACAGCTCCCCCGATGGGGGCGCAACTGGAAACTACCGATCCTTCTCGCGCTCGCCGATGGCGGCCTGGGCCGCGGCGAGGCGCGCGATCGGCACGCGGTAGGGCGAGCAGCTCACGTAGTCGAGGCCGACGCTTTCGCAGAACTGGATCGAGGCCGGATCGCCGCCGTGCTCGCCGCAGATGCCGAGCTTGACGTTCGGACGCTTGGCCCGGCCGCGCTCGGCGGCGATCTTGATCAGGTCGCCGACACCTTCCTGGTCCAGGCTGACGAAGGGGTCCTTCTCGAAGATGCCCTTGTCGATATAGGCGTTCAGGAACCGGCCACTGTCGTCCCGGCTGATGCCGAAGGTGGTCTGCGTCAGGTCGTTGGTGCCGAACGAGAAGAACTCGGCGTATTCGGCCAGGTCCCCGGCCCGGATCGCGGCGCGGGGCAGTTCGACCATGGTGCCGACCATGTATTCGATCTCGCGGCCCTTCTCGGCGATGACTTCCTTCGCCGTGCGGTCGGTCAGCTCGCGCAGGAACTTCATCTCCTCGCCCTTGGCGACGAGGGGGTGCATGATCTCGGGGATCGGCGCGGGTCGGCCCTCGGCCGCCACTTCACAGGCGGCTTCCAGGATCGCGCGCACCTGCATCTCGTAGATTTCGGGGTACGAAACGCCCAGGCGGCAACCACGGTGGCCCAGCATCGGGTTCACCTCGTGCATCTCCTGCGCGCGCCGCAGGAGCTTGCCGGCGTCGAGGCCCGTGGCCTCGGCCACCGCCTGCACGTCCTCTTCGGTGTGCGGCAGGAACTCGTGCAGCGGCGGGTCCAGCAGGCGGATCGTGACCGGCAGGCCTTCCATGATCTTGAACAGGTCCACGAAGTCCTGGCGCTGCATCGGCAGGATCTTGGCCAGCGCCGCCTTCCGGCCGGCCACGTCGTCAGCCAGGATCATCTCGCGCACCGCCGCGATGCGGGCCGGGTCGAAGAACATGTGCTCGGTTCGGCACAAACCGATGCCCTCGGCGCCGAACTGGCGCGCCGTCTGGGCGTCCAGCCCCGTCTCGGCGTTGGCGCGGACCTTCAGCCGGCGCACCTCGTCGGCCCAGGCCATCAGGGCCGCGAAGTCGCCCGACAGCTCGGGCTCGATCATCTTCACCGCGCCCTTCAGGACCTCGCCGGTCGAACCGTCGATAGTGATGATGTCGTAGGCGCGGATGGTCTGGCCCCGCGCGCGGAACTCGCCGGCCCGGCCGTCGATGTGGATCTCGCCGGCGCCCGAGACGCAGGGACGCCCCATGCCGCGGGCCACCACCGCCGCGTGGCTGGTCATGCCGCCGCGCGCCGTGACGATACCCCGGGCCGCGTCCATGCCGCGGATGTCTTCCGGGCTGGTCTCTTCCCGGACCAGGATCACCGCCTCGCCCGAGCCGCCCAGCTTCTCGGCCTCTTCCGCCGTGAACACCACCTTGCCGGTGGCCGCGCCGGGCGACGCCGGCAGGCCCGTGGCGATCACGTCGCGCGGGCTGGCGGGATCGATGGTCGGGTGCAGCAGTTGGTCCAGCGAGGCCGGCTCGACGCGCATCACCGCCTCGGCCTTGGTGATCAGGCCCTCGTTCGCCAGGTCCACCGCCACCTTCAGCGCCGCCTTGGCGGTCCGCTTCCCGTTGCGGGTCTGCAGCATGTAGAGCCGGCCCTGCTCGACCGTGAACTCGATGTCCTGCATGTCGCGGTAGTGCTTTTCCAGCTTACCGACGACGTCCTTGAACTGGGCGAAGACCTCGGGAAGCGCCTCTTCCATCGAGGGGTTCACGTCCCCCATCTCCTCGCGCGCCACCTTGGTCAGCGGCTGCGGCGTGCGGATGCCCGCGACCACGTCCTCGCCCTGGGCGTTGATCAGGAATTCGCCGTAGAGGCGGTTGTCGCCCGTCGACGGATTGCGCGTGAACGCCACGCCCGTCGCCGAACCGTCGCCCATGTTGCCGAACACCATCGACTGGATGTTCACCGCCGTGCCCCAGCTCTCGGGGATGTCGTGCATGCGCCGGTAGAACTTCGCCCGGTCGTTCATCCAGCTCGCGAACACCGCCCCGACCGCGCCCCAGAGCTGCTCGTTCGGATTCTGCGGGAAAGCCTTGCCAAGCTCGCGCTCGACCGCGTCCTTGTAGTCGGCGACCACCGCTTCCCAGTGCTCGGCCGACAGGCCGGTGTCCACGTGGATGTCCAGGCGGTCCTTATGATCGTCGAGGATCTCCTCGAACATGTGGTGGTCCAGATCGAGGACCACGTTCGAGTACATCTGGATGAAGCGGCGGTAGCTGTCGAAGGCGAAGCGTCGGTCGCCCGACAGCTTGGCCAGGCCTTCCACCGTTTCGTCGTTGAGGCCGAGGTTCAGGACCGTGTCCATCATGCCCGGCATCGAGGCCCGCGCGCCCGAGCGCACCGAGACCAGCAGCGGGTTGGCCGCATCGCCGAACGTCTTTCCGGTGAGATGCTCGACCTTGGCGAGGCCCGCGGCCACCTGCTCCTGCAGGCCCGCGGGATAGGCGCGGTTGTTGGCGTAGTAGTGGGTGCAGGCCTCGGTGGTGATGGTGAAGCCCGGAGGCACCGGTAGGCCCAGCGACGACATCTCCGCCAGGTTGGCGCCCTTGCCGCCCAGCAGGTTCTTCATGGAGGCGTCGCCGTCGGCCGACCCGCCGCCGAAGGCATAGACCCAACGCGTCTTCACCATCGTCTCGGCCATTTCTCTACGTCGTCCCTCAGCTAGCCCGTAACCTGCGCGAAGTCGGCCACTTGACCCATGGCGTCACGAACCTTCGCCAGCAGGCGAAGGCGGTTCTCGCGTTCCTCGGATACCGTGGAATTCACTAACACCTTGTCGAAGAAAGCGTCGACGGGCGCACGAAGGCTCGCCAGCAGCCGCATGGCCCCGGCGAAGTCCTCGCCGTCCAGCGCCGCTTCGAGCCTGGCGTCCAGGTCGGAAACCGCCTGGATCAGCGCCAGTTCCTCGGCCGACGACGAAGCCATCCGCACCGGCGCGCCGGTGGGCAGCGGCCCCTTCTTCTCCTCGGCCTTCAGGATGTTCACCGCCCGCTTGTAGCCGGCGAGCAGGTTCGTCCCGTCGTCGGTCTTCAGGAAGGCGTCCAGGGCGTTCACCCGGGCCACGATCCGGACCAGATCGTCGTCGCCCAGCGCGAACACGGCCGCCACCAGGTCGTGCCGCTGGCCCCGGTCGCGCAGCCAGACTTCCAGGCGGTCGGCGAAGAACGCCACGATCTCGCCCGCCACCTCGTCGTAGGGCCTGAATTCGTAAAGCACCCGTCCCTGGGGCTTCTCGCGCTCGAGGCGGTCGAAGACGATGTCGACGTCGCGGTCCATGGCCACCACCTGCGGCGGGCCGCCCAGCAGCGCCTCGTCGAACTCGCGCAGGTAGACCTCGAACTCTTGGGAGCGCGCCCGGCCGCCCGCGCCCAGGTGCACCGTCACCTTCGGCGTCGAGACCCACAGCGCCCGGCCCGGATCCACGAAGCAGCGGAGCGAGCGGTACCAGTCGGCCACCGCCTGCCGGAGCGGGATACGCAGCTCCGAGCCCAGGACGATGCGGATCACGCCCAGCGCGGCGCGGCGCAGGGCGAAGGGGTCGCGCGAACCCGTGGGCTTCTCGTCGATGGCGAAGAAGCCGGCCAGGGTGTCCAGCTTGTCGGCCAGGGCCACGGCCATGGTCACCGGCCGGTCCGGAACCTCGTCGTTCGCGCCCGCCGGTTTGTAGTGATCGCGGATCGCCTCGGCCACCAGGGGCGAGAGCCCTTCGCCCTCGGCGTAGTAGCCGCCCATGATCCCCTGCAGCTCGGGGAACTCGCCGACGACGCCCGTGCCCAGGTCGGCCTTGGCCAGGCGCGCGGCCTGGGCCGCCTTCGCCGGATCGGCGCCGACCCGCGGCGCCAGCGCGGCGGCCATCATCTCCAGCCGCTCGACGCGCTCGTACATGGCGCCCAGCTTCGCATGGAAGGTCACGCCCTTCAGCTTCTCAAGCCGGTCTTCCAACTTCGTCCGGCGGTCCTCGGTCCAGAAGAACCGCGCGTCGGACAGGCGCGCGGCCAGCACCTTGGCGTTGCCCTTGGCGATGGTCTTGCCGCCATCGGTCGCGTCGATGTTGGCCACCGTCAGGAAATGCGGCGCCAGCTTGCCCGTCTTCGGATCCCGCACGGCGAAATAGCGCTGGTGCACCCGCATCGACGTGCGGATCACCTCGGGCGGCAGGTCCAGGAAGGCGGAATCCATGTCGCCGAGCACCGGGATCGGCCACTCGACCAGGCCGGCCACCTCGTCCAGCAGCCCCTGGTCCTCGACCAGCTCCAGGTTACGCGCGAAGCACAGGGTGCGGGCGGCGTCGACGATCCGTTCCTTCCGCTCCTGCGGGTCCAGCACGACGTAGTGCTTCTCCAGCTTCTCGGCGTAGGCGTCGAAGTCCTTGGCCTTGAACGACTGGCCCGAGCCCATGAAGCGGTGGCCCACGGTCGTGTCACCGCTCGGGATGCCGTCGATCTGGAACGGCACGACCTCGCCGTCGAACACGCAGAGGATGCGGCGCAGCGGGCGCACCCAGCGCAGCTTGCTGGTCCCCGAGACCATCGACTTGGGCCACGGGAACTCGCGCACGATCGCCTCGACCATCTCGGCGACGATCTCCGGCGTGGGCCGGCCCTTGCGGTGGATGTGGGCGAACCAGACGCCGTCCTTTTCCGTGAGGTCCGACTTCGACAGGCTGTTCTTGCGCAGGAAGCCTTCGAGCGCCTGCTCAGGCGCGTTCGTACGCGGCCCCTTCAGTTCCTCGTGCCGGTCCTTCTGCGCCTCGGGCAGCCCCTCGGCCACCAGGGTCAGGCGGCGCGAGCCGGCGAAGGTCTTTAGGGCTTCCGGCAGCAGGCCTTCGGCGGCCAGCCGTTCACGCGCCATCCGCTCCAGGTCGCGGGCGGCGCCGGCCTGCATGCGCGCGGGGATCTCTTCGGAGAGCAGTTCGAGCAGGAGCTGGGGCATGGCTTACGAATTCCCGCCCTGGTCGGCCACCCAGGCCTCGGCGCACATCTTACAGAGGTCGCGGATGCGCCCGATGTAGCTCTGCCGTTCGGCCACGGCGATGGCGCCGCGGGCGTCCATGATGTTGAACAGGTGGCTGGCCTTCAGCACGTGGTCGTAGGCGGGCAACGCCAGCGACTGGCCCTGGCGGCCCTTCATGGAGAGGATCCGCGGGACCTCGCGCTCCATGTCCTCGAACTGGCGCTTGCACGTCGCGACGTCCGCGACCTCCAGCTCGAAGGCCGAGAACTGCTGCTCGTTGGCGAGGTAGATGTCGCCGTACTTGAACTCGTCGTTGAACTGCAGGTCGTAGACGTTGTCCTTGTCCTGCAGATAGAGGCTCAGCCGCTCCAGGCCGATGGTCAGTTCGCCGGCCACCGGAAACACGTCCAGGCCGCCCACCTGCTGGAAGTAGGTGTACTGGGTGATCTCCATCCCGTCGCACCAGACTTCCCATCCAAGCCCCCAGGCTCCGACGGTGGGGTTCTCCCAATCGTCTTCGACGAAACGGATGTCGTGGACCCGCGGGTCGATGCCGATGGCTTCCAGGCAGCCCAGGTAGAGCTCCTGCAGGTTCTCGGGATTGGGCTTCAGGATCACCTGGTACTGGTGATGCTGGTGCAGCCGATTGGGGTTCTCGCCATAGCGCCCATCGGCCGGCCGACGCGACGGCTGCACATAGGCCACCTTCCAGGGCTTGGGGCCCAGCGTGCGCAGCACGGTCATCGGCGAGAGCGTCCCCGCACCCACCTCCACGTCGTAGGGCTGTAGAATCGCGCAGCCCTGACGGCTCCAGTAGTCGTGGAGCTTCAGGATAAGGCCCTGAAAAGACAGCGGTTGGTCAGGCATCGATTGGGGGACGTTCGCAGGCGCAAAAAAAGTCGGCGGACCATAGGGCCCGCCGACCTTTGCTTCAACCCGCGCAGCGGGGTGTTTTCGAGGCGGTCAGTTGCCGCGTGCGGCCGTGCGCTTGCCGGCCCGCGACATGGGCTGGCCGTACTTGGCGCGGTTCTCGGCGGTATCCGGCACCGGCCCGTTGGTGACCGTGGTGGTGGTCACGCTGGCGGCCTGCGCATTCTCCGTGGCCGAGGGCGCCGCGGCGGTGACGTCGGTCGACGTCGTGCTCGAGGTCGAGGCCGCCACCCCGGTGTCGACCGGCGGCGCAGCGATGGCCGCCGACGCGGGGGCCGAGCCCAGCGGCACGGTCACCTTCTCCGTGTACTGCTTGTCGTCGGAGGGGGCGTGCGCCCCATTCCAGTCGCCAGTGACCGAGCCGGGCGTCGGGGCGCGCGGCGCGGGATCCTGGGCATAGGCGCCGCCGCCCAGGAGGGCGACGGCGGCCGTGGCGGTGGCGAAAAGGGCGATCTTCATCGTCAGAACTCCGTTATGGGCGCGATCTCTCAAACCCCATCTCGATGTGCTGACGCTCTACGGCTCAGGCGGGTGTTGGTTCCCGCCGAAGCCGCAGGTTTTGTCGATCTACCGGGCCGGCGCGGTGGCCGAGGCGTCGGCGGCGGGCGCCGCGGCGGCCGGCGGCTCCGGCGCGCCTTGCCCCGCGACCAGCACGTGATCGACCACGTGCAGCAGGCCGCTGCCCGTGTGCAGGTCGGCCTGGGTGATCGTCGCGCCGTCCACCTTCAGCTTGCCCGCCTCGTCGCTGCCGTCGAGCAGGATGGTGTCGCCGGCGCCCGACGGGATCGGCCCCTTGGCGCCCTTGATCTTCGAGGAGTCGACCGGCGCGTTGACCACGTGGTGCAGCAGGAACTTCTGCATCGCGGCCTTGTCGCCCTTCAGCTTGGCCAACTGGTCGCCGGGCATAGCGGCGAACGCCGCGTCCGTGGGGGCGAACACGGTCAGGTTCTTGTTGGTCTTGAGCAGGCCCGACAGGTTCGTGGCGTCGAGGCCGGCGACGAAGGTCGTGAACTGGCCCGAGAGCTTCAGGGTGTCGACCAGGTCGCCCTGGATGGCGATGGGCTTCGCCGCGTCCTGGGCCAGGGCGGCGAGCGGGGCGGCGCCCATCGCGGCGGCGGCGACAGCGGCAAGAAGGAAGCGGGTCGGCGACATAGATATCCTCTGGGCTGGCGGTCCGGTGCTGGTCGGGCCGCGAAGGGTTACGCTGGAGACTTCGGGCGGTTCCCGTCTCACGACACCGTGAGATTAGGGGTGGAAAGCGCCGGATTTACGACTGTCCGCGAGACCGTCAAGCGCTCGCCGCAGGCTCCCGAGCCCTCCTATTGCACAAATCGCAGGCGCCGCGACCACTTGGCGCCCACGAATTAGGCCGCCACCGGCTTCTTCATCAAAGCGTCACCCCAGCGGTCCGTCCCGCGCGGCGCCGGCCATAGCGTGGCTGCGACCGCCGCGACGGGGATCAACAGCAAAGGCGCGGCGGCCTTAGGACGAACGAGAGGGGTTGGGCCCGCCCTCAGGGCCGGACGCGGGAGCGAGCGGATGAAACTCATCATGGCGATCGTCAAACCGTTCAAGCTGGACGACGTGCGCGAAGCGCTCGTCAGGGCCGGCGTGGAGGGTCTGACGGTCTCGGAGGTCAAGGGCTATGGCCGGCAGAAGGGCCAGACCGAGATCTATCGGGGGGCGGAGTACCAGATCAACTTCCTGCCCAAGGTGAAGCTCGAGGC
>NZ_JANINU010000021.1 GCF_024508875.1 Phenylobacterium sp.
CCATGATCAAGGACGGCCTCTGGGACGCCTTCCACGGCTACCACATGGGCCAGACCGCCGAGAACATCGCCGCCCGCTGGCAGATCACCCGCGAGGACCAGGACAACTTCGCCGTGGCGTCCCAGAACAAGGCCGAGGCCGCGCAGAAGGCGGGCAAGTTCGCCGGCGAGATCGTCCCCGTGACCATCAAGGGCCGCAAGGGCGACACGGTGGTTGACCAGGATGAATACATCCGCCACGGCGCGACCATCGAGGCCATGGCCGGCCTGCGTCCCGCGTTCACCAAGGACGGCTCGGTGACGGCGGCCAACGCCTCGGGCCTCAACGACGGCGCGGCGGCGCTGGTGCTGATGAGCGCCGAGGAAGCCAAGAAGCGGGGGCTGAAGCCGCTGGCCCGTATCGCCTCGTGGGCGCACGCGGGCGTCGAGCCTGCGATCATGGGCACGGGGCCCATCCCGGCCAGCCGCAAGGCGCTCGAGAAGGCCGGCTGGAAGGTCAGCGACCTGGATCTGGTGGAATCGAACGAGGCCTTCGCGGCGCAGTCGCTGTGCGTCGTGCGTGAACTGGGCCTCGATCCGGCGAAGGTGAACGTGAATGGCGGCGCGATCGCCATCGGCCACCCCATCGGCGCGTCGGGCGCCCGGATCCTCACCACGCTGCTGCATGAGATGAACCGCACGGACGCAACCAAGGGCCTCGCCACACTTTGTGTCGGCGGCGGCATGGGTGTCGCAATGTGCGTGGAAAAGATCTGACACCGAACGCTGCGATCAACGCGGTGACGGCGACTTAGGGAGACGGACGGGAATGGCCAGGGTTGCGCTGGTCACGGGTGGAACCCGTGGCATCGGTCGGGCGATCGTCGAGCGGCTGAAGGCCGACGGCATGTTGGTGGCGGCCGGCTATTCGGGCAATGACGAGGCCGCCGCCGCGTGCGCCAAGGCGCTCGGGATCATGGTGGTCAAGGGCAACGTCGGGAACTTCGCCGACTGCAAGCACGCGGCCGAGGCGGTCGAGAAGGAACTGGGGCCCATCGACGTGCTGGTGAACAACGCCGGCATCACCCGCGACGGCGTGTTCCACAAGATGACCTCCGAGCAGTGGAGCGAGGTCATCCGCGTGAACATGGACAGCCTGTTCAACATGACCCGCCAGGTGATCGAGGGTATGCGCGACCGTGGCTGGGGCCGGATCGTCAACATCAGTTCGATCAACGGCCAGAAGGGCCAGATGGGGCAGACGAACTACTCGGCCGCCAAGGCCGGGATGATCGGCTTCACCAAGTCCCTCGCGCTGGAGAACGCGCGCAAAGGCGTGACGGTGAACTGCATCGCCCCTGGCTACATCGACACCGAGATGGTGGCGGCGGTTCCCGAGAAGGTGCTGGAGGGCATCATCTCGCAGATCCCCGTCGGCCGCCTGGGCAAGGGCGAGGAGATCGCCGACATGGTCGCCTTCCTGGCCGGCGAGCGCGCAGGCTATGTCACCGGCACGACGCTGGCCCTGAACGGCGGCCAATATATGGTCGGGTGACGGTCTCGTCCCGGTCCAAAAAGCGCCCCGATCCCGAGGCATCTGCTAGCTTGGCATGACAGGGCAGCGGACGGCGTCGAGGGGGGTGATCTGCGCGTCGCTGGTTGGCGTCGCGGCCCTGGCGCTTGCGCCCGCCGCGGGCGCCGGACCGGTCGATCGCCTGCGCGAGGGCCTGTTCCGCAGCCGCGGCGCCGAAGCGTCCGGTCCGCCGATCGCCCGCTACGTCTCCGAGGAAGGCCGCGTCTTCATCCTGGACCGCACGCAGCCGGTCACGATGATGAAGTTCGAGGACAGCCCGGAGGTCTGGGCCCTGGCCCCGAACCCCGCGCCGCGCGGCGACACCATCTACAAGAACGATCTGGGCGAGCCCGTTCTCCGCGTGACGCGGCTGGGCGGCTTCACGCTCTTCACCGACGAGCGGCCCAGCGGCGAGGCCGTGTCGCTGGCCGGCGGCGGCGTCCCGCTGCGGCTGGCGCCGATGAGTCCCCAGGCCCTGTTCGAGCGCCTGACCCAGGCCTCGTCGCGGGCCAGCCGGGCCGCCCGCCGCTCGCTGATGTTCGACGCCGAGGCGACGCCGGCGTCCTCGGCCCTGATCGCCGACGCGGCGATGGTCACCAGCGTAGCCATCATCCGCCTTTCGCAGCGCAAGGACGGCCGCGCGCTGCTGAGCCGGGTCAACAAGGTCCAGTTCCAGGAAGGCCGCAAGGCGCAGGCGACGCTGAA
Organism: Phenylobacterium sp.; assembly: GCF_024508875.1. Taxonomy (GTDB): domain Bacteria; phylum Pseudomonadota; class Alphaproteobacteria; order Caulobacterales; family Caulobacteraceae; genus Phenylobacterium. The sequence goes on from NZ_JANINU010000021.1 coordinate 2,257, forward strand.
GGGCGGCGTGCTGAGCATCGTGGTGGCGCCCGAGCAGGGGCTCGCCGGCCGGCCGTCGTCCGAGCGGATCATCAAGGTGGCCCGCGGGAAATAGCTCAGCCGCGGAAGTTGTCCTTCGCCTCGCGGACCGCGCCGAAGGCCTCCGCGTCGGGCCGCCCCGCCGCCCCGACTCGCTCCGCCAGCAGCGCCGCGCGGAGGAACGGGTTGGTCGCCTTCTCCAGCCCGATCGTAGTGGGCACGGTCCATTCGCCCTTCTCGCGCGCTGCGAAGATCTGGTCGGCCCGGGCCTTGAGCGCCGGGCTGTCGTCGACCGACAGGGCGAAGCGGGCGTTCGACGCGGTGTACTCGTGCGCGCAGTAGACGGTGGTCTCGTCGGGCAGGGCAACCAGCCGCTGCAGGCTGTCCCACATCTGCTCGGCCGTGCCCTCGAACAGCCGGCCGCAGCCCAGGGCGAACAGCGTGTCGCCCACGAAGGCGATCCGGTCGGCCGCGTCGAAGTAGCTGACGTGCCCCAGCGTGTGGCCGCCGGTCTCGATCACCTGGAACCGCGTCTCGCCCAACTCGACCACGTCGCCGCCCTTCACCTCGCGGTCGAGCGGTGCGATGCGCGTGACCTCGGCCGGCCCGACGATCTGGCATCCGGTGATGGCCTTGATGTCCGTGTTTCCGCCCGCGTGATCCGGGTGCCAGTGGGTGTTCAGGATCAGGTCCAGATCCCAGCCCAGGTCCTCCAGCTCGCGCAGCACGGCGGCGGCCTCGGGCGTGTCGATGCAGGCGACCTTGCCGCTGGCCTCGTCGCGGACCAGGAAGCCGTAGTTGTCCGAAAGGCACGGGAATTGGTGGACGGTCAGCGGCATGAGGAAACTCCTGGACGGGCCCGGACGATTTAGGCTGGCGGCCCGCCGCCGTCGAGCTTAGCCAAGCAACCATGCGTCGCGACGTCCTCGAACTTCGCCGGTTCTACGCCTCGGACCTGGGGTGGGCGGCGCGCGCGATGGTGGAGCGCAAGATCGCCGAGGCCTGGGGCGACGTCACCGGGCTCGACGTCCTGATCGTCGGCTACGGCACGCCGTTCGCGGGCGACCTGCGCCTGCGCGCTCGGCGCGTGGTGGCGGCGATGCCGGCGCAGCAGGGCGTCGAAGTGTGGCCCGCCGACGGCCGCAACCTCTCGACCCTGACACCCGAGGACAGCCTGCCGTTCCCCAACGCCCTGTTCGACCGGATCCTGCTCGTCCACGGCCTGGAGGAGAGCGGCGACCCGGTGACCCTGCTGCGCGAGGTCTGGCGCGTGCTGGCGCCGTCGGGCCGGGTGGTGGTGACCGTCGCCTCGCGCAACGGCCTTTGGGCCAATACCGAAAAGACCCCGTTCGGCCACGGCCGGCCCTACACCCGCAGCCAGCTCGCCGAGCTGTTGCGCGAGGCCGACCTCGAACCGTCGGGCTGGACGCGGGCGCTCTACGTCCCGCCGGTCGGCTGGATGGCGCGCTGGGCCGAAGCCTTCGAACAGACCGGCTCGCGCTTGTGGCCCGGGTTCGCAGGCCTCCTGCTGATGGAGGCTGTGAAACAGACTTTCGCTGTGAAGCCGCAGGGCCAGCGGGCGCGGATCCGCGCCGCCCGTCCGGTCCTGGCTCCGGCCCCCGGCGCGGCGCCGGTTTCGCGGGCGCCTGAGCTACCTGTCCTGCGAGAGCGCTTGGCGCCGCCGCGGCGAAGGTCTTAGGTGTGACCAGGATTCGGGTTCCCGCGGAGGCTTGAGCAAGGGCATGAAACTGATCATCGCGGTCATCAAGCCCAGTCGCCTGGACGCCGTGCTGGACGCGGTCACCGAGGCGGGAGCCTCGGGCCTGACCGTCACCGAGGTGCGCGGCTACGGCCGTCAGCGCGGCAAGACCGAGGTCTATCGCGGCGCCGAATACGAGGTGAAGCTGCTGCCAAAGGTGAAACTGGAGATCGCGGTGCCGTCCGACATCGTCGAGCCGGTGGTCGAGGCGATCCAGCAGGCGGCCAACACCAACAAGATCGGCGATGGCAAGATCTTCGTCCTCGACCTGGAGCGGGCGCTGCGCATCCGCACCGGCGAGCAGGACGCCGCCGCGATCGCGGGCTGACGCCCCGCTTGGCCCTGAGGGCCATCTTCCTGGCCGCCGTCCTGGCGTTCGCCGACGGACAGGCCTTCGCCGCCGACCTGACCTCCGCGCAGGCGGTGGAGGCCCTGAAGCGCCACGTCTGCTTCAGTCGCATCTGGTGGGGCGATCCCTACGCCCGCCTGGGCCAGACCGTCACGGTGGACCTGCGCATCGAGGGCCGCACGGCCTACCTCTGGAGCGAGGACATGCGCGCCGTGCCGCGCGTGCGCCGCTGGGCCGACAGCTATGTGGTGGCCGGCCGCGCCGCCGGGCCGGTGGTGACCCAGCGCTCGGGCTACAATATCGAGCTGCTGCGCGGCGAGCCGGGCTACGAACGCGAGCGGAGGCGGGTCTACGCCGCCCAGACCCAGCGCCTGCGGGTGGACCTTCCGGCCACCTGCGAGCCGCGCTTCGATGCGGAAACGCCGCTCAAGGCCGAGATGAAGGCGATCGTGGCCGGCAGCCTGTCGACCGCCCTGGCCACTTGGGGGCGGCGCACGCCGCGCACCGGGGTGCGGATGACGCTGGCCAACTTCAATGTCGACTATCCGGAGACCTTCGCCTACCGCCAGGACACCGGCGAGGTGCTACGCATCGGCCTGCTGTCGAACGATCCCATGAGCTACACGGGCGGCTCCTATCGCCGCTACGTCGTCTCGCCGGTGGCTCGCGGGCCCGCGGCCATCCAGCTCCGGCGGCTGATCCAGAAGTACGGAGAGGTCCGGGTCGTCACGGCGCGGTAGCGTCGGCCCCGGCAAGACGGAGGCGGGCGACGCGATGCGCCACCCGCCCCAGGCGAGAGGACCCTAGAAGCGCTTCCTGACGTTGATCTGCAGCACCCGGCCCAGCGGGCTGCCGTGCTCGTAGTCGTAGTTGAACGGGCTGTAGGCGAACGGCGGGTCCTTATCGAACAGGTTCTGGACCGTGGCCGTCAGCGTGGTCTCCCACGGCAGGTCGACGCGGTAGACGAGGTCGATCGGCGTCCAAGCCTTGATCTTCGCCGGCTGCACGCCAGCCGTGGCCGTGTCGCTGTCGTGGTTCAGATCGCGCATCGCGCCCACGTAGCGCAGCGTGGCCCGGAAGTTGTGCGGACCCAGGTTGTAGTTGAGGAACAGGTTCCCCTTCCAGCGCGGCTGTGAATAGAACGCGCTGAGCAGTTCCGCCTTGCCGGCCCGGTCGACCGCCGGCGCGATGGTGATCCCATCGACCGTGCGCAGCGCGCCGCGCTCGTACTTGGACACATAGGCCCCATCGACCCCGACGGTGAGGTCGCCATCGGGCGCGAGGAGGTCGCGCACCCGGTAGGTCGCCGAAAAGTCCACGCCCGACGTGTCCACGCTGGGGCCGTTGATCAGGTTCGTCCGCATCCCCTGGAAGTTGGCCGGGTGACAGTTCGTGCCGGTGACCGGGTTGACCGCCGTGCCCGCGCCGCTCGCGAAGTTGAAGCGCGAGGCGAGGGCGGGGTTCGCGCACTGCCAGGCCGCGGGCGTCGCGTTGGGGAACATGGTGGAATAGACCGCCGCCGCCGTCTCGACCGTGAGCTCCTTCTTGAAGTGGAAGTTCCACCAGTCGACCGTGGCGGTGAAGTCGCCCAGTTCGACGATGCCGCCGATGGAGTAGTTGGACGCGGTCTCGGGCTTGAGGTCGGGATTGGCGTAGGTGTCAACGGCGCGGTACAGCGCGGCCCCACTGGTGGGGTCCACGAACTGTTGCAGCGTGCGGCTGAAGCCCGGCTGCACCGACGTCTGCGGCGGTGCGCGGAAAGTGGTGCCGACCGAGCCGCGGACGGCGAACCAGGGCAGGGCCTGCCACTTGGCGTCGGCCTTCGGGTTGGTGGTCGAGCCGACCGAGCCGCCATAGGTCTCGTAGCGGATCGCGCCGTCCAGGGTCAGGGTTTCGAGCAGCGGGATCTTCACCTCGGCGAACACCGCCTTGACGATCCGGTCCACCGAGAAGCCCTGCACGCCGGGCGACAGGTTGAACGGTCCGACGCCGCCCGTGCACTGGGGAAGGTGGTCGTCCACGTCGTCGACGCAGCGGGTGGCCTCGATGTTGGACAGCGCGTCGTCGGCCACCGTCTTGTACTCGTCGTACCGCCACTGCGCGCCGACGGCGAGGGCGACGGTCCCGCCAGGCAGGGTCACCGGCAGTTCGCCGCTGGCGACCACGTCACCCACCAGGATGCGGCTGGTCGTCGTGGCGCTCAGGTACTGGTGCATCCACTCGAACAGTTCGCGGGTGTTGGTGTTCGAGGGCACGGCCGAGGCTGTGTAGAACGGGTTGGTCCGCCCGTAGACCGCGTCGGTGGCGATCGCGTTCGAGAACGGGTTGAACCAGTAGCAGCCGTTCTGGCCGGGGGTGTTGGCCGCCACGTTGCAGTTGGGGCCGCCCAGACCGCGCAGGCCGAGCTGCACCCGGTTGACCACCTCGTCCGGCACCGCGTTGACGCCCTCGGACTCCATGTAGGTCACCGCGACGTCGTACTTCCAGCCGCCGACCGGCAGCTTGCCGTTCACCCCGCCGGAGATGCGGAAGGCGTCGGCCTTGCGGTGGTTGTGGTCGGCGCCGTCGGTGAACAGCGGCTGGCCGCCGTAGCCGCCCGGCCGCCACTGGGTCTGCGAGGTGATCACCCCGTAGCCCTGGATGCTGCTGCACTGGGCCGCCGAATAGGGCGTGGTCGCGCCGGCTCCGCAGTGGCGGTTGAACAGCGCGGTCAGGCCTGGGTTGGCGAACGGGATGTAGAAGCGCGACTGCTGGTTCAGGCCCGTCGCCGGATAGGGCGACTGGCCGCCGCCCGGCGAGCCGCCGGACGCCGCGATCGGCGTCGGGAACTGCACCGTGGACTGGTAGGGGGAGACGCGCTCTTCCGGCACGTCGTGCCGCGACCACATCACCTCGCCGTGGAAGCGGGTGTCGTCGTCGAGGTCGAAGTTGACCTCGCCGTAGAGCTGGTAGTGGTACTCGTCGTTCGCCAGGTTGTCGAAGCGGCTGAACTGGAAGCGGCAGGTGCCGGCGACGATCTCGCCGCCGAGCTCGGTGCAGCCGTCGTCCTGGAAGTTGATCGGCGTGGCGAAGGGTTGTGACAGCGCGCCGTTGGGCAGGATCGCACCGCCGTTGCCGGTCGTGTAGCCGCCGGGGTTCGATGAGCCGGACCAGCCGCCGAACGGGTTCTCGGCGAAGGGCCGGATCGCCCAGTCGCGGTCGGTGAGCCGCAGCTCGCTGCGCCGACGATAGCCGGCAGTGATGAGCGCGTTGCCGCGGTCGAACTTCTTCCCCCACGCGGCGGTGAGGTTGTAGTCGCCGTTGCTGCCCTTGATGTAGGCGTAGTCGCCGGTGAATTCGAAGCCGTCGAGGTCGGTGCGGGTGATGAAGTTCACGACCCCGCCCACCGCGTCCGAGCCGTAGGTGGCGGCCGCGCCGTCCTTCAGCACCTCGATGCGGCCGATCGCGGCGGTCGGGATCAGGTTGACGTCCACCGCGCCGACGGCCGCGGCGGACACCGACGGGGCCAGACGCCGGCCGTTGAACAGCACCAGCGTCCGCGCCGCGCCGAAGCCGCGCAGGTTGACGGTTGCGACGCCCGCGGTGGCGCCCATCAGGCGGTTGGCCTCGCCGATCGAACCGGCTGCGGCGGGCAGGGACTTGATGATCTGAACGACCGTGGGCGAGCCCTGCTTGGCCAGTTCCTCGGCCCCGATCACCGAGACGGGAAGGGCGCTGTTCTGGGGCGTGCCGGCGATATAGGAGCCGGTGACCACGACCTCCTCGACCTCGCTGGGCGCGCTGGCGCCTCCGGTCTGGGCGGCCGCCGCGCCGGCCCACAGGCCTGCGCAGGCGACGACGGCGAGCGCTGACGCGCCGCGGAAAAACAGGTGCTTCACAGAATCCCTCCCTCAAGGGCCGCGCCGCGCGTTTGGCGGTTGTCGGCGTGACGAATGTCTCGGCAGGGGAGAGCGGTGGCGCATCGCGCCGAAGGCGGCGCGAGCACGCGCAGCCGTGGTCCGTGGACCCTCATCCGCTTCCTCCCCTTAAGCGTCGCTCTTCGGCGTTGGGGCGACGCTCTCCGACATTCGCTCGCCTGTCAATACTGACTATCACGCGAGTGAATATCTTGCGATGCAGCAAGACGGGCTCGCGGCCAGGTCGCGTCGCGATGATATTCACTCACGTGATAATCAGCGTTGACATTCGAAAGCCGCCTCGCCAGCCTCGCGAGACGCGCCGCAGAGCGCGCCTGCGAGCGAGGGACCACCATGAGGATCGGCATCCTGGCTTTGAGCGCGTCCGGCGGCTGCCTGTTGGAGCATGGGGCCCGGTGGCGCATGCCGACACGGCGGCCGGCCTGAAGCCGGCTGCTTCCAGCCCTGACCTCCAACGCCTGCCGAGAGTTGCATGCAGTCCTACGCCCTCACCGTCGACAAGTTCCTCGACCACGCCGCCAAGTGGTCTGGGGCGCGGGAGATCGTCACGGCGCGCGGGGGACGGATCGGCTATGCGGCGCTACGGACGCGCAGCAACCGGCTGTCGGGCGCGCTTGCCGTGCTGGGGCTGAAGGCGGGCGACCGGGTCGGGACCCTTGCCTGGAACACCCAGCACCACCTGGAAATCTACTATGCGGTGATGGGCGCGGGGATGGTCTGCCACACGCTCAACCCCCGCATCACCGCCGCGCAGCTCGCCGCCATGGTGAATGAGGCGGAGGACCGGGTGCTGGCGGTCGCGGCGAATCTCTGGCCCCTGCTCGCCGAGGTCGCGCCGCTTTGCCCGGGCCTGGAGCACGTGATCCTGCTCGATGGCGACGCGCCGACGGACGATGGGCTGGGCGATCATCCGGCCACGGTCTGGACGCTCGAGGGCTTGCTCACCGCGCACGGCGCCGAGGCCGTTTGGGGCGCCTTCCCCGAGGAGACGCCTGCGGGGCTCTGTTACACCTCGGGCACCACGGGCCGGCCGAAGGGCGTGGTCTACACCCACCGCTCGAACTACCTGCACACCCTGCGCGGCCTGCAGGCCGATGCGTTCGCCCTGACGGCGCGCGACGTGGTGCTGGTGGCGGTTCCGATGTTCCACGCCAACGCCTGGGGCCTGCCGTTCGCGGCGCCCGCAGCGGGCGCGAAGCTGGTGCTGCCGGGTCGGCAGGCTGACGGTGAAAGCCTCGCCAGGCTGATGCGCGAGGAGGGCGTGACCGTGGCCGTGGGCGTCCAGACCGTCTGGCTCGGCGTTCTCGACCACCTGGAGGCCACGGGCGGCGCGCTGCCGGCGCTGGAACGCGTCGTGATCGGCGGCTCGCACTGTCCGGACGCGCTCATCCAACGCATGGAGACGGGCCTGGACGCCCTGGTACAGACGAGCTGGGGCATGACCGAGCTCTCGCCGCTGGGCGTGGTGACGGCGCGAGATGCGCCGCGCACCGAGACCCGCGCCGCCGGCCGGCCGATGATGGGCCTCGACCTGAAGCTCACCGACGCAGACGGCGTGACCCTGCCGCAGCAGCGGGGAGTGGTCGGCCACCTGAAGGTGAAGGGTCCGAGCGTCCTCGACCGCTACTTCAAGGCCGAAGCCGACTCCCTCGATCCCGAGGGCTATTTCGATACGGGCGACCTGGCGCGCATCGACGCGGACGGGTCGCTGACGATCTGTGGCCGCTCCAAGGATCTGATCAAGTCGGGCGGCGAGTGGATCAACCCGACCGAGATCGAGGCCATCGTCGGTCGCCATCCCACGGTGGCGCAGGTGGCGGTGATCGGCCGCGCCGACCGCAAGTGGGACGAGCGCCCGGTGCTGATCGTCGAGCCGCGCCAGGGCCAGGCCGTGGACGCCCGCGGCCTGATCGCCGCGCTGAAGGGCCAAGTGCCGGATTGGTGGCTGCCCGATCAGGTCGCGCGCATCGCCGCCATGCCGCTGGCCGCGACCGGCAAGATTGACAAGGTCCGCCTGCGTGCCGACTACGTGGACGGCAAGATCCCCGTTGAGGAGGTCGCGCGCTGACGCGATTCCTCGGCAGGTCTGCTGCGAAGAAGCCAGGTACGGTGGATGTCAGACGGTTCGACGGCAAAGCGCATTTCCCGCACGAAGGCTGAACAGCGCGCCGAATCCATCGAGCAGATCCTGGACGCGGCCGAGTACCTCTTCTCGAAGAACGGCCTGAACGGCGTGACGCTGCGCGACGTGGCCAAGCGCGTGGGCGTGCACACGACGCTCCTGCACTACTATTTCGATGACAAGCAGCGGCTGTTCGAGGCGGTGTTCGCCCGCCGCGCCGCCGTGACCAGCGGCCGCCGCATGGAGGCGCTCGAGGCGTACGAAGCCGAGGCCGGCGACCGTCCGACCGTCGAGGGCGCGCTGCATGCCTTCCTCGACACCGACCTGGACCTCTACGTGCAGGGCGGAGAGCCCTGGATGAACTACGCCGCCTTCTGCGCCCGCGTCAGCAACACGCCCGAGGGCGCGGCGCTGATGGACGAGCATTTCGACCCGGTGGTGCTGAAGCTGGTGGGCATCCTGAAGCGCGCGCTGCCCGACTATTCGGACGAGGACATCTTCTGGGGCTACCACTTTGTCACCGGCGCCCTGATGAACACGCTGGCCCGGACGGGCCGGATCGACAAGCTGTCGGGCGGCCTTTGCCATTCCGACGACTTCTCCGCCGTCAAGCAGCGGATCGCCCGCTTCATGGCGGCGGGCTTCCTGTCGCTGAAAGCTTAGCGGGCGTCCTGGGCGCGCAGCAGGCGGGCCAGCCATAGGAAGAGGGCGATGGCCACGCCGTAGAATGGCGTCAGGGTGTAGAAGGCCATCTGCAGCGAATGGTCGGGGTGGGCGGCGTGGAAGGCGTCGCTGACCGCGCCGACATAGGTGGGGCCGAGGCCCAGGCCGATCATGTTCATGACCAGCAGCAACAGCGCCCCCGACAGCACCCGCTGGTTCGGTGCGACCGTCTCCTGCACCAGCGTCACGGCCGACGACAGGTAGAAGTAGTTGAGGAACGTGGGGGCGGCGAACAGCAGCAGCGCCAGCGGCCAAGACGGCGCCCAGACGAAGCCCAGGAAGAACGGTACGGCCAGCGCGAGCGAGATCGCCGGGACGGTGGCGTAGGCGGCCCGCGAGCGTTGCGTCAGGCGGTCGATCACCCGGCCCGAGACGTAGATCCCGCCGCCCATGCAGACGCCGACAACCAGCGCGTACCAGACGGCGACCTCGCTCAGAGTCATGCCCTTCTCGCGGATCAGGAACAGGGTGGCGAAGTTGCCCACGCCATAGGTGACGAACTGCGTCGCCCCGCTCCCCAGGGCCACGAGCAGCAGCGTGGGTGTCGTGAAGAACATGGCGACGGTGCTCTTGAACCCCGCCGGCTCGGGCTTGGCCTCGCCCGCGCCGTCCAGCCCGCCGCGCCGCGGCTCGCGCACGATGAGCAGCACCGCCACGGCGGCGACCAGGCCCACGGCGCCCAGCACCAGGAACGCGTGCCGCCAGCTATAGGCCGCCGCGATCGAGGCGCCGAACGCGACGCCCAGCGCCTGGCCGATCGGCGGGCCCAGGTTGAACAGGCCCAGCGCCGTCCCGCGGCGGCCCGACGGGAAGTAATCGGAGATGATCGCGTAGGACGGCGGCACGCCCCCCGCCTCGCCCACGCCCACCGCCATGCGGGCGGCGACAAGCTGCGGGTAGTTGCGCGCCAGGCCGCAGGCCATGGTCGCCGCGCTCCAGAGGGCGCAGGCGAAGGCCAGTACCTTCACCCGGTTGGTCCGGTCGGCGAGCCAGCCCACCGGGATGGAGATCAGGCAGTAGAACAGCGCGAAATACAGCCCGCCGATCCGGCCGAGTTGGCCGTCGGTGACGTGCAGGCTGTCCTGGATGGGCTTGGCCAGGATCGACAGCAACTGCCGGTCCAGGAAGTTCAGGACGTAGACGAAGCACAGCATGCCCAGCACCAGCCAGGCCCGCGCGCCCGGCGCGGCCGCCTCTGGCGCCGGAGCAAGCTCGCCCGCGGCCCGCTCGGCGTGGTCCATCCCATCCTCCCCATGTTCTCGTTCGATCGCTCGCGCGTCGGCCTGCGACCATGGAGCGGCCCGGCCTCATCCGTCAATGTTCACGCTCGTGATAGTGAGTGTTGACCTTGGCCACGAGGTCGGACAGCTTGGCCGACACTGAGCGGAGCGGAGGTAGCGGGATGTCCCTCGAGGGCAGGGTTGCGATCATCACCGGCGCGGGCGGCGGACTAGGGCGAGCACACGCCCTGTTCCTGGCCCGGCACGGCGCGCGCGTGGTGGTCAACGACCTGGCCTGGGGGCCGGCGGCGGCGGTCGCGGACGAGATCGTCGCCGCGGGCGGCGAGGCCCTGGCCGCCGCCGCCTCGGTCACCGACGAGGCCGGCGTGGCGGCGATGGTCGCGAAGACCCTCGACCACTGGGGCCGGGTCGACATCCTGGTGAACAACGCCGGCATCCTGCGCGACCGCACCTTCGCCAAGATGAGCCTCGACGACTTCCGCCTGGTGGTGGACGTCCACCTGATGGGCGCCGCCGTCTGCACCAAGGCGGTCTGGGATGTGATGCGCGCCCAGGCCTACGGCCGGGTTGTGATGACGACGTCCTCGTCCGGCCTCTACGGCAACTTCGGGCAGGCCAATTACGGCGCCGCCAAGATGGCCCTTGTCGGCCTGATGCAGACCCTGGCGCTGGAGGGCGAGCGGTACGGCATCCGGGTGAACTGCCTGGCCCCCACCGCGGCCACCCAGATGACCCACGGCGTGCTCTCCGACGAGAGCCTGGCCCTGCTGCAGCCCGACCGCGTGAGCCCTGGCCTGCTGGCGCTGGTCGGCGAGGGCGCGCCCACCCGCACCGTCCTGTGCGCCGGCGCCGGCCACTTCGCCCAGGCCAACGTGACGCTCACGCGCGGCCGCTACGTCGGCGACGCCGAGGATGCCGGCCAGCAGGTGATCGCCCACTGGGGCGAGATCGCCGACCGGTCTGGCGAGGTCGCCCCGCCCTACGGCTTCTTCCAGGCTGAGCGCGAGCTGGCCTCGGCAGGCCTCGGTCCGGAGGTGGATGTCGTCGCCCGCTGAGGTTCAGGCGGCGGGCCCGCGCGCCGGCTTGCGGGCCCGCAGCTCGATGTGCAGCTCGCTGCAGATGTTCCAGTTCGAGCGGATGAGGTGGTTGACCTCGTCCTGGGCCAGCTTCCCGCTGGTGAATTGCGACCTGTAGGGCTCGTCCAGCGTCACTTCGCGGTGCACGACCTCGAAATCGAGCTTGTTGCGCGCAGCTAGCGGCTCCGGCCCCGCGCCGGCGGGCGTGCGCGCGTCGAACAAGGCCAGCACCTGCGAGTTGATGGCGCGCACGCAGGAAGGATCGTTTGCGAACCGATCCGAGCGCGGGTGCTTGGCGATGATCACCACCCGGGCGTCGGGCCGACAGACCCGGTAGAGCTCGCGCATCATCCTCTGGAAGGTCTTGAAGTCGCCGCCCATGTGTTCGAGCGAGTGCCGGAAGTAGACGGTCTCGGCGTAGTTGTCGGGCCAAGGCCACGGCGTGCGTTCCAGGTCGACCACCATGTCGGCGTCGACGTCGCGGCGGATATCCACATCGATTGTGTTGCGGGTCTTGCGCTCGCCGCAGCCCAGGTTGAGCTCCGCGCCGTCCGAATGCGGCCGCCAACCTGGAATCCACCGCGCCAGGGTCAGGTCGGTCCAGCGATAGGCCTTGTCCAGGATCCGATAGCGGCGCCGGACCTGCTCGTAGTACCGCCGCTTCTCGGGCGTCAGGCCATCCTCCGGCCGCCCATCCTTGAGCAGGGTGTCGCAGTAATAGAACACCGTCTTGGCGATCTGGGGGAAGTAGCGGAACGCGAACCACCGTTTGGAGGCGCGGAAGCTGTCGATGTTCCACATCCAGCCCTTGGTCTGGCTCATCTGCGAGAAGAGCCCGGCCCGGTGCACGCGATACGCCGACCACGTCTCGGGGAAGAACCGGATCTTGCCATACTGGGCATGGGCGATGGTTATGAAGATGTCGCAGGACAGCGAACTGCGCAGAAAGCGCGGCATGCGGCCACGGAACACGTTGCGGTAAGTTATCGACGAGGTGTGGAAGAACGACGACAAGCTGATCAGGTCGTCGATCGTGTGCTCGGATTGCGGCTTGGGGGGCAGGAACAGCTCGGGTTCCTTGTCGCTGTCCTCATAAATCTTCAGCGTGTTGTTGGCGCACGCGACGAAGTCGGGATTGGCCTCCAGGAAGGCCACATGCGTTTGCAGGCGTTCGGTCGAGGTCCAGTAGTCGTCGCCTTCCAGGATGGCGATGTAGTCGCCGTCCATCGTCTTCATGCCCCGGTAGAAGTTGTGCTGAGCCACCTTGTGGCCCATATTCTTCTTGTTGATGAATGGCTTGACGACATCGGGGAAGCGGGCGGCGTAGTCGCGGACGATATCGCTGGTCCCGTCGGTCGAGCAGTCGTCGATCACATGGATGGCGAACGGGAACTCCGTCTTCTGCGCCAGGACGCTCTCGATCGCCTGCGCGATGTAGCGGGCGTGATTGTACGTGATGATCATGACCGTCACGCGCGGACGGCCACGTCGGTCGGGCGCGGCGATCGGCGGCAGCAAGTGTCTTTCCCCATCCTTTTCCCGGGTCCTGCCCCGGGCTTGCGGGCGCTACCCGTCCGCCGGTCCAGCGTGTCGCCGCCGAATCCCAGGCTGAAACGATAGCGGCTGCGGCGCGCCGTGAACAACCGCCAGGGGCGCGCGGCGCGCTATCAGTCCTGCGGCCGCCACCCGTAGAGCTCGGCCCGCACGCGCTCGGGCGGGTCGTCCAGCAGCCGCTGCAGTATCGAGCCAGGCGCGCCGTCGAAGGGCGGCAGGAACTGGAGGCGCACGCCCGCGGCGGCAAAGGTCGCCGGGTCGTAGAGATCGCGGCCGCCCGGGGCGTTGATGTAGCGGCCCGCGCCGAGCCGGCGGCAGATCTCCAGGATCCGGTCCTGGCCCCGCAGCGACGCCGGCAGCTCCAGCGAGGACGAACGCACCACGTTCCACGGCACGTCCAGGAGACCGCAGGTCGTCTCGAGCAGGCGCACGATGTAGTCCACCGGTCGGCCTTGGACATTGCGCGCGTCGGCGAGCAGCGCGGCCGCCGCGCCCGACGCCCGGTCGAGGCCGAACGGGCGCAGGCGCCGCTCCAGCTCGGCGGCGGCGTCCTCCGCGAACTCCAGTTCGTCGATCCTCACGTCCTGCGGCGCGGGCTTCAACGGCAGGGTGAGCCACTGCTCTACGCCGTTCGCGTCGCGCAGCTTGTTTCGGTGCGCCCAGCCCCGGCGGGGAAACTGCACGCAGTCGTAGACGACGAAGGTGTCGCTGCCCGAGATCAGCCGGAAGTATCCCGCGTACGGCAGGAAATAGGGCTGCATGATCGCCACGGTCGGCCCCAAGCTGTGCGCCCTCCTGCGTGGCGAGGCGGCGCCATGGCGTCGCCGACGGGTTTGGCGGCCGTTGGCGGCCCCTGGGGGGTGTAGTACAGCCGCCGACGCGTAGGCCAGCGCGATCGTCAGCGTGGCCGGGCTTGCAGAGGAACGGGATGACGGCGACCGAGGTGGGGCCGGAAGCGCTTATGCAGCTTGCCGTCCAGGCCGTGAATCGCGGCGACCTCGCGGAGAGCGAAGCGCTCTGCCGCCGCGTGCTGGCCGTACAGGATCACGGCGGCGCCTATCGGGTGCTGGGCTTCATCGCCTTCCAGCGCAGGCAGTACGAGGAGGCGGTCGCCAACTGTGCGCAAGCCGCCGCGCGGCAGGCCGGCGGATGGCACAATCTCCTGCTGCTTGGGGCCGCGCGCCAAGCCCTGGGGCGCTTGCCGGAAGCGCGCGAGGCGCTGGCCGAGGCGGCTCGGTTGAACCCCGGCCATGTCGAGACGGCCCTGCGGCTGCTGGACGTCGCGCTGCGCCTGGAGGGGCTGGCGGCGGCTGAAGGGCTCTATCGACAGGCGTACCACCCGCTGGCCGTGCGCGAGATCGACGAAGGCTGGGAGAAGCTGGTGCTACGGGCGGTCGGGGCGCCGCCGACGGGCGTGCGCACGTATCCGCAGGACACCGCGTTCGAATGGGCCCGCCGCGCCGGCGTCGCGACGATGGACGCCGGTGATATCGAAGCGATTCCCATCCAGGCCATCGGCGCGGCGGCGCCCACCGGCCAGGTGATGGGCAACAAGCCCTACGTCGTGGAACTGCCGCATGTCCGCGCCTTCGCGTACTCCCATGTGATCCTGACTGCGGACGACGTCGCTCTCAACGAGGCGGGTGGGCATCGCGACTACGGCCGCTTCGTGGATCACCGCTCGGACGCCGCGGTGGTGTTCCAGCACGCCGGGCGCCTACGTCTGCGGGACGACGCCTACGAGATGCAGGACGTCGACGCGGCGGTCTGGCTCGCCGGGCCGGCCAGCGACGCGTTCGGACACTGGATCGGCGAGTTCGCGCCGCGCCTGCAGTTCCTCGAACAGCATCCGGCGTTCGCGGGCCGCCCGATTCTCGTCGACGAGGGCATGCCGCCGACGCACCTCGAACTGCTGCGCATGATCTGCTCGAACCCGCTGATCACGTTGCGTCGGGGGCAGGGTGTGCGCGTGCGCCGGCTGCTCTACGCGCCGACGCCCACGTTCTTTCCCATCCACCTGCTCCCCAACGACATGCCCCCCTTCACGGCATGCTGCGCCTCGGTGCGCGCCTATCGTTACCTCAAGGAGAAGGCGGAGACGGCGCTCGGCGTCGCGCCGCCCACGGGCCGCAAATATTATCTCACGCGCGCCGCCCGAAGCTGGCGCCGCATCCGCAACGAGGACGAGGTGCGAGGCTATCTCGAACGCCACGGCTACGAGACGGTGCTGACCGAGAACCTCACGTTCGCCGAGCAGGTGCGTCTGTTCCAGAGCGCCGGCGCGATCATGGCGCCGAGCGGATCGGCCATGCAGAACTTCGTCTACGCGCCGACGAACGTGCGCCTGTTCGTGATGACGCAGGAGAACCCACATAACCACGCGGCCTTCAACGGCCAGGCGCGGGCCATGGGGTACGATCCGCAATTCATCTGCGGCCGTGCGGTCGGCGATCCCGCGCAGAAGCACACGGACTACGTCATCCCGATCGAGGCGCTCGCCCCGGCAGTCGCCTGAACGCTACTCGGCCGCGCCCGGGAAGACGCGCGCCAGGTCGTTGGCCCTCGGGAAGTCCGGCACGATCAAGTCGGTCTGGTACGAATATTTATAGGGCGTGGGATAGCCGTGGGCCACGTAGGTGTCCTCGGCGGCGTTGTTGAACCGGCCGCTGTAGGCGATGCGCACCTGGCCGTCGCCCTGCTCGCCCGTCCGGTGGACCAGGAAGGTCGAGAAGGCCACCACGTCGCCGGGGTTCATAGCCAGCGCCTGATAGTCCTCCTCGCGGATCCGCGGATCGCTCACGGCCGGAGTCTGGATGTGGTCGACCGTCGGCAACAGGCCCAGCAGGTGCGAGCGCGGGATGATCTCCAGTGGGTGCGACTGCGTGCTCACCGGCGTGGTGGGCGCCCACAGGACGATGCTGTCCAGGCTTCCCTGGATCGCGCGCCAGTCCTGGTGCGGCGGCGACTTGTGATAGCCGCCCGGGATCTTCAGGGACTCCGAGATGATGTGGTTCGACACCCGGGTCGAGATCACCGGGAACTCGATCCCCAGCCGGCGGGCGATCTCCATGATCGGCTCCGAGATCATCAGCCGGTGCACGGACGGCAGCATCTGCGTCATACGCGCCGTCGAGATATAGGTCGGCACGTCGGTCTGGAGCAGCCGCAGCGCGTCGGCCTGGAAGGCCTCGCGGAAGTCGCCGCCGCTCGTCGGCAGGTTCCGGCGGCGAAGCTGCAAGCGGAAGAGCTCGAGCATCTCCTCGTTGATCTGGTCCAGCCACGCGGTGTCCAGCACGCCGCGGAAGATGGCGTAGCCCTCGGCCAGGAAGTGCTCGCGGACGGCGTCCCCGCCCGGGTTCATGGCGGCTGTCTTGTTCATTGCCCTGGCCCTCCCGGACCGCGTTCGCAGATGGCGTAGATGCTGGCGCAGAGGTCGGGATACAGCCGGCCCAGCTTGAAGCAGCCTTCAAGGTAGTCGTCGCCGATGACGCCGCTGGCGATCAGCTTGTCGAACTGGAAGTTGGCGAAGGGCTTGAAGAAGACCCCGCCGCTCTCCGCGACGCCGAGGCCGGCCTGCGCCACGTGCGCCAGGAGCGCGTCCATATCGTAGGTGCGGCGATGACCGTGCAGGTGCTCGCCCTCGGTCACCGCCGTGGGGTGCGAGATCAGGCCCATGGCGACTGCGATCTGCCGCGAGGCGGCGTGCGCGTTGGGCACCACCAGGAACAGCTTGCCGGTCGGCGACAGCCAGGTCCCGATCCGGCGTAACAGCTCCACCGGTTCGTCCAGGTGCTCCAGCGTGTGGGTGAGGAACACCGCGTCGAACGCCTGCTCGGGCTCGAAGTCCTCGAAGCGGCTCAGCACGAACTTTACCCCCGGCGGCGAGGCCGCGCGCGCCACGTCGATCAGGTCGCTGGAGCCTTCGACGGTGGTCAGGTCAGGAAAGATCGCCGCGAGCTTCCGCGTGAAGCCGCCCTCGAAACAGCCCAGCTCCAGCGCCCGTCCGGACCGCTGCAGCCGCGCGTCGAACGTCCGCAGCATGTAGTCGTGCATGCGGTAGTCGAAGTCGTAGGCGTACTTGCGGTCGGCCGTGTCGGCGAACTCGGTGTTGAGGTCGCGGGCCGTCATCCCTGGTCGCCCTTGTACATCCGCCGCTCGGGCGGCTGGTACCACTCGTCCAGAGTGGCCGGGACGCGGGCGTTGTAGCCGACGATCTGGCGCGTATAGGCGCTGAGCTCGGGGCCGCGGTCGTAGCCGACGGCGCGGGGGTAGTCGAACTGCTGCTTGATGAAGGGTTTGCAGTACATCGGCGTGACCGAACGGCGGACCCTGTCGGTCGTATTGTTCCCGCCGGCGTGCCAGACGTTGGAGTTGAAGACCAGGATGCTGCCGGCCGGGCCGACGGCGCGCTCCGCGACGGCGTAGAACGCGTCGTCGTCGGGCTTCTCGGCGCGCTTGTGCGAGCCGCTCATCAGGTAGGTGGCGCCGTTCTCCGGCGTGAAGTCGTCCAGCATCACCAGGGTGTTCAGCAGCAGCGGCATGTCGCCCGAGTACGAGCGGATGTCGCGGTGGATCCGCTGGGCGTAGGACGTATGCCCCCTGGTGTTGATCGCGCCGCCCAGCGAGTTGAGGATGCAGCGGCCTTGGAAATAGTGCTCCAGGTACGGCTCAAGCGGCTCGCTGGCGTCGACGTACTCCAGGAAGCTGGGTTTCAGGCCCACCAGGTGGTGGACCGTCCGGTCGGCGTCGCTGGCCACCCCGTTCTTCACCTGGATGGCGCGGCAGATGTCCCAGGCCTCTTCCAGTTCCGCGCGCATCCGCTCGACGAGATCGGCGGGGACGGCGGCCTCGAACACCACCCAGCCGGTCTCCTCCATCCGGGCGGCGAACGTGGGCAGGTCCAGGGAGAGCTTCATTTGACGGTCACGATCGATTTGGAGGGATAAAGGGCGCACTTCTCGATGCGATACGGGATGTCGCGGAAGACTTCCTTGAAGGCGATCGCCTCGCCCGGCGCGCCCGCCCAAGTCAGCTCGTCGAAGAGCAGCACGCTGCCGGGCACGAGGTGCGGCTTGATCGCCCGCAGCGCCGCGACCGTCGGCTCGTAAGGGCCCATGTCGAAGAAGGCGAAGGCGACCAGTGTCTCAGGGTGGTCGGCGAAGTACTTGGGCGCGGTGTGCGTGACGTCGCCGGCGACCAGCTTGTGGTTGCCGCGCAGGTGGCCGAACGCATTGTTGCCCTCGTGCACCTCCAGCAACTCGGCGAGGTAGCGCGGGTAGTCCGAACCGGAGTTGTAGCCGCCATGCTCCTTGAGCGCGGCCTCGGCCATACCGGCGTCCTCGGGGTAGCCGGTGAAGGTGTCGAAGGCGACGATCTGGCGCTGTTTGTTGAAGGGCTCGTGGATCGCCCGCAGGTTCTCAAGCAGGACGAGGTTTTGGCCACGCCAGGTGCCGAACTCGAACAGGGCGCCGGGAACCGGGATGATCCGCCGGTAGAGGTCGTCCATGACCAGGAACTTCACCAGCAGCGAGCTGCGGACGTAGAGGCCGAGGTTGAACATCAGTTCGTCGGCTTCGAGCGGCGTGTCGCGGAAAAGCGTCTTCAGTCGCTCGCGGAAGTCGAAAGTCTCGCCGAAGGCGGTCGTGGCCTCGACAGGTTGGGTCTCACTCAACGTCGTCCTCCAGCGTGGCGTAGCCGAAGCCGGTCCGGCCGAATCCGTTGCCGTTGTAGAACATGACGACCCGCCCATCGATCTCGATCACCGACGGATAGCTGGTCATCGTGGACTCCCATCCGTCGCCGGAGACGTCGAGGCCCAGCACCTCGTCCTGCCGCGTCCAGGCCAGGCCGTCGGGTGAACTGGCGAACCCGATCCGGTAGGCGCCCGAGCCGTCGCGGTAGTCGCGGGAGTCCCGGCAACAGTACCACATCAGGTAGCGCCCCCTGTGGCGGATCACGGTGGGGTGCGAGAACGCCTCGTCCTCGTGGGCCTGGGGGATGCAGAGGTGGTTCGGCCGCGCCCAGGTCACCCCGTCGGCCGAGTGGCAGTACTTGATGACGTAGACCGGCTCGTACTTGCCTTCGACCAGCGTCCACCGCAGGCCCGAGATGTACCACATGCGCCAAAGGTCACCCCCCTGTGGGGCGCTCTCGCGCAGGATGGTCGGCGTCACCGCGATGTACGGCTCCTCGGGACAACGCTCCAGGACGGGCCCCTCGTAGAGACGCCGGAAGGTCGTGCCGTCGTCGTCGCTGACGGCGATCCCGACCGAGTTGCGGTAAGGCACGGTCACGCCCCGGTTCCAGCCGCTGTAGTAGAGCCAGACCTGACCGTCGCGGCGCAGCGCGAAGCTGGGCATGACCCCGTCGTCGTCGAACGTGCCGGGCGCGCCGAAGTCCAGGATCGGCGCCTTGTGCTCGTAGATGACCTTGCTGAGGTCGTTCCGGTCGAGGTCGACGAAAGTGGTGTAGCTGCGTCCGTCGTCGAACCGGTCGGCGTAGAAGATGCGCACCTTGTCGTCATAGAGCAGCGGCGTCGGAACCTGTGCGTGCGAGCGCGCCCAGGCGTGGGCGGCCGGATCGAAGATCCGGCCCCGGCGGGTCCAGGACATTGACATGGATCAGATGGATCTCAGGCGACTGGAGGGAATCTTCTTCAGTTCGGCGGCCGTGCCGATGAACACCGCCTCATCGGGCGCGTCGGAGAGCACCAGGGCGCCGGCGCCGATGACCGAGTGGACGCCGATCTTGATCCCGTCGCGCAGCGTGGCGTTGACGCCGATGAAGGTGCCGGCGCCGATGTCGCAGTCGCCCGAGACCACCACCTGCGAGGCGATGAAGCAGTTGTCGCCGATCCGGGTGTGGTGGCCGATGTGGTTGCCGGACCACATCGTGACGTTCCGCCCCACCGTGACGAAGGGCTGGATGACGTTGTGCTCCATGATGATGGTGTTCGGTTGCGCGACGAAGCCGTTCCAGACCGTCGCGCGCGGGCTGACGTGGCTGGCCAGCGCGTAGCCCTTGGCCTCCGCCTCGGCCACTTTCTGCATCCGCAGCTTGTTGACCTGCTTGAAGCTGACCGCGACGAACATGTCGTAGTCCGAGGGCGGGAAGCGGCTCTCGATCCCTTCGAAGTCCACCACCGGAACGCCCAGCACCTCGTCGGCCGTCCGGTACTCGCGGTCGACGGCGAAGGCTGCGACCTGCCGCCCGCCTTCGACCGTGAGGTAGTAGTGCATGACCTCGGCGATCTGTCCGGCGCCGAATATCACCAGGCCGCGCGTGCTCACCTCGGCGTCCCCCGTCCCGCCCGCCACATGGTGTTCCAGGTTCGCCGCGCCGGGCGGGCGACCCGCGGCGACTTGCGATAGACTGCCATGCGTCGCCGGTGTTCCGCCAGGGTCCCTGGGGCCGCAGCGGGGCGCTTCAGCCGCCGAGTCCTTTGCGGAGCGCGCCGCATACCCGGTCGATCTCCTCATGCGTCATGTCGATGAAGAACGGCAGGCCCAGCACGGTCCGCGCCAGGCGCTCGGTGGTCGGGAGCGGCAGGTGCGGAAGCGCCTGGAACGCGCGGTGGGTATGCATGCCGCGGCCCCACCAGGCGCGGGTTTCCACCCCCGCCGCGTGCAGGACGTCGAGGGTCGGCATGGTCGCTTCCGGATCGCCAAGCGTCACGATGCAGGTGGTGGAGATCCAGTCCGGGCCCCAGCCTTCCGGCAGCGAGACGCCGGCAAGGCCGGACAGGTTCTCGCGGTAGCGCATGGCCGCGGCCTTGAACGCCGCCCGCCGCGTGTCCCATTCGTCCAGGCCGGCCAGCCCGATCGCCGCGGCGTATTCGCTGAGCTTGCCGTTGGTGGCCGGTGTCTGGGCTTCCCGCGTACCCTGGAAGCCGAAGTTGGCCTTGAGGCGCACGGAGGCCACGAGGTCCGGGTTCTTCGACATCACGAAGCCGCCTTCACCGACGCCGAGCACCTTGGTGGCGTGCAGGCTGACCACCGACAGGCCGTCGCCGACCGCGGCGCGGTCGAAGGCGGGGGCCGAATCGATCACGACCGGAATGCCCGCCTCGGCGGACAGTGCGTCCCACGGGGCGGGGTCGATCGGCTGTCCGCAGTAGGCCACGGGCATCACCGCGCCGACCCGAGCGGGCGCGCGGCCGAGGGCGTCGCGGACGATCCCCGGGGTGAGGAGCCCGTCGTCGCCGACGTCGACGAAGAAGGGCGTCAGTCCGGCCTCAAGAGCCGCGTGGACCGACGCCGAGAACGTCCAGCTCGGCACGATGCAGAGCGAGCCTTCCACCGCCCCGGCCGCCTTTAGCGCCAGTTCCAGGCCGACGGTGGCGTTCGAGATCGTGCAGACGCCCCCGTCCGGCGCGCCGAAGCGTGCGCGCAGTCGGCCTTCGAACGCCTCGCTCAAGGGGCCGAAGTTCGAGTACCAGCGCGCCGCGTCGATGCGCTCGATGTAGGGTGCGAGGGCCGCAAGCGGGGGCAGGCGCGGCTTCGCCACCGGGATCTTCGGCGTGCCGTGCACGGGCGGACCCGAGCCCGGCGGTACGGGACGGAGGGCGTTCGAAGCGGGATCGGCGCTGGAAGCCATGCCGCTGTCTGCCCCTGCCCGAGGGGTTTGGCAACCTGGCGACGTCGCCGCAGACGCGCGCTCAACCCTGCGCGTTCAGCAGGTCCGCCATGATTTCGGGCGTCGCGGTGAAGTCGGAATGGATCTCGAAAGGGGGCGGCCGCAGCGTTGTGACGGGGCAGTAGACGTTCCGCACGTGGATGCCGAGGGTCGCCGCCATCGTGTCCCAGACGGCCTTCTCGATCCGAGCTGCGTCCGGATAGAAGACCGCCGCACGGCAATCCTGCGGCGCGAACAGCAGGTTGGCGGCCCAGGCCCCCGTGGGCCCGATGATGTGCGAGGCCGAGGCGAACAGGCGCACCTGGTCGAAGAAGCCCATCGTTTCCGGCTGTACGACGGCGTACCCCGCAGCCTTAACCGCCGCCTCGACCTCCGCCGCGTTGCTCAGGTTGCGGACGCGCGAGACCCGGCGGACGTACAGCTTCCGCCGCGGTTCCCTGGCGGCCGCCGAGAGTTCGCGCTGAAACCGCCCCCGCAGGAGGTTCAGCTTCTCGGCGTTGTATTGCCAGTCCGTGGTGCCGCCCTGGACGAGCTGGGCGGCGTGGGCGGCGGGCGGCGCGGTCACGACCTTGTCGCAGGTCACCGTCTGCATGAGCCGCAGTTGCAGGATCGACAGGGCGTTCGGCCCGATGATGTGGTTGAGCGCGGTCCACATGTTCGGGTGCAGGCGTCCCGTGACCAGCACGAAGTCGTCCGCCACCACCTTGCGATCGAGCAGCCAGACCAGGCTGGGCAGCGCCTCGATGAGGAAGTGGAAGTAGTTGTAGGGGTGGATCAGGTTCAGCGGCACGGCGGGCTGGCTGAGGTGGCCGATCCGCTGGACCGGCCGCAGGAAGTCGAATTCGACCCGGTCGTTCCGCACCGTGCGGCGCAGGCGGTCCATCACCTCTTCCTGCAGCAGGTCCTGGGCGAGGTTCAGCGGGAAGGTCGTGTACCCGGTCTCCAGCGAGGGCGAATAGATCAGCGACGATCCGGACAGCAGCGCCATGTCCGTCAGCTCGTAGGCGGCGCCGGCGCGGAGTTGGGAGATGATCATCGAGGGGTCGCTGTTCGAGGGAGGAGCGTGATGGCGTGGGGGCTCAGGCCGGCGCCGCCGCGCCGGTCCGGACATAGTCTTCGAAGCGGCCGAACTCCGCCGCCAGGTCGGCTTGGCCCCGCGCCGAGCGCAGGCTCCGCGACAGCTCCACGCTGCGCGCCAGCGCGCCGGAAACTTCGTCGGGCGTCTCGATGCGCAGCCAGTAGGGCAGCGGCAGGTCGAACCGCAGCAGCGGCCCCGCCTGGGCCGGCGTGGGCGCCACGGGCGCCAGGCCGGCGGCAAGGGCCTCCAGGTTCGCCCTGCCGCCGCTGTCTGGATAACTGGCGAGGTACGCGTCCGCGCCGTGGGCGATCAGCGCCTCGCGCAGGTCGGGGACCGCGCCGAGAAAACGGTAGCGCCCGGCGTCGATCCCCGCAGCGGCCAGCGGCTCGTGCACGCTGCGGGTCAGCGCCTCGTCGACGGGGCCGAAGTGGACGAAGTCCGCGTCCGGCGCCTGCGACAGGGCCGCCACGACGAAGTCGCTCCAGCGATGGGCGGCGGGGTGCAGGTACTTATACTGGCTGCCGCATGTGGCGATCCGCAGACCACGGCCGGTCCCCTCCGGCATCTGCGTCGGGGTGGCGCGCGCCGGCACGGTCATGCCGGTCCAGGTAGCGTCCAGTCCCGCCCCCCGGCAGGCTTGGTGACAGGCGTAGGTCAGGTCCATGTGAGCCGAGAAGGGCAGCGTCGCCCCCAGGCCCGGCTGGTGGTCGGTGTGGTGGACGTATTCGACCACGCTGCGGAACGGCCAGACGCCGGCGACGGCGGCCATGTCCATGTGGTTCTGGATCAGGAAGATGCGGCTGGGCCGGATGGCGGCCAGCAGCATGTAGAGCTCGATGATCTTCTCCACGATCGTGCCCGCCGACAGCAGCATCAGCGACCGGCACGCGTGGGCCGCCGGCACGCCCGGGATCAGCAGCCGGGGACGCAGTTCGCGGTAGAGGTCGGTGAACACGATCGTTGTGCGCTCGGCGCCGACCAGCCGGCTGATGTCCGAGGCGACCCGGCTATGCCCGCCGGTCCCATAGAAGCGCGTGGCCACGATGCAGACGTTGTCGTTGCTCTTCGCGAGCGGGACGTCGGACAGCCGCAGCCGCGTGGCGATCCGCGGCGCGAGCGCGTCGAGGCCCGGCGTGAACATCTGGTGTCCGCGGACCTCGGGCGCCAGGAAGCTGGGCACCAGGCGACTAAGGCGCACAAGGGCCTGGTCGAGCGCCTCGATATCGGCGGCGCCGGCGATGGCCGCTTCCAGCTCGGGGTTCTCGTAGGCGAAGTCCAACCGGTGATTCCTCGCGGGCGATGGGGAGGGTGTACTCAATCGGTCCGCGAGCGCCCAGCGGGCAGCCTGCGGCTCCCTGGACATTTGACATGCCGCCTCGCGTCAGGCGACCTCCCGCGCGAGCATGCGACGCATGGCCTGCGGCCGGTGGTCGCGACAACGGGGAGATTGCGCCATTCCGCTCGCCGAATTCATCGACCTGCCGGTGGTGGCGGACCCTCGGGGAAATCTCTGCTTCATCGAGTCGGGCCAGCACGTGCCCTTCGAGATCAAGCGCGTCTACTACCTCTACGACGTGCCCAGCCAATCGGCCCGCGCGGGCCACGCCCACTATGATCTGCACCAGTTGCTGATCCCGCTGTCGGGCAGCTTCGACGTGCGCCTGCACGACGGCCAGCGCGAGGAGCGGGTGACGCTGAACCGTCCGAACCGCGGCCTGCACATCGGGCCGGGTACCTGGCGCGACATCGACAACTTCTCGTCAGGCGGTGTTTGCCTCGTGCTGGCCTCCGAGCACTATTCCGAGGCCGACTATATTCGCGACTTCGACGACTTCCTGCGGATCCGCAACGGATGAAGTTCTTCGACCTCGGGCTGGGTGACCCGACCCTGCGGGCGGCCATGGACGCCGGCTACCGGCGGGTGATGGACCGCGGCTGGGCGATCCTGGGCCCCGAGCTGGAGGCCTTCGAGGCCGAGTTCGCGGCCTATTGCGGCGCCGGCCACGCGGTGGGCGTGGGCAACGGGCTCGACGCTCTCGTTCTGGCCTTGCGCGCGGCGGGGATCACGCCCGGCGCCGAGGTGATTGTCCCCTCCCATACCTTCGCCGCCACCTGGCTGGCAGTCGAGGCCGTGGGCGCGACCATCGTGCCGGTCGAACCCGACCCGACCACCTATGTGCTGACGGCCGAGGCGGTCGCCGCCGCCGTCACCGCGCGGACCGCGGCCATTATCCCGGTCTCGCTCTACGGCCACCCGGTGGACATGCCGCCGCTCATGGAGCTGGCGGCGCGCCATCGCCTGTTCGTCCTGGAGGACGCGGCCCAGAGCCACGGCGCGCTCTGCCACGGACGGCGGACAGGCGTCCTGGCGCACGCCACGGCGTTCAGCTTCTATCCGACCAAGAACCTCGGCGCGGTGGGCGACGCCGGCGCCGTAACCACGTCCGATGACGTCCTGGCCGAGCGGCTGCGGATGCTGCGCAACTACGGCTCGCGCCAGAAATATGTCCACGAGGTCCCGGGCGTGAACTCGCGGCTCGACGAACTCCAGGCGGCGTTCCTGCGCGCGCGTCTCGAACGCCTGGACGAGACGAACGATCGGCGCCGTGAGCGGGCCGGCCGCTACGGTGAGCGCCTGCGCGGCGCCCGCGCCCTCACCCTCCCGACCGAGGCGAACTGGGCGCGGCACGTCTACCATCTCTATGTGGTCCGCACGGCCGAACGCGCCACGCTGCAGGCCCGCCTGGCAGACCGGGGCGTCGAGACCCTGATCCACTATCCGACCGCCTGCCACCTCCAGCCGGCCTTCGCCCACCTCGGCTACGGCCGCGGCGACTTCCCGATCGCCGAGGCGCTGGCCGACGAGGTGCTATCCCTGCCGCTCTGGCCCGGCATGGCCCTGGAAGACGTCGACACTGTCGCCGCGGCGATCCTCGACGGCTGAGGCTTATGCCACCTCCTCTCCACCCGCGAAGCGAGAGGGGAGACGAAACGGAAGCGCAGACGCCTTCGGACCGCCCGTCGCCGACCCTCGGAACGTCCGCGTCGCGCGGGCGGTGAAGGCTCGTTCCGGCTAGAGCCGCGCCAGCACAGCCGCGTTCAGCTCCTCGCGGCGTTCCCAGAGGTCGCGGTACCAGGCCAGGCGCTCGCGCACCTGGTCGGCGAACATCCGCTGGTCGCGAACGTAGGTCCAGGCGACCCGGGCCATCTCGCGGCGGGCGACGTCGTCGGCCAGGGCGTCGGCCAGCAGGCGCGCCCAGTCCTCTGTCCGCTCGGCGATCAGCCCGTTCTCGCCGTGCCGGATGACGCCGCCATAGACCGCCCGTGAGGCGATGGTCAGTACGCCTCGCGAGGCGGCGTCGAGGAACTTGGCGTCGCTCTTCGCCGCGTTGAACTCGTTGTCCTCGATCGGGGAGAGCAAGATCGAACAGCCGCCCATCAGTCGAAGATATTCCTCGTAGGAGACGAGGTCGAAGTAGCGCTTGCGCGAGGTCGGGATGGCGTCGAACACCGCCCGGTCGCCCACGACGACGAACTCCACGCCGGGGAACCGTGCGATGGCCGGCCCCAGCGAGCGCGCCATCTCCACCGCGTGGTCCCCCCGCTGGATGGCGCCGTAGAAGACCCGCTTGGGCAGGTTCTCGGGGAACGGCTCCAGTCGGAACACCGCATTGGAGAAGCTGCGGGTCTCGGGGTTCAGCTCGCGGAACAGCCCCTCCAGCAGTGGGGTGGATGTCTGCACCGCGTGGACGGCCGAGAATCGAACCCAGTCGGCTTCGACCATTTCCCGGCCGCCGGTCATGGCGGCGAGGGTGGGGTGGTCGTCGAATTCCACGACCGACACCCAGCCGTCCCGCACCCAGTCGCGGATCGACTGCTTCCAGCCCTCGATGCTCTTCGGCGGGGCCGGACGCTGGATGATCACCACCTTCGGCGTGTCCCTCGCCGCGGGCTCCAGTCGTCCCGGCGGCCGCACGTGCTGTGTCAGCAGTCCCGGCTCCGAGCGCAGGGCCGCAGCCGGCAACCGGGTGCGGATGTCCATCATCAACGGAACGAAGGAAAACATCGCGAGCTGCATGCTCGCCGGGCCCCCGAGCCGCGTCGCCACCACGATGACGGGTTCGGTCGTGGGCGCCGGCAAGCCTCCCGCGGCCCAAGCCGACGTGAGCTCGCGGCGGATGTCGTCGAAGTAGCCGTAGGTCTTGGGATCTGGCGTCTGCGGGTCGAGCGGCTGGAGGTGCCGCACCTCGAAGCCGTGGTTCACGAGGGCGTTCAGAAGCCCGTTGGGGTCGGTGGTCCCGGCGGGCATCGCGGTGGTCACGACCTCGGTCGCCGCCAGGAGCGAGGCGGCGTCGGGCAGGATCAGCAGGCCCGCAAGGTCGTCCGCGGCCAGCGCCTCCACCGGTGAGGCGTTGCCCGCTTCGAGCACCACGTCGCAGCGTGGGTTGCGCCCCAGGCAGGCGTCGGCGAACGCCACGCCCGCAGCCCCCAGATAACGGATCCGCCGCGCCGCCACAGGCGTACGCGCAAGAACGCCCTGCTGGACAGCATCCATCCACCGCGGCTTCGCGGCCCGGCTCGCCCCCATCCTGAATTCCACTTCGCGTCCCACGACTTGCCTAGCCGCTTCGGCGCGCCGGGGAAACCCGTGGCGGCATGACGTCTCGACGACTTTGCGGAACAGGCTCTATGACTGGGGCGATGAGCGCCGAGCGGACCGATCCCGACACGCCACGCGGCGGGCTGGCCATCTTCCATCCCACCGGCGAGACCCGGCTCCATCGCAATCCGTTCGGCAAAGACGTGGCGAACCTCCAGCTCTGGCAGGCGCTGGTGCGGCACGGGGGATTCCCGCGGGTCGATGTGCAGACGGTGCAGATCGTCGGCCAGGACGAGGTCGCGCAGGGTCTTCTGGCCGGGTCGGATTCGCCCACCGAGGTCACCACCTCGTTGAGGATCATCTCGAGTTCCGCCAGCGAACTCGGCGCCCTGATCCGCGGCCTCCCGGATATCGCTGGCCTCGCCTGGTCGCGGCGCAGGCGAGCGTCCGATCGCGCCTACAGCCTGATCGGCGTGATCCATACCCTGGCGCCGCCGGCCGTCCGCCAGATGATCGCGGCGACTTCGACGGCGCCGGTCCATCCGTGGGACGCGCTGATCTGCACCTCGCCGGCGGTTCGCGACGCCGTCGAGGCGCTGTTCGGCGACTGGGAGGCGCACCTGGCCGAGCGCACCGGCGGGCAGGCGCCGCCCCGGCCAATGCTGCCGATGATCCCGTTGGGCGTGGACGCCGCCGCCCTCGCCGCCAGCGCCGAACGGGCCGGGGCGAGGGCGCGCGCGAGGGCGCCGTTCGGCCTGTCGGAGGACGAGGCGCTGATCCTCTGGGTCGGGCGGCTGTCCTACTACGAGAAGGCGTTTCCGCAGCCCATGTTCCGGGCTGTTCAACAGGCGGCCGCCGCCACGGGCGTCCGGACCGCCTTCGTGATGGCCGGCTGGTTTCCGGAGGCGGGTGAGCAGCGCCTCTACGAACAGGCCGCACGGGCGTATGCGCCTGGGGTCGACGTCCATTTCGTCGACGGCAACGACCGTGAACGCCTTGCCGACCTCTGGGCCGGGGCCGACATCTTCCTGTCGCTCGTCGACAACATTCAGGAGACCTTCGGCATCACCCCGCTGGAGGCCATGGCCAGCGGTCTGCCGGTGGTGGCCAGCGACTGGGATGGCTACCGCGCCACCGTTCGCCACGGGATCGACGGGTTCCTGGTCCCCACGCTCGGCGGGCCGCCCGGCGGCGGCCTCGGCGCGGCGCTGCTCGAATGGCACACGATCGACGCGCGCTCCTACCAGAATTACGTGGGCTCGGTGGCGCAGCACACCGCGGTTCATGTGGGCCACGCAGGCGAGGCCATCGCCGAGCTGATCCGGTCGCCGGACTTGCGCCGGCGGATGGGGCGGGCCGGACAGGCGCGGGTGCGAGAGCTCTACGACTGGCCGGTCGTCGCCCGCCAGATCCACGCGTTGACGGACGAGCTGGCGGCGATCCGCGCGGCCTCCGCCGATCCGCCCAGCGGGCGTCCGGACCCGGTAGGGGGCGACCCGTTCCATGCCTTCGCCGGCTTCGCGTCGGACGTCCTCGCGCTTGAGACCCGGCTGACGGCGGCGCCGGGCGCCACCGCCACGGACATCGCCGAGGCCGGGCGGCTGGCGGCGCTGGACACGGCCTACGGCGAGTTCCGGGGTTCTCTTGCGCTTTGCGCCGAGGCGTTCCAGGCGCTCGCCGCCGCACCAAGCGGTCTGACCGTCCGGGAGGTCTTGCTTGCCTTCCCGGTGCAGAGGCGGCGTCCGCTCGAACTGGGGCTGGCCTGGATGGCCAAGTGCGGCTTCGTCGACTGGCTGACTTAAGCCTGCATCCAACCGCCAAGTTCGGCGTTTCCACCCCCGAGCCGGACGAGGGAACGGCTCACGGATGGAGGAGAGACTATGCGGACGATCGCGATGATCGCCGGCTTGGCTATTGCCGTGGCCGCCGTTCCCGCCGCCTCGCAGGCGGCCTGTCAGAAGCGCACCAACGGCACCGTGATCGGCGCCCTGGGCGGGGCCCTGCTGGGCAGCGCCGTCGCCGGCCGCGGCGACCGCACCGAGGGCGCGCTGATCGGTGGCGCGGCGGGCGGTCTGGTGGGCAACCAGGTCAGCAAGTGCCGCTCCAAGAGCTACACCAGCACGCGCTACCGCACGCGCAGCTACGACCGCGCGTCCTACGACCGGCCGCGGTATGCGGAAAGCTGCCGCATGGAGACGCGCGCCTACTACGACGCCTACGGCCAGCGCGTGTACCAGCCGACCCGGGTCTGCCGCTAAGCCATGCTGCGCCATGCCCTGATCGTCGCCGTCGCCTGCGCGGGCCTCGCCGCCTGCTCGGGCGACCGTCGGCCCGTCGCGGGCGTCTGCAAGCCCTTCCCGGCCGCCAATGCCGCGCCTGCGGCGGACGGCGCCGCGGGGGTGGAGGACTGCCTGCACCGCTGGGCGTACACGCTGGCCGGAGGGCCGGACGAGGCAGCCTCGGTCGCCGACGCGACGGTAGCGGCCTGCACCGCCCCGCTCAGCCGCTGGAACCAGCAGAGCCTGGCCGCCGCCGCGAGCGAAGCGGGAGCCCCTCAGGACGCCACCAGCCTGCTGACCGGCGAGCCCACCAATCCGATCGCCGAGCACCGCAACTTCGCCGCCGACCGGGCCCTCTTCTACGTGGCCCAGGCGCGCGCCGGAAACTGCAAGCCGCCGCCGCGCCGCGAGGGCGCGCCGATGGTCGTTCCGGACAAGTGATGGAGAGGGCGCGCCTGCCGGCGCGCCCGGCTCCTCAACGCAGCGAGTCCGGCACAATGCCGCCGTTGTCCGCCAGCTTCCGCATCACCGCCTTGTGCAGCCACATGTTCATGGTCGCGCTGTCTTCGGTGTCGCCCGAGTAGCCCAGTTCGGCCGCCAGCGCCTTGCGGTTGGCGAGGCTGGAGTCGATCGACAGCAGCTTCAGCAGATCCACGATCGATTGCCGCCAGTTGAGCGTCTGGCCGTTGTCGCGCGCCATGACGTCCAGGACCGCTTCCACATCGACCGCTGGGGCGGGCTCGGCCGGCGTGGCCGCGGCGGCGGGCGCCGCCTGCGCCTGCGGCTGTGGGGCGGGCTGGCTTGGGGCCGCCTGGGGCGCCGCCGTCGCCTTCGGGTGGTGGAAGATCTTCGAGAGGATGTCGCCGAATACGCTCATGTCGCCTCCTGGTTGGGGAGGGCAGAACGCTGTCGGCCGCGGTTGGATGCGCGCGCGCCGCTCAGCTCTTGAGGAGCTCGTCCACCTTGCGGATGTCGACGATCTCGGAGGCCACGCCGCCTTCCAGCTTCATCACCTTGTTGCAGTAGAGCTTGAGCAGCGGCGCCTCGTGCGTCGCCAGCACCAGGATCCCCGCCCGCTCCACCAGCTTCAGCAGCCGCTTGTGGGCCAGCTTCTGGAACTCGGCGTCGCCCACGGCGATCCATTCGTCCATCAGCAGCACGTCGCACTCGACCGCCGTCGCCGCCGCGAAGGCGAGGCGCCCCTGCATCCCCGCCGAATAGGTCTTCACCGGCATCGACAGGAACGGCCCCAGCCCCGTGAACTCGGCGATCTCGTCCATGCGGGCGTCGATCTCCTTCGTCGACAGCCCGCCGATCCGGCAGCGCAGGCGGATGTTCTCGTAGCCCGTCGCCGACGGGTCGATGCCGAGGCCCAGGTCCAGCAACGAGGCGATTCGCCCGTGCACCTCGATCGAGCCCTCGTCCGGCTCGTACGCGCCGGACAGCGCCCGCAGCAGCGTCGTCTTGCCCGAGCCGTTGTGGCCGATCAGACCCAGCCGGTCGCCGGCTTTGAGCTGCAGGTTCACGTTGGCCAGGGCGGTGACGTCCGTGACGCCGGCGTGCCGGCCCAGGGCGCCGCCGACGGCCACGGCCCGGGCCAGCGCCTTCTTCAGCGACTTGGCGTCCGCCCCGTACACCGGGAACCGGATCGTCAGGTCGGTGCAGGTGATCGACGCTGCCGTCACAGGTAGTGCACCAGACGCCGGCGGGTGTTGGCGAACGCCACGAACGTCACCGCCCAACCGGCGAGGGCCATGGCGACCAGCACGACGTAGGTGTGCCCGGCCACCGTCTGGCCCAGCAGCGGCGCGCGCACCGCCTGCAGCAGGTGGTAGAAGGGGTTAAGGTCGAGGATCGCCTGGTGCTTGCCGAAGCGGTCGGGCAGCCAGAACACCGGCGTCATGAAGATCGCGAACTGCATGATCGACACCACGATCTGCGGGATGTCGCGGAAGCGGGCCGAGGCGATGGCCGCCAGCAGCGACATCCAGCTCGCGTTCAGCAGCATCAGCACGACGCCCACCAGCGCCAGCGGCACGTTCGCCACCTTCCACTGGCCGTAGAACGCCAGCATGCCGACCACGATCACCAGGTGGTGGCCGAGGTTGATCAGGTTCCGGAAGACCGTGCGCCAGACGAAGGTGAACATCGGCAGGCTGGTCTGCGAGAGGATTCCCGAGGCGAGCACGAACGTCTCGCACCCCTCGTTCACCGTGCCGGTCATCACGCCGAAGAACACGATCCCCAGCGCCACGTACGGCAGGAACTCGTTCAGCGGCAGCTTGAAGAGGCCGGCGTAGAGGAAGCCGATCCCCAGCACCATCAGGCCCATGGACAGGGTGATCCAGAACGGCCCCAGCACCGAGCCGCGATAGCGCGAGGCCACGTCGTGCCAGGCCAGCGACCACGACAGGCCCAGGCGCCCCAGCGAGGTCACCAGGTCCCGTGTCGCCATCTGGAACTGGAAGCGCGCGCCGCGCTGTCCGGTCCGCAGCATGTGGGTGGCGGTCTGCAAAAGGGGGGGCCTCTCCGACAGAAGGCGGGGAGGTATCAGCCGGGGTTTCCCCGCGCAAGGAACGACGCCGGCCGCAGCGGCTTTGCCAGCCTGCGCGCTTCCGTGTTAGCCGGGCCGCGTGCCCTCCGTCGTGACCACGCCCCCGCTCGAACGCCTGCCCCGCGATCCCGCCCTGTCGCTGGAGGGCGCCGGCGTCTGGCTGGTCGTGCCCTGCTACAAGGTCACCGGCCACATCCTGCGGGTCATCAAGAAGACGCCCGCCTGGTTCGAGGGGATCGTCTGCGTGGACGACGCGTGCCCCGACAAGTCGGCCGACTTCATCGAGGCCAACAACACCGACCCCCGCGTCGTGGTGATCCGCCTCGCCAAGAACCAGGGCGTCGGCGGCGCCATGCTGGCCGGCTACGCCGAGGCGGCCCGCCGGGGCGCGCGCGTCCTGGTCAAGGTCGACGGCGACGACCAGATGGACCTGGGCTACGCCGCCCAGCTCGTCGCCCCGATCCTGCTGGGCGAGGCGGACTACGCCAAGGGCAACCGCTTCACCTCGATCAGCCACCTGACCACCATGCCGACGGTGCGGGTGCTGGGGAACGCTGCGCTCAGCTTCGCGGCCAAGGTCTCCACCGGCTACTGGAACATCTTCGACCCCACCAACGGCTACACCGCCCTGGAGGCCAACGTCGCGCGGCTGGTGATGGAGAAGCGGATCTCCCGCCGGTTCTTCTTCGAGACCGACCTGCTCTACCACCTGGGCACCCTGCGCGCCGTGGTCCGCGACGTGCCGATGCCGGCCAAGTACGCCGACGAGGTCTCCAACATCCGCATCGGGGCCATCGTCGGCCCGTTCGCCCTCAAGCACCTGAAGAACTTCGCCCAGCGCGTGGTGGGCCAGTACTTCGTGCGCGACTTCAACGCCGCCAGCCTGGAGCTGCTGTTCGGCCTGTTCTTCACGCTGTTCGGCGTCGGCTACGCCCTCAGCTACCTGGCCAGCCGCGTGCCGGGCCAGGCGGCGTCGGCCGGCGTGGTCATGCTGGCCGCCCTGCCGGTGATCCTGGGCGCCCAGCTCCTGCTGCAGGCGATGAACTTCGACGTGCTGAACGTGCCCAGCCGGCCCATCCACCCCTACCTCGCCGTCCTGCGCGAGCTCGAGACCGAGGAGGCCGAGGCATGAGCCCGAAGGACATGGCGCTCTGCAGCGTCTTCGCCGTGGCGCTGCCCCTCGGCCAGATGATGTTCAAATGGGGCGCGATCTACAACGAGCGCCTGTCCGGCCCCTTCCTGGCGCGCGTGCTCCAGAACTATCCGCTGATGGGCGCCTTCGCCTGGTACGGCGTCACCGCGCTGCTGTGGTTCTACGTCCTGACCCGCGTGCCGCTCAGCCTGGCCTACGCCTTCTCGCTGATCGGCTCGTGCCTCGTGCCGCTGGCGGGCTGGCTGGTGTTCAAGGAACAGGCGTCGTGGACCATGGTCGCCGGCTACGGCCTGATGATCGCCGGCCTCTTCCTCGTGGTGCGCCCGGCGTGAGCGCCCGCGCCGGCCTTCGCGGCTCGCCCGCCCGCTGGGCCTTCTGGGCCGTGCTGGCGGGCGCCTTCCTGCTGATGCTCAGGCTGAACCTGCCCGGGCACCTCACCGTCGATTCGGTGCTGGCGCTGCACGAGGGCCGGTTCGGCGTCCGCACCACCTGGAACCCGGCTTTCTTTGGCTGGCTGCTGGGCGTGCTGGACCGGATCCACACCGGCACCGCGCTGGCGGTCATGCTCAGCGGGGCCGTGCTGTTCGGCGCCTGGGCGCTCCTGCCGGCCGTCCGTGGGCGGACGAGCTGGCTCGCGCCCGTCCTCGCCCTGGGCCTCGTCGCCCTCCCGCAGGTGATGATCTACCCCGGCATCGTCTGGAAGGACGTGCAGTTCGCGGTGGCCACGCTCGCCGGCTTCTCGCTGCTGGCGTTCGGCGTCCGCGACCGCCTCGGCCGCACGCCCTGGCTCAGCCTGGCCGCGGCCGCCCTGCTGTTCGCCGCCGCCGGCCTGCTGCGCCAGAATGGCCTGATCCTGGCCCTGCCCGCGGCCCTGGCGATCGCCTGGTCGCGGTCGGCGTACAAGGGCTGGCTGCGCAGCGCCGCCCTCGCCGTGGCCTGGCTGGCGACCGTTGCGGCCCTGACCTTCATGCTGAGCGTCGTGGCCCAGCCCCAGGGTATCGGCGCGCCCGATGCGGCCGGCGGCAAGGGCCTGCGCATCCTGCAGAACTACGACCTCGCCGCCGCAGCAGCCCTCGAACCGGGCCGGCGCATGCCGTACATCGAGCGCGCCTCCCCGGCGGCCGCGGCCCATCTGCGAGCCCACGCGGCCGAGTTCTACTCGCCCGAGCGGGTGGACAAGATGGCGTCCGACGAGCGCATGTCGCAGCTCTGGCGCACGGTGCCGCCCGCGGTCGCCCGGGCGGAGTGGTTCGCCCTCATCCGCGACGACCCGGCGCTTTACCTGCGCGCCCGCATGCTGGCGTTCGAGCAGGTCTTCGCCACCCCGCTGATCGACAGTTGCCTGCCGGTCACCGTGGGCGTGGACGGCCCGCCGCCGACGCTTGAGGCGCTGAAGATGACCCGGCGCTTCGACCGAAACGACCAGCGCCTCTACAACTACGCCACCTGGTACATGGAGACACCGGCCCTCTCGCACGTGGCCTTCGCCGCCATCGCCGCGGTGCTGGCCGTGCTGCTGCTCCTTCGGCGCGACCCGGCCGACCTGGTGATCGCCGGCCTGCTGGCCGGCGCACTCGGCTTCGCCGCCAGCTTCTTCGTCATCTCGATCGCCTGCGACTACCGCTACCTCTACCTGCTCGACGTCGCCGCCATCACCGGCCTGATCTACTTGGCCGTCGATCCACGCCTGAGCCGGCGCTGAAGCGTTCGTCCTCCTCTCCCCCCGCGAAGCGAGAGGGGAGAGGGTAGGGAGAGGGGCGACGCAAGCCTGAACGCTTGCACAACGGTTCAGCCATGACCCGCCGCGATGCCCAGGCGTCCTGGTAAACCCGTGCGATCCTGGGTAGCGCTGCAAGCGCTCTTCGGCGGGTCCCGGCTGAACCCGGAGCGGTCGTGGCGCGTCGTGCGCCACCCTTCTCCCTACCCTCTCCCCTCTCTTCCCTAGGCCCAAGGCCGAGGGCGGGGGGAGAGGAGGTGGGCTTCTCACCTCCGCTTACGTTGGTGAGGTCCGCTTCCCGAACGCGCGGCGAGAGTCCGGTCCCTGGCATGACTTCAATTTCCGCCTTCATCCGTTGCGGACGTAGGCGCCATTTGCCTGGCGGAACGCTCGGGAGAGGTCTTCGCGGCAGCAATTACAAGCTGAGCGATCTAAACTCCTCCACCCGCACATCGACCTGTGCGAAGCTGGCTCGGAGGTGATCGGACTGCCGATCTAGGGGAGGGAGAATGAGGATCTTCACTGCAGCGCTAGCCGCCAGCACCGTCCTGCTCGCGGGTCAGCCCGCGGCGGCCGCGTACCTACTGATCGAGGCTCATGGCACAGCTATTGGCAAGGACTGGAACAACGCCTTGGGAGGTGGCGTTGTAAACTACGCGATCCCGTTCCGCTTGGTGGGCACACTCGACCTCAGCGGAATAGACCCGATCGACCCGACGACCGTGCAAGGAGGTTCAGCGTTCTCGCCTGACGTGCCGGTTGTGACCGATGCTCACGTCGAATTGGGACCTTTTACGCTCAACATGCCCGGCGAGTACCTCGGCGCGGGCTTTGTCTCTCCCACGGTCTTCCGGTTCAGTTCCATCTATGGGGTGGACGCCGGTTGGACGAACGTTGGGATCGAGGTGGCCTTCAACACCCCAATTGCTTTGGCGGATCTCCGAGCTCTCCCGGCGGGCAATCTCTGTCTTATCGGCGCCTGTTCAGCGGGCATGAACATGCAAGGTTTTCACATCGACGGCTACGTTCCTCCGAGCTTGATGACAGACGTGACAGTGACTTATCTTGAAGGCGAGCCCCAGGGGGTTCCTTCCGGTCCAGTTCCGGATCCCGACGTCTGGGCGCTGATGGTTCTTGGGTTCGGCGCGACGGGCGCACGCCTTCGTCGCCGCGCTCGAGCCGTCTCGCTGTGCTGACGGCAGTTATCCGAATGATAGAATGTGAGATCGGCTTTCCGCCCATCTCTGACGTTTGCAGCGTCCGCCGACGGCTTTCCCGTCGGGTCCGCTCCGCGCTTCCCCCGCGCCTGCCCTCACTCCTCCGCTAACGCCGCGTCCAGTTCCGCGTCGATGCCGTCCAGCAGGCTTTGCGCCGCGCGCCAGCCGTCCTCCAGCCGCGCGATGCTGGCGCGGGCCTCGGTCTCGAACGCCTGGGCCACCTCCAGCCGGGCGCGCGCCTCCATCAACTCGGCCCGCACGGCGGCGAGGTCGCGGGTCGTCGACGAAATCAGGGCGCCCATGTCCCGGGCCCGCTCGGCCAGGCGGGCCGCCGCGCCGTCCAGCAGCGCGATCTTCGGCGACTTGCCCGCCGCCTTGGCCTCGAACCAGGCGAAGACGTCCGCTGCGATCTCCCCGGCCCAGCCGAGCCCCTTCAGACCGTCGCTGACCGCGTTGTGGCGCAGCTCCGGGGTCAGGAAGCCGTCGATCTCCTTCGCCGACCTCGCCGTCAGCTTCGGCAGCGGCGCCCCGTGGGCGGCCTCGATCCGCGCGACCTCGGCCCGCCAGTCCGCCAGCAGGGCGTCGTAGCCGACGAAGGCGCGCGGCAGGTCGCGGGTATAGGCTTCCGCCGCCAGCATGTAGGCGCTCCAGACCAGCACCGACTTCTCGTCGGCGAAGCCGTCGCGCCGGCGCAGCGAGCCGGCCACCGCCAGGGGATGGCGCACCGGGATCACGCAGCGGGCGCCGACCCCGCGCGCGTCCAGCACGCGCCGCCACATGGGCAGCAGCACGGTGGCCCGGGGATCCTTCATCAGCGGCCAGGCCGCCTTGGGGAATTCCTCGTCGAACAGGGCGATGGCGCGGTCCAGCCAGGCCTGCTCCTCGGCCTCGGGCAGGGGGCGGTAGGGGTAGGCGAACGGGTCGTCCCAGGCCGAGCCGGCGGCGCGCAGCCGCTCGTCGTTGAAGATCGCGATCTTCCACGGCTCGAAGTAGCCCTTGGCGTTGTGCTCGTCGCCCGGCATCACGTTCTTCGGCAGGTCCGCGCCGGCCAGCGCCAGGAGCTGGGTCACGGCCGAGGTGCCCGAACGGTGCATGCCCAGCACCAGGTAGGCGGTGCGCGGGCCGGCGGCGGCTTTTGCGGGTGGGCGGCTCATCGTCTGGGCGGTGGTACGGGTCCGGCGGCCCGGCGGCAAGCGGTTGATCGCAAGGGCGGGACCGCCGAGGTTGAACGGCCGGACCAACTGTTGCAAACCAGCCTGCCGCCCGATCTCAGGACACGATACGCCATGGCCGCCACGGCCCAAGCTGAGGACCGGACGCGCGCCGCGCAGACGCATCGGGTCATCGCCGCGGCGTTCGACCCGGACTTCTACCGCGCGACCTACGCCGACCTGCCCGACGACATGGGCCCGCTCTGGCACTATCGGCTGGCCGGCTGGCTGGAGCGTCGCGACCCGGCGCCCTGGTTCTCGGTCGCGGCCTATCTGGACGAAAACCCCGACGTCGAGGCGGCGGGGATCGAGCCCTTCTTCCACTTCCTGACCAAGGGCCGCCATCAGGGCCGCGACGTCAGGCCCTCGCGGCACGCGGCGGCCTATTTCGGCCAGGTGGACTGGTCGCCGGCGCCGTGGAGCCACCTGAGCTTCGCCGTCCCGGACGCCGTGTCGCTGCCTCACGGCCGTCGCCGGCGCCCGGCCGCGCCGCTGACGCCCGACCAGCACGCGGCGGTGGCCGCCGAGTTCGATACGGCCTTCTACCTCGCTGCCAACCCCGATGTGGCGGCGGCGGGCATGGATCCGCTGGACCACTTCATCCGCGCGGGCTGGCTCGAGGATCGCGACCCGAACGCCCGCTTCTCGGTGGCCGACTACCTCGACGCCAATCCGGACGTCGCCGCGGCGAACATGAACCCCTTCGCCCACTACCTGGTCGCCGGCCGCGCCGAGGGGCGCCAGCCGCGCCACCAGCTCGGCTTCCGCTACGACGTGGTGGCGCGCATGCGGCCGGTGGAGGATCGCATCGCCGCGGCGGTCCAGGCCTCGGCCCGCCTGCGCACCGATCCGCCCAGCCGGCTCACCGCCGCCTTCGCCCGCCTGGGCGAGCTGCACGTGACGCTCAGCCACGACAACTACGTCGAACACTCCGGCGGGCTGCAGCTCTGCGTGCGCCGCGAGTCGCAGCAGTTCGCCGCCCGCGGGGTCGCGCACCTGCACCTCTATCCCGCGATCCCGTGGCCGGTGGTGCGGAACGAGGGCGAGCCGGGGCCGCTGGGGGTGATGCTGAATGGCCGCCGCATCGGCTTCTTCGCGCCCGAGGCCGTTCGCGACGCCCTGGCGGCGGCGCCGCGCCAGGGCAAACGCAGCTTCGCCGTCCACAGCCTGCTGGGCCACGCGCCCGACGCCACCGCCGACATCCTCGCCGCCGCGGGCCTGCGCGAAGGCTTCTTCTGGCTGCACGACTTCGCCAGCCTCTGCGCCGGCTTCCACCTGCTGCGCAACGACGTGCAAGACTGCGCGGCGCCCCCACCCGACAGCGCCGCCTGCGGGGTCTGCGCCTACGGCCCGCACCGGCGGCGTCACCTCGACGCTCACCGACGGCTCTTCGAGCGCCTGGCGCTGACGGTGGTCGCGCCGTCGCAGACCACGCTCGAGTTCTGGCGCTCGCACGGCGACCTGCCCGCCGCGTCGACCGTCGTCCTGCCGCACGCCCGGCTCGTCGAGCGGAAGGTCGCGCGCCGCCCGGCCGGCGAGCGTCCGTTCCGGCTGGCCTACCTGGGCATGCCGACGCCGCTGAAGGGCTGGCCCGTGTTCCGCGAGCTGGCCCAGCGGTTCGAGGGCGATCCGCGCTACGACTTCCTGCATCTCGGCGGGGCGCCCGAGCCCTCGGCTCCGGCGACCTTCCACAAGGTGGTCGTGACGGGCGAAAGCCCGCTGGCGATGCAGCAGGCGCTGGAAGCGCTGCAGGCCGACGCGGCGCTGATCTGGCCGCTTTGCCGCGAGACCTTCTCGTTCACCGCCTACGAGGCCGCCGCCGCGGGCGCGGCCGTGCTGACCAACCCCGACAGCGGCAACGTCGCCGCCTTCGCCGCCGACCCCGCGCGCGGCCTCGTGCTCGCCGATGAGGCCGCATTGCACGTCGCCTTCGAAACCGGCGCGGTGCTGGCCCTGGCGCGCGCGCGCCGCAAGGCGACGATCTACGACCTCGCCTACAGCGGCATGACCGGAGACCTGGTCGCGTGAGGCGCCTGCTGGCCGCCGCGGTCCCTTCCGGCCTGCGCGGGCGCCTGCGCCGGCTCCAGCCCGAGCACGCGCTCGCCGCCGGCGCCTTCGACCGCGCCTTCTACCTGCGCACCTACCCGGACGTGGCGCAGTCCGGGATGGACCCGCTGGAACACTTCATGGCGCACGGCTGGCGCGAGGGGCGCGATCCGTCGCCCGACTTCTCGGTCAGCGCCTATCTCGAAGCGGTCGTCGAAGTGGCCGAGTCGGGGGAGAACCCGTTCCTGCACTGGCTGGCCGCCGGGCGGCCCCAGGTGGTGCGCCGGGAACATCCGCTGGGGTTCCGGTACGAGATCGTCGAGCGGCTGGTCCCGCTGGAGGTGCGGATCGCCAAGGCCGTCGGCCAGGCGCCGCCGCGGCTCGACGACGAGGCGGTGCTGGCGCAGGCCTTGGAAGTGTCGCGGGAAGGCTTCGCCCGCCTGCACGTGACGCTCAGCCACGACGACTTCACCGCGAACCTGGGGGGCGTTCAGCTCGTCATCGGTCGTGAGGCGTCCGCGCTCGAAGCCGCCGGCCGCGACCATCTGCATCTCCATCCCGCGCGTCCCTGGCCGGTGGTTCGCCCCCACGATGCGCCGGGCGCCCTGGGTGTCGTCTGGAACGGGAAGGCCGTCGGGGTCTTCGCGCCTGCCACCATCGCCCGCGTGCTGTCCGCGGCGGCCGGCGCGCAGGCGGGCGGCTCGCAGGCGGCAGGCGGGCGCAGCTTCGCCATCCACAGCCTGCTGGGCCATACCGCCGACGAGACCGCCGACATCCTCGCCGCGGCGGGCCTGCGCGAGGGCGCCTTCTGGCTGCACGACTTCGCCAGCCTCTGCGCCGGCTTCCATCTGCTCCGCGACGATGTCGAGGACTGCGCGGCCCCGCCGCCCGGCAGCCCGGCCTGCGGCGTCTGCGTCTATGGAGCCTGGCGGGAACGGCACCGGGCCGAGCACGCGCGCCTGTTCCAGCGGCTGCGGCTCACCGTCGTCAGCCCGTCTCAGAACGCGCTCGACCTGTGGCGCTCCGCCGACGACCTGCCGGCGGCCGGCCTGCGCGTGCATCCGCACGTGACGCTCGCGCCGCGCGGCCCGGCGCCGGAGGCCGAACCGGACCGGCCGTTCCGTCTCGCCTACGCGGGCTTCCCGGCCGCGCACAAGGGCTGGCCCCTATTTCGCCGTCTCGCCCTGCGCCACGCGGCCGATCCACGCTACGCCTTCCTGCACCTCGGCGCGCGGCCCGAGCCGAACCTTGGCCTGCCGTTCCACGCCGTCCGGGTCGAGCCCGACCGGCCGCTCGCCATGCAGGCCGCCCTCGAAGAGCATCGTCCCGACGCCGTCCTGGTCTGGTCCCTGTGCCGCGAGACCTTCTCGTTCGTCGCCCACGAGGCGGTGGCGGCGGGCTGCGCGGTCGTCACCGGGCCCGACAGCGGCAATGTGGCGGCCTTCGTCGCGGCCGGCGGGCAAGGGGCCGTGCTGGACGACGAAGCGGCGCTGGAGGCGGCGTTCGAGAGCGGCTCCATCCTGGCGCTGGCCCGCGCCGCCCGCCGGCCGCAACTCCACGACATCGCCTTCAGCGACCTGCCGGTCGACCTGCGGAGCCGCGCGTGAGCGTCCGCGCCCTGGCCCGCCGCGTGGCCGCCCGTGTCCTGCGGCGCGGCGGCGAGGACGATCGCGCCCTGGTCGCCGCCGAGTTCGACGCGGCCTACTACCTGGCGGCCAACCCGGACGTCGCGGCCACGGGCGCGGACCCGCTGTCGCACTTCCTGGCGCACGGCTGGCGCGAGGGGCGCGATCCCCACGCGCGGTTCTCGATCCAGGGCTACCTCGACAACAACCCGGACGTCGCCCAGGCCGGCGTGAACCCCTTCGCCCACTTCCTCAAGCTCGGCCGCCACGAGGCGCGCCCGACGACCCAGGGTCTCGGCTTCCGCTACCAGGCCATCTCGCGCCTGCTGCCGATCGAAGCCCAGATCGCCGCGGCGGCTGCGACTGCGGCGCGTGTCCCGCTCGCGTCGGCCGACGGCTTGGTGGGCGCGCTGGGACGTTCGCGGACGGGCCTGCGCGACCTGCACGTGACCTTCAGCCACGACGACTACCGCCAACGCGTCGGGGGCCTGCAGCTTTGCCTCCACCAGGAGGCCGCCCGGATCGCGGGACTCGGCCGCGACCACCTTCACCTGCACCCGGCGACGCCGTGGCCGGTGC
This sequence comes from Phenylobacterium sp., assembly GCF_024508875.1. Lineage (GTDB taxonomy): Bacteria > Pseudomonadota > Alphaproteobacteria > Caulobacterales > Caulobacteraceae > Phenylobacterium. The sequence goes on from NZ_JANINU010000021.1 coordinate 43,709, forward strand.
TGCGGACCGCCGGCGAGCCGGCCGGCCTCGAGGTGCTGCTGAACGGCGAATCGTTGGGCGTGCACGGCGGCGAGGCTATCGCCCGGGCCCTCGGCCAGGTCGCCGGAGCTTCGGGCGGCGCGCGGAGCCTCGCCATCCACAGCCTGTTGGGTCACGCCGTCGAGGACGTCCTGGCGATCGCCGGGGCCGTGGGGCTGTCGCAGGGATTCTACTGGCTGCACGACTACGCCAGCCTCTGCGCCGGTTTCCACCTTCTGCGCGACGGCGTCGAGGATTGCGGCGCGCCCCCGCCGGACAGCCCCGCCTGTTCGATCTGCGTCTACGGCCCGGCCCGCGCCCGCCATCTGGCGGCGCACGAGGCGCTCTTCCAGGCCCTTTCGCTCACCGTCGTCAGCCCGTCCGATGTGGCGCTCGACGTATGGCGCGAGGGCTGGCTGTTACCGGCCGCCGAGACGGTCGTGCACCCCCACGCCCGGCTGATCCCCCGTGGGCCCGCGCCGACCCCTCCGGCCGGCCCTCTCCGAATCGCCTACGTGGGCTTCCCGGTCGCTCACAAGGGCTGGCCGGTCTTTCGCGAACTCGCGCTCGCCTTCGAGGACGACCCCCGCTACGCGTTCCTGCACCTGGGCGCCCAGCCCGAGCCGGGGCTGCCCGTCGCCTTCCACTCGGTCCGCGTCGACGGCGCCCATCCCCGCGCCATGATCGACGCCCTCGAAGCCCACGCCGTCGACGTCGTCCTCCTCTGGCCCCTCTGGCGCGAGACCTTCTCGTTCGCCGCCTACGAAGCCCTCGCCGCCGGCTGCGCCGTCGTCGCCGGCCCCGACAGCGGCAACATCGCCGCCCTCGTCGCCCGCGAAGGCGCCGGCTGGGTCCTCCCCGACGAGCCCGCCCTGGCCGCCACCTTCACAAACGGCCGGATCCTCGAACTCTCCCGCGCCACACGCCGGCCGATGCTGTATGACCTGCCCCTGAGCGGCATGACCTCCGACCTCATCGCCGCGGACACCCCCGCATGAAGATCCTCGTCTATTCCAGCTTCACCTTCTCGTACCTGAACCGGGCCCGGGTCCTGTTCCAGACGCTCCGCCGGTTCCATCCGGACTGGGAGCTCGTCGCGCTCATCACGGACGAGCCGCCGGAGGGGTTCGCCTTCGACCCCGCGTCCGAGCCATTCGACCGCGTGGTCTGGGCTCGGGACCTGGGCATTCCGAACTTCGAGGGCTGGCTGTTCCGGCATGACATCGTCGAGGTCTGCACCGCGGTGAAGGGCCCCTTCATCCACCAGGCCTGCAGCTCCGGCGCCGACGCGGTGATCTATCTGGATCCCGACACGGCGCTGCTCGCCAGCCTGGAGCCGCTCGAACGGTGGCTGGAGGAGCACGACATCCTGCTCACCCCGCACCTGACCGATCCCAACGACGACGACATGGCGATCCAGGACAACGATATCTCCACCCTGCGGACGGGGATCTACAACCTGGGTTTCGTAGCCATTCGTACGACCGGGGAGGGCGCCCGCTTCGCCAGGTGGTGGAACGACCGGCTGCTGTCGTACTGCTACGATGACATCCCCAAGGGGCTCTTCGTCGATCAACGCTGGTGCGACCACGTCCCGGCCCTGTTCGACCGGGTCAAGATCGTTCGCGATCCCGGCTACAACGTCGCGAGTTGGAACCTGTCGACCCGGAAAATCTCGGTGGAGAAGGACGGCTGCATCCTGGTCAACGGCTTCCCGCTGCGCTTCTGGCATTTCACCAAGCTGGGCGCGGTCGGCGACGCCATGACCAAGCGTTACGCGGGCAAGAACTTCCCCGTCTACGAGATTTGGGCTTGGTACAAACGGCAGATCGCCGATGCGACCGACCCCTCGATCCCCGAGCGCTGGTGGGCCTACGGCGCCTACGCCGACGGTCGGCCCATCGCCAAGAGCGAGCGCGTGCTCTATCGGGAACGCACCGACCTGCAGGCGGCGTTCCCCAACCCCTTTGCGTCCGGTCGCGGCAGTTTCCAACAATGGCTCGAACACGAAGGCGCTTGAGTTTGGCCAAGGCCGTTCCGACCGCTACTTCTCCAGCCGAGCCGACTCACGGCGCGATGCTGGACAAAGCCCGCGCCGTGTCCGCGAAGGTGGCTCGCCTTAGCCGGGACTTCGCCGGCGCGCACCGCCTCGCGCACCAGGCGCAGGTGCGTGAGGCGCTGACCCGCACGGAGCTCACCCAGGCGCTCACCGAATCGCTGGCCGCGCGTGCGGACGCCGCGGCCCGCTTGCGCGCCCAGGCCGTCGCGGCCTTCCGGGCTCGCGGCGAGGGCCGGCTGCGGAGGCACAACCGGATCAGCCAGTTGGCCGATCGGGTGTTGGCGCGCCTGGGCCCGTGGGGGCAGGCCCTGGTCATCGCGCGCAGCGGCGTGTGGCAGGGGGCCGGGCGGCCGGTGAGCGACATGCTGCGGATGGCCGCGTATGCCGGCCGCGGCGCGGACCCGGCGGCCGTTCCAGCCACGCCCTTCGATCAGGCCTGGTACCTGAGCGGCAACGCGGACGTTGCGCGCCGGCGGACCGCGCCGCTGGTCCACTATCTGCTCACCGGAGGCGGTGAGCGGCGCGATCCGGCGCCGCTGTTCCACAGCGCCTGGTACGCGCGCGAGAACGCTGTGGAACTCGCCGCGACCAGCGTCACGCCGCTGGAGCACTACATCCGGGTCGGGGCCGCGCGGGGCCTTTCCCCGCACCCGCTCTTCGATGCCGGCCACTACCTGGCCCAGGCGCCGGTGCTCGCTGTCGGTGACACGCCGCTCGCCCACTATCTGCGCGACGGTTGGCGCGCCGGCCTCAGCCCCCATCCGTTGTTCGACCCGGCCTGGTACGCCGAGCAGGCTGGGGGCGTCGGGGAGCGGGCTCCCCTTGCGCACTACCTCGACGAGGGCTGGAGGCGAGGACTCTCGCCGCATCCGCTGTTCGACGCGCGTTGGTACCGGACCGAGCGGCCGGATCTGGCGGAGGCGGGCATCGAGCCCTTGACGCACTTCCTCGTGCATGGCGGCGCCGAGGGAGTCAGTCCGAGCCCGTGGTTCGACTTGCCGGCCTATGTCGAGGCGCGCGGGGACGACCTTCCGCCGGGAGTCCATCCGCTGATCGACTACCTGCAGGGCGGAGCCTGGGCGGTGGCCGAGGCCAGGCCAGGGTTTCCGACCGCGGCCTATCTCGCCAGTCACCCCGGGCTGGTTGCGCGCGGTGTCACGCCGCTGGAGCACTGGGCGCGGCGAGGCGGTCGCTGAACGCGTCCGCCAGGCCGAGTGCGCCAAGTTGATGGCGGATCTGTTCGTAGTATTCGGGCACGTAGTGGAAGGGGCTCAGCCCCCAGCGATGCTCGGCGTCCGCCAGCCGCCACGTGTCCGCTGAAACCCGCGACATCGGCGGCATTAGGTCCAGGAACGTCGCCTCCTGACGCGCGAGCAGGTCGTTGTAGGCCGCGATGGACGCCGGCTGGCCCTCGACGATCTCGACGTCGACGATCGGCCGCGTGCGCCCGTCCGGTTCGCGCTGCAGCTCCGCCCAGCGGGCGCTGTGGAGGATGAGATGTGCTCGGGCCAGAGGCGTGCCGCGCACGACAGCTGCGAATTCGGCGGCCGCCTCGAGCCAAAGCCGCTCGCAGGTGTTCGACAGCCTCGGGAGGAGTCGGGCTGCATCGAGCGGCGGCTGCGTCCGATAGCCGCTTCGGACCATCTCGCCGCTATTGGCCGCGAGGGCTTCGCCGGCCGCCAGCAGGTCGAATCGCTCGTCGATGAAATCGAAGATGATGTGGCTGGGCCGCCAGGCGACCAACGCCGCCAATGCGGTCTTGCGGAGGTCGGCGATCAGAGCGTTGTGGCCATGCCGGGGCAGATCGCCCGGAGGCTCTTCCGAGGGGCGAAAACCTTCAACGGGGGTGGAAAGGAGGCCCGGCAGGCTGGTCCGCGAAACATACAGCAGAGCTTCCGCCCCGCCGCCACGGATTGGCCACAGATCGCGGGTTATGCAACTGCCGACGATGGCGATCCGCGGCATCGGGGCTCCTGGGGCGCGGGGTCCGTTCGGCGGTTCTTAGCATGGACGGACGCAGTTGGGGCGCATTGACAAGGCGAGGCCGCCTGCGCATCTACGCGCGCCCCTGGCGGGGCGCCGCCGTGGCGAGCGAGAACGCGCTATCTTCGCGCGCGTTCACCTTTTTCAGCGCGGATTGGTGTATCAGGCCCTAGGGTCCGGCCGGACGGTTTAGGCGACATGAAATTCCTCACCTTCATCACCGACCTGCCCAACAATGTGCTCGGGCGCGCATTGCGCGACGGCTACAAGCCTGCGGCGGTGGCGTTCGGTTTCAGCCTGGTTTCGAACCTGCTGTACTTGGCCCTGCCGCTCTACACCTACCAGGTCTACGGCCGGGTCATGGTGAGCCAGAACCTGGCGACGCTTGGCGCGCTCAGCCTGGTCACCCTCTTCGTCTTCATCATCTCGAGTGTCATCGACGATCTGCGGGCGAGGGTCCTGATCAACTACGGCGTAGCGCTCGACCAGCGCGTTTCGGGTCGGGTGTTCACCAGCCTCTTCGACGCGGCGGTGCGGGGCGACTGGAACGCCCGAGCCCAAGCCCTGCGCGACCTCGACCAGTTCCGGCAGTCGCTGACCGGCATCGGCGCGGCCGTGTTCATGGACGTGCCATGGATTCCGGTCTTCCTGCTGGTGCTCTTCCTGATCGATCCGCTCGTGGGGATGATCACGGTGCTCGCCGCCGCACTGCTCGTCGTGCTGGCCATCGCCCAGGCGCGCGCGACCCAATCGGCCCTCAAGGAGGGCAACGACGCGGCGCTCAAGAGCTATGGCTTCACCGACGCGGCTCTGCGGAACGGCGAGGTGGTCCGCGCGATGGGCATGCTGCCGACGATCGGCAAGGCGTGGGCCCGGCATCGCGCCGTGACCATCGAGCGCGGCGCCGCGGCGGCCGAAGCGTCGAACATGTACAACGACATCATCAAGGCCGTCCGGATGAGCATCCAGGTCGGCATCATTGCTGTCGGCGCCTACCTGATCCTGAAGGGCAAGATCCACTCGGGCATGCTGTTCGCCAACATGATCCTGGCGAGCCGCGCGCTGCAGCCGATCGAGAAGATCGTCGGCGCCTGGGATCCGCTCAACAACATGTACCGGTCGTACGAGCGGCTGAACAAGCTGCTGGCCAACGCAGAGACGGCGGCCGTCGCCACGGCGCTGCCCCGGCCGCTGGGCAAGCTGTCCGTCGAGGGGGTGAACTTCGCCCCTCCGGGCGGCGCCCGGCTGGTGCTCAACAACATCAACTTCGCCCTGGAGCCGAACGAGGTGCTGGGGGTGATAGGCCCTTCCGGCGCCGGCAAGTCGACGATGGCGCGCCTGCTGATGGGTATCTGGAAGCCCCTGAACGGCGTGGTGCGCCTGGACGGCGCCGACGTGTTCACCTGGGACCGCGCCGATTTCGGCAAATACGTCGGTTACCTGCCCCAGGACACCGAGCTCTTCGCCGGGACGGTGCGCAACAACATCGCCCGCTTCCGTGAGGAGGTCACCGACGAGGAGGTCGTGGCGGCAGCCCAGCTCGCCGGCGTGCACGACCTGATCCTGCGCATGCCGAAGGGCTACGACACCGACGTGGGCGAGGGCGGCGTCGTCCTGTCGGCGGGCCAACGCCAGCGCGTGGGCCTGGCCCGAACGGTGCTGGGCAAGCCCGCCTTCGTCGTGCTGGACGAGCCGAACGCCAATCTGGACGCGGAGGGTGAGGAAGCCCTCATGCGCGCCATCGACGCGATGAAGGCCAACGGCGCCACCGTGGTCATCATATCGCACAAGCCGGGGGTGTTCCGCGCCGCCGACAAGATGCTGGTGCTGCGGGATGGTCGGGTCGAGCTGTTCGGGCCGCGTGACCAAGTCATGTCGCGCCTGGTCAAGCCCGCTCAGCAACCCGAGGTCCGCGCCGTGGAGGGCGGTCGATGAAGTTCGACATCACCACAGTCGGCAAGCCGCCGAAGCCGAAGACCTATGTCGCGCCGACCTTCGGCAACGACGAGCACGAGGTCATGCCAGCCGAACTGCAGAATCGCCTGCGGCGGCCGATGGTGGTCGGGGCGGCGGTGATCGGCGTGTTCGTGATCGGCCTCGGTCTGTGGGCGTCGACGACCCAGTTGGCTTCCGGCATCACGGCCCAGGCGCAGGTGCGCGCCGACGCCAATCGCAAGACGCTGCGCTACAAGGAAGTCGGCGTCGTGAAGCAGATCCTCGTCTCCGAGGGGCAGCACGTGCGGGCAGGTCAGCCTCTGCTGCTGTTCAACGATGTCGATGCGCGCGCTTTGCTTTCGGTGCTGCAAAATCAATACGATACGCTGCTGACCCAGAACGCCCGCTTCAGCGCGGAGGCGCTGGGAAAGGCCTCCCTGGAATTGCCCGCCGAACTGAACGCCCGCATGGCCGATCCCGCCGTTGCGACGCTGGTCCGTGACCAGCAGTTCCTCTTCGCCACTCGCCAGCAGCTATTCCAGAGCCAGTCGGCCGTACTGTCCCAGCGGATGGAGCAGCAGCAGACCCAGGTCCAGGGCATGCAGGCGCAACTGGCGTCCATCAACGAGCAGCAGCGGCTGACCGAAGAGGAGCTCGCCGGCTACCGCAAGCTGAACGAGCAGGGCTTCGCGCCCAAGACGCTGATTCTGCGATACGAACGCAGCCTCGCCGAGCTCGCGGGCCGGCAGGGCCAACTGCAATCGGACATAGCGCGCCTGAAGCAACAGATGGGCGAGACCCGCCTGCAGCTGAGCTCGCTGCGGAACGAGCGCCAGAGTCAGGCCGCCGAGGGGCTGCGGGACAGCCAAGCGAAGCTCGCGGACGTGATTCCCCGACTCACCATGGCGCGCCAGGCTTTGGACGCTACGGTCGTGCGATCGCCGGTGGATGGGTATATCTTCAACCTGACGCAGTTCACCGTGGGTGGCGTCGTGGGCGGTGGCGAAGCGCTGATGGATGTAGTGCCGTCCGGTACGCCGCTTACGGTCACGGCGATGATCAAGCCTGAGGACGTCGACGAGGTCCACGAGGGCATGCCGGCTAAGGTCAAGCTGACCGGCCTGAATCAGCGTTTCACCGACTCGCTCAACGCCACCGTCTCGGTCGTCTCGAAGGACCGGATGACGGACCAACAGCGCGGAACCTCCTTCTACCGGGTCGATCTGCGCATCGCGCCGGCCGAGCTGAAGAAGCTCAAGAAGGGGGTCAAGATGACGCCCGGCATGCCCGCCTCGGCCCTCATCGTAACGGGCGAACGGTCCGTCATGGGCTTCCTGATTTCGCCAATTACCGCGACGCTCGAGGACGCGTTCCGCGAGGAGTAGAGGCGCCCGCGCAACACCGCTTGGCGCGAAGTTCCGGGGGGCTTTTTGATGTTGCGTAATTGGCAGGGTTCCGATACGTCTCCCCTTGGGCTCGTCTAACCTACGCCGCAGCCATGCTATGGCGCTTGGGGTAATGGACCGCTGGGACTGCTCCATCGGGGATGGGGGTCAAGCGTTCCAGGGGTCCGTGTGACACAGACTGGAGAGATCTATGGCGACTTATTTCTTTGAAACTATCACGGACGCGCAGGCCGCGACGTACGCTACGACCGACAGCCTCGTCTTTCAGACGACCGGTGAGCGCGCGAACCTGACGACCGTCCGCTTCAATGCGGCGACGCTGGCGAACCCGCAGGCGACGATCACTCTCATTTCGGGTCTGACCGGTAAGGCCGTGACCTTCCCGGCTTCGGGCATGGCGAATGAGCAGCCGATCTTCCCCGATGGTTCGGTGCTGTTCGTGGGCACGACCGGCGGCGACACGGTGACGGGCCTGTCGACGGGCGACGCGCTCTACGGCGGCGACGGCACGGACTCGCTCGACGGCGGCAGCGGCAACGACCTGCTGCAAGGCAACTCGGGCAATGACACGCTCATCGGCGGCGCCGGCAATGACACCGTGTACGGTGGCCAAAGCGACGACACGATCGATCTGGGCTCGGGCGCGAACTTTGGCCAGGGCAACCTGGGCAACGACAGCATCACGACCTCGGGCGCTTCGACCGTCCTCGGCGGTCAGGGCAACGACACCCTGGTCGGCAGCACGGGCGCTGACATCCTGAACGGCAACTCGGGCGACGACCTGATCCGCAGCGTGATCACCGGCGGCACCGATGCTGGCGGCAACGACAGCATCTCTGGTGAGAGCGGCAACGACACCATCACGGGCGTCGATGGCAACATCACCATGGATGGCGGCACCGGCAACGACAGCCTCTCCATGGCGGCTGGCTCTGTCGGCGGCACGATCGCGGTCGTCGGTGGCGACGGCAACGACACTGTCACGGCGGCGAACGTCGCGGGCGGCGGCTCGATCCAGGGCAACGCTGGCGATGACTCGATCGTCGAATCCTCCACGGCCGGCAAGTGGACCATCCTCGGCGGTCAGGGCAACGACGTCATCACGGTGTCGAGCACCGACGGCACGCTGGTGAATGGTAACGCCGGTGACGACACGATCACCGCGGCTGGCGGCGCCGACAACATCCTCGGCGAAGACGGCAAGGACTCGATCAGCGCTGGCGACGGCGCCGACACGATCGACGGCGGTCTCGGCAACGACACCATCGAGTCGGGCAACGGCAACGACGTGGTCGTGGGCGGCGACGGCGATGACGTCATCACCAACGCTGGCAACAGCGACACCGTCGATGGCGGTGCGGGTAACGACAACATCACCGGCAGCACCGCCTCCGACAACCTGACCGGCGGTGACGGCAACGACACCATCACCGGCGGCGGCGGCAACGACGTGGTCAGCGCTGGCGCTGGCAACGACAACGTCACCACCACGGGCGGCAACGACAACATCACGGCCGGTGAAGGCAACGACACCGTCGACGCTGGCGCCGGCAACAACACCGTCGACGGCGGTGGCGGCAACGACAACCTGTCGTCGACTGGCGGCAACGATGTCATCTCGGGTGGCGACGGCAACGACACCATCTCGGGTGGCGCTGGCGTGGATCAGCTCCGCGGCGGCAACGGCAACGACATCTTCGTCTTCGCCAACGCCGGCGACTCGGGCCTGACCATCAGCACCCTGGACCGCATCTTCGACTGGGAATCGGGCGACAAGCTCGACTTCGGTACGGGTGCGACCGCGGCTGAAGGCAGCACCTACCTCGAACTGAGCGCTTCGACCTACGAACTGGCCCTGAGCCTGGCGACCAGCCAGATCGCGGCCGGCACCGTCGACTACGTCGCGGTTCAAGTGGGTTCGGACGTGGTCGTGTTCGCCGACAACGGCGGCGCGGCGAACACCGTGGAAGACGCGGTGGTCCTGGTGGGCCGTACCCTGGCCGACATCAGCGCGACCAACATCCTGGGCTCGTAAGAGCTTCGGATCGATCCACGGATCAGAATTGGGCCGCCCCTCCGGGGCGGCCCTTTTTCTTTTGACCGCTGTGGCGTGCAATAGCGTTCGGCACACTTTGCCGCCTCGCCGCCCTGGGCTAAGAGCGCCGGATGGGCGCCGCCGCGATCTACTTCCACCCTGATGGCTTCGACACATCGACCGACCGCCTTCTAGGCAGGCACTCGGCGGGGGAGAGCTTCCTTCGAGGCCTCATTCGCCACGGAACTGGCTCCCAGCTACACCTGTGGAACGTCACCGGCGCATCTGAAGAGAAGCTCGGTGAACTGGTCGATCGGATCGAGCCGGCAAACCGGCCGCTGCGGTGGATCCCGCAAACGGAGCGCGCAAAGCTCTCCGATCCCGGGGTCATGCACCTCCCGACGCCGGGAATGCCTGACGAGGCGTGGCGTCGGCTGGCCTTCGGCTCGCGCCGATACGCGATCAGCGGCATCACCCATACGACCGCATCCGCAAACGTAATGGGCATCCTGCCCAACTTCCTGATCGCGCCGCTCGAAGATCACGACGCTCTCATCTGCACTTCGAACGCGGTCCGTGCCGCCGTCGAAGCGCAGATGGAGTTGATGCGCGAGTACATGAGGGGCGAGTACGGCGCCCGCCGGCGGCCCGAAGCCCAACGTGTGACGATCCCGCTAGGGGTCAACTGCTCGGACTTCAGCACGTCGCCCGAACACCGGAGCGGCTGGCGTGAGCGCCTTGGCATCCCGAACGACGCCATCGTCGCGCTCTATGTCGGCCGCTTCAACGTCAAGGCGAAGATGAATCCCGCCCTCATGGCCCTCGCGCTGGAAGGCGCCGCCAAGCGTGTTGACGCGCCCATCTACTGGGTGAACTCCGGGTGGGCGGAAAACGCTGAAGCAGACCGCGCATACGAGGAAGAGACCCAGAAGCTGTGTCCCTCCGTCGCCTTTCGCAGAGTCGATGGCCGCGCTCCCGACGTCCGCTTCTCGATCTGGTCGGTCGCCGACTTCTTCATCAGCTTCTCGGACAACATCCAGGAATCGTTCGGCCTGACCCCGGTCGAGGCCATGGCGGCCGGGCTGCCCTCCGTCGTGAGCGATTGGGACGGCTACCGCGACACCGTCAGGAACGGCCTTGACGGCTTCAGCGTGCCGACGCTCGCGCCGCGAGGAGGGCTGGGTGGAGACCTCGCCTACTGGTACGAGAACGGCTGGCTCAGCTACCCCAACTACATCGGCGCCGCCGGCCAATACACCGCGATCGACCTGCGGGCTGCGGAACAGGCGATTGTCGAGTTGGCGTCAAATCCCGAGCTGCGCCGGACGATGGGCGCCGAGGCGCGCGCCCAGGCGCGCCGGATTTTCGACTGGTCGGCAATCATCCCTCAGTACGAAGCGCTGTGGGGCGAGCAGAACGCCCGTCGCCTGGCTGGCGGGAGCCAGGCGTCGCCACAAGGCAACCCCTACGCGCCGGATCCCTTTACACTCTTCGCCGGCTATCCGACGCGGGCTTTGAGCCAAGACGACCTGGTCACCCTGGTCGATGGCGTCTCATGGGACGTGGCCAAGGCCCGGCTCGCTGCGCCGCTCGCCAGCTACAGTGGATTCAACCGCCCGCGACCGCCGGAGCTCGAGGTGGTCGTGAGCCGGCTGCAGGAGCTTGGACCTGCGACCGTCGCGACCCTGCGCGCTCTCTTCCCGCCAGCACGCCGACCATTCATCGAGCGAGGCCTGATATGGCTGGCGCGCTTCAATGTCGTGGAAATTCGCCAAGTCTCGCACTGAGGCGCAGACGGTCGGGAAACAACATCTGACGATGTGCTTCCCGACCAAAGCGACACAGCCATGGAGAGCTAGGCTGACTTGGCCAGACTAACGTAAAGCTAGACCGGAGAGAAGAGGCGGACAGATCACGTCTCGTTCAACTGGCGAGGCGCGTTGGCTGGCCCCGGTCAGGAGCCGCCCTCAAGAGCGGCCGCGACGTCCCCGATGACGCCCGCCCAGTCGCCGGGCGTCCTTTGCCGGACCAGCCGCGCGCTCGGATACCAGGGCGTGCGGTCGTCCTTCCAGTTCGCGTACCAATCCACGGCAGGCCGCGACAACAGGATTATTGTCGGCCTGCCCAGCGCACCTGCCAGGTGCGCCACCGACGTGTCGACGGTGACCACCTTCTCAAGCCCGGCCATCAGATTCGCCGTGTCCGCAAAATCGCGCGCCCCGCTGCTCTCCGGATCCAGGGGTGTGAAGGCGGCCAGTCCGCGGATCGCCTTGGCCGTCACGCCCCCGGGCACACGGGTCGGATTGGGGTTGCGTCCGCCCCCCTGCAGCATCAGGCCGACCCCTGAAGGCGTTCCAGGGACTTGGGGCGCCACAAGCGTAGGGGCGGGAGCGTCCGCCGGGCCGGCGCCCAGCCACCGGGGTACGGACCCCATGGACGCCCACAGGTCGACGGGCTGGTCGTCGAACGACTGGGCGTTGAAGACCGTGGCCGGCAACTGCTCGAAGAGACGCACCAGCGGTCGGGCGACGGCCAACCGGACCTCCGCAGCCTCCCGCGCAAGAAGCGGGATGAACCTGGACCAAAGGATCTGGTCCCCCAGCCCCTGCTCGGCGAGGATCAGGATGCGCTTGTCCTTCAGGGATTCTCCCCGCCATTCGGGGAAGGGGGCGGTCGGCCGCGGCAGCAGCTTGTGGCGCGCCTCGTAGAGCGCCATGCCCTCGGCGTACTTCCCGAGCTGAATCAACGTCATGCCCAAGGTGTGCTCGGTCCGGGGATGCTCCGGCTCGGCCGCGAGGGCCTCGCGCAGCACAGCCTCGGCCTCTTCCAGCCGGCCCGTGATGCGCAGGATCACGCCGAGGTTGCCCAGGGTCCATGACGGTCGCCAGCCCGCCGCCCGGCGATAGCAGGCTTCGGCCTCGTCCAGTCGGCCCGCCTTCTGGTGCGCCAGGCCCTCGTAGAAGATCGATTCCATCCCGCCAGTCGTAAGGCCGAGCCCGGCCGTTCGCCACCGGCGTCGCTAAATGCGGACCTCGATCCGACGGCTGACGGCCACCTTGCCGCCGCGCCAGACGCGATAGTCGGCCACGTAGACGCCGTGCGCCCACCCCATCGGCGGCCGCCGCTTGCCCACGAGGACGAAGTCCTGCGCCCGCCAGCGCTGCAGCGGCGGTCCACGGTGGCGCGCGAGGCTCTTGCCGTCCGGACCCTTCAGGTCGAGCTCGACCTCGTCGCCCGGCAAAAGCGCAATGGCGCGGACGTAGGCCACCAGCAGCGGGGCGTCGCCGCCGGGCGCCCGAACGGCGCCGTCCTCCACCTGGCCCATCGTCACCTGCGCGTCGGCGAACCCGGCGTTCAGCACCGCGCCCTGGCGATACGGCATGCGGGCCAGCGCCTGGGCCGTCCACAAGCTGGTCTGACCGCCGCACGACTGCGGCTTCGACGCATCGGGCGCGAAGGGATCCACGATCTGGCCGGCGTGACGGACCGTCAGGTGCAGATGCGGGAACTCGGTGTTCCCCGATAGCCCGACGCGGGCGATCGGTGCGCCGGCCGCGACGGCGTCGCCGACCTTCACGGAGATGCTGCCCCTGGCGAGGTGGCAGTATTGAGTCTCCCACCCGTTCCCATGATCGATCACGACGCCGTTGCCGCACTCCTGATTGGCCACCGATGGCGCCCCCGGCGCACGGATCGAGATGTCCTGCACCCCGTCCCGCAGCCGGGCGACACGACCGGCCGCCGCCGCCAGGACCGCAACGCCGCGCCGCTGGGCGGCCATGTCGAGCAATCGGATGTCGACGCCGGTGTGCTTGTCGTAGGTCTGCAGCCCGCAGCGATAGTCGCGTGTGCCCGGGCCTGGATCGCGGTCCACGTAGTGCTGGATTTCGCAGGTCTTGCCCGGCTCGCAGGCAAGTGGGAACGAGAGCGCCGGCGTCGGCGGCGCGCTGGCGGCGGGTGAGGCGGAGAGGACGAGGCCGGTGGCGGCGATGGCGGCGAGAACCAGCGGCTTCATGACCCCACGATGCCTGCGGGCCGCGACGAAACTATGGCTTCAACCGAACCGCAGGCCGGTCAGCGCCGCAAGGCGCTCGGCGTCCGCCGCATACACGCTCCGCAGATGTTCGATGTCGGCGAGCGTCAACTCGGAGGGGTAGTCCATCTCGCGCCCCACGTGGACCTCGCGAGGCGTCGGTGTCGCGCCGGCCGGCAGGCCGAGGAAGGTGCGCACCTGGCCCAGAGTGGCCGCGGGGTTGGCGCGCAGGTCGTCCGAGGTCAGGACCAGAACCTGCGCGCGCGGGAAGAGGCCGTACAGCCGCTCCATCTGCTCGCCATAGAAGCCGCGCTCGACGTAGGAGAACTCCCGGTGGAAGCCCCAGGGTTCGGCGTCGAAGAGCCGCTGGCGCCCCCCGCGAATACACCAGGCGAACGGGTGGGTCTCGACACCCCGCGCGTATTCCATGCGCCAGTGCGACCACGCCCGTTGCACCGGGTCGCGGAGCACCACGATCAGCTTCATGTCCGGGTTGTAGGCCGCGATCCGTTCCAGGCAGTTCGGCCAGTAGGTGTAGATCGGCGTGGCCTCGCCGCACGGCCGTCCGGCCGCGTCGGGGAAGCGGGCGTGATAGTCCGCGTAGTCCGCCCGGCCCCAGTCGCGCCGGTCGTCGTCGAAGACGTGTAGTTCCTTGAACTGCGGCAGGCAGATGTCCGGATAGTCACCCAGGTAGTCGAACAGCGCCGTGGTGCCGCCCTTTTGGACGCCGGCGATCACGAAACTGACGAGGGGCGCAGAAGCCATGGCCCCACATCCCGCGACGCGACGGTTCGTGCAAGCAGCTTCGGAATCGCCGACTTACCGGCTAAGACGGCGGCGACGCGCGGCGCGCGCAAGAAGGCGAGACATGAAGACGGTAATCCTGGCTGGGGGCCTTGGCACGCGGATCTCGGAAGAGAGCCACCTGCGACCCAAGCCGATGATCGAGATCGGCGGTCGGCCCATCCTTTGGCACATCATGAAGCTGTACTCGCACCACGGCTTCAACGACTTCGTCGTCTGCCTCGGGTACAAGGGCTATGTGGTGAAGGAATACTTCGCCAACTACGTGCTTCATAACGCGGACCTGACAGTCGATCTCTCGCGCGGCGCCATCGAGTATCACGCCACCAACCACGAGCCCTGGCGCGTGACGCTGGTCGACACGGGCGAGGCCACGATGACCGGCGGCCGGCTGAAGCGGGTCGCGCCTTACCTGGACCGGGACGAGCCCTTCTTCCTCACCTACGGCGACGGCGTTTCCGACGTCGATCTGACCGCGCTGGCGAAGTTCCATCGTGCCCACGGCAAGGACGCAACCATCACGGCCGTCGCGCCGCCCGGCCGCTACGGCGCGCTGGAGATCGACGACGGTCAGGTGGAGCGATTCGTGGAGAAGCCGCCCGGCGACAACGGCCTGATCAATGGCGGCTTCTTCGTGCTGAACCCTGGCGTCATTGAGCGGATCGACGGCGACGCCACGGTCTGGGAGCAGCAGCCGCTGGAGGGCCTGGCGGCCGACGGCCAGCTCATGGCCTACCGGCACGACGGCTTCTGGGCCGCGATGGACACCCTGCGCGACAAGAACCAGCTCGAGGCGCTGTGGGCGTCCGGCGAGGCGCCGTGGCGGCGGTGAACCCTGCGTTCTGGGCGGGCAAGCGCGTCCTGCTGACCGGTCAGACGGGCTTCAAAGGCTCGTGGGCCGCGATCTGGCTGAGCAAGATGGGCGCGCAGGTGACGGGCCTGGCCCTGCCGCCCGACCAGGCGCCGGCGCTCTTCACCTTGGCGGGCATAGAACAGCGGATCACCTCGCGGTTCGTCGATCTTCGCAACCCGGGCGCGGTGGGCGCCGCCCTCGCCCCGCATGCCTTCGACATCGTGCTCCACATGGCCGCCCAGCCGATCGTGCGCACCTCTGTCGAGGATCCGATCGGCACCTTCCAGACCAACGTCATGGGCACGGCCCACCTGCTGCAGGCGCTTCGGCGGCAGGCCGACTTACGGGCGGTGCTCGCGATCACGTCGGATAAGGTCTACGCCAACAACGACACGGGCCGCGCCTTTGTCGAGGGCGACAACCTTGGCGGCAAGGATCCCTATTCGGCGTCTAAGGCGGCCGCCGAGATCGTGGTCCAGAGCTTTGCTAGGAGCTTCTTTCCAACGACACCGGTCGGCACGGCGCGGGGCGGCAACGTCATCGGCGGGGGCGATTTCTCGCGCGACCGGCTGGTGGCCGACATCGTGCGCGCAGCGCGGGCGGGTGAGCAGGTGGTCCTGCGTCATCCCGAGGCCACCCGGCCTTGGCAGCATGTTCTGGACTGCCTGGCCGGCTACTTCCGTCTCGTCGAGGCGCTGGCGACCGATCCCGCGGCGCCGCGCGCCGTGAACTTCGGGCCGAGGCCCGGCGGAACCGAAGTCAGCGTGGGCGAACTCGCGACGCTGGGCGTGGAGGCGCTGGGCGGTCAGCCTTGGCGGCACGAGCCGGATCCCGCTTCGCTGGAAGCCAGGACCCTGGCCATCGACGCCACGCTGGCGCGTGAGGCGCTGGGCTTCGAGAGCCGGCTGGACGCACCCGAGGCGGTGGCGCTCACCATGGAGTGGTACCGCCGCCAAGCTGCAGGGGAGGACGCGCTTTCCTTGTGCCTGGAACAGATCGAGGGCTACGAAGGCCGGCCATGAGTCTCTGCCGCTTCTGTCGCTCGCCGCTGACCCGCACGTTCCTCGACCTCGGCCTTCAGCCGCTGGCGAACAGCTATTTGACGCCCGAGCAACTCGCGGCGGGCGGCGAGCCCGTCTTCCCGCTGAACACGATGGTCTGTGACCGCTGCTTCCTGGTGCAGGCCGATCACGACGTGCCGGCCGAGGCGATCTTCGACGAGGG
>NZ_JANINU010000022.1 GCF_024508875.1 Phenylobacterium sp.
CGGCGAAGACCCCGACGACGACACGAGCTGACGCCGCCTCACCAAATCGCTCGTCGTCCCCGGGCTTGATCCGGGGATCCATTCCAGGGCGCCCGCCGCCCTGGCGCCACCCTCCAACCGTCACCACGCCCCGCAAGGCCCGAACCCGCCGCAAAGCCGCGCGTCGGGCCGCACCCGCGTGTCCGCTACCGGCTGTCGGGGATGACGAGCTGTGAGGAGAGCCGCCGCGGTCCTCGCTTCCGCGGGCGCGCCCCGCATGATAGGCGCCCGCCCATGAGCACCTCTCCCGCCGCCGAGGCCGCGCGCCGGCGCACCTTCGCCATCATCAGCCACCCCGACGCCGGCAAGACCACCCTGACGGAAAACCTGCTGCTGGCCGGTGGGGCCATCCGGGCCGCCGGCGCCGTGCGCGCCCGCGGCGAGAACCGCCGCACCCGGTCGGACTGGATGAAGATCGAGCGCGAGCGCGGGATCAGCGTCTCGGCCTCGGTGATGACGTTCGACCACGACGGCCTGATGTTCAACCTGCTGGACACCCCGGGCCACGAGGACTTCTCGGAAGACACCTACCGCACGCTCACCGCCGCCGACGCCGCCGTCATGGTGCTGGACGCCGCCAAGGGCATCGAGCCGCAGACCCTGAAGCTGTTCGAGGTCTGCCGGATGCGCGACATCCCGATCATCACCTTCATCAACAAGATGGACCGCGAGGCGCAGGACCCGTTCGAGCTGCTGGACGAGGTGGCCTCCAAGCTCGCGCTCGATCCGTCGCCGCTCTACTGGCCCGCCGGCTCGGGCGGCCGCTTCAAGGGCATGCTCGACCTGCGCCGCGACAAGTTCCTGCCCTTCCAGAAGAAGGGCGGCGGCGCGGCCGACGAGGACGAGGGCCATCCGCCCGCCGTCGCCTTCAAGGGCAACGCCATCGTCAGCTACCTCGAGCCCGACGAGCAGGAGGAGCTCAGCGAGAACGCCGAGCTCGCCATGGGCGGCCTCAAGGCCTTCGATCCGCAAGCCTTCCTCGAAGGCCACATGACCCCGGTGTTCTTCGGCTCGGCCCTGCGCCACTTCGGCGTCGACCAGCTCCTCGAAGGCCTGGGCGCCTACGCCCCCGCGCCCAAGTCCGTGGCGGCGAGGAAGGGCGGGGAGGAGACCCACGTCGCCCCCGGCGACCGCGAGGTCACCGGCTTCGTCTTCAAGGTCCAGGCGAACATGGACCCCAACCACCGCGACCGCATCGCCTTCCTGAAGCTGTGCTCGGGCCGCTTCAGCCGCGGCATGAAGCTGAAGGTGCAGAACACCGGCAAGCAGCTCAGCGTGAACGCGCCGATGATGTTCTTCGCCTCGGACCGCGAACTGGCCGAGGACGCCTACGCCGGCGACGTGATCGGCATCCCGAACCACGGCGTGCTGCGCGTCGGCGACAGCCTGTCCGAGAGCGGGACCCTGCGCTTCGCCGGCCTGCCCAACTTCGCCCCCGAGATCCTCCAGCGCGTCCGCGTGAAGGACCCGCTGAAGGCCAAGCACCTGAAGAAGGCCCTGGAGAGCCTGGCCGAGGAGGGCGTCACCCAGCTCTTCCGCCCGTCGATCGGCGCGGACTTCATCGTGGGCGCCGTCGGCCAGCTCCAGTTCGAGGTCATGGCCGACCGCCTGCGCGAGGAATACCAGCTCGACGTGATCTTCGAGCCCAGCCCCTATGGCGAGGCCCGCTGGATCCTCGGCGAGAAGGCCGACCTCGAGGACTTCATGAGCAAGCACCGCTCGGCCATGGGGACCGACATCGACGACCAGCCCGTGTATCTGGCCAAGAGCGCCTGGGACGTCGGCTACGCCGCCGACCGCTACCCCAAGGTCCGGTTCGAACGTTCGAGGGAACGGGCGTAGCCTTGCCGCGCGTGCGTCCTCTTCACCTCCCCCGTTCAGCGGCGGGAGAGGCGCCGCCCGCCGCTGCGCGGGGGAGGTAAGCGCATGACCGCCATCCTCTACGGCGTCCCGGCGCCCGGGCTGGCCGAGGTCCCCGCCGGCGCGGTCCAGGTCTCGCCGCTGATCCTCGGCTCGCAGGACCTCGCCGTGCTCGCCGACGCCAGCGTCGACCGGGCCGTCGTCCTCGCCCCCGGCGGCGCCATCGAGCGCGACTACGTCCTGGCCCAGGCCCTGCGCGTCCTGAAGCCCGGCGCCCCGCTCCTGGCCTTCGCGCCCAAGGACAAAGGTGGCTCGCGCCTCAAGAAGACCCTGGAAGGCTTCGGCTGCAGGGTCGGCGAGGACGCCCGCAAGCATCACCGCTTCTGCCATCTCGCACGACCCGAGGCGCCCACCGGCCTCGCCGAGGCCATCGCCGCCGGCGCGCCGCGCCTGTCGCCGGCCCTGGGCGTCTGGACCCAGCCCGGCGTCTTCTCCTGGGACCGCCTGGACGCCGGTAGCGGCAAGCTGATCGAGCTCCTGCCGCCGCTCGCCGGACGCGGCGCCGACCTCGGCTGCGGCGTCGGCCTGCTGGCCCAGCGCGTCCTGGCCGCGCCCGCCGTGACCGAACTGACCTGCGTCGACGTCGACCGCCGCGCCGTCGACTGCGCCCGCCATAACCTCGACGACCCGCGCGCCACGGTGATCTGGGGTGATGTGCGGCGGGTGGACGGCCTCGCCGACCTCGACTTCGTGGTCATGAACCCGCCGTTCCACGACGGGGGGACCGAGGACCGGAACCTGGGCGTGGCCTTCGTCGAGATCGCCGCGCGCCTGCTGCGCAAGGGCGGGATCTGCTGGCTCGTCGCCAACCGCCACCTGCCGTACGAGGCGAGCCTCGCCAGCGCCTTCACGGCCTTCGAGGTCCGCCACGACGGCGGCGGCTACAAGGTGATCGAGGCCCGGCGATGAACGCCAAGGCTCCCAAGCCGCCGATGGCGCGGCTCGACCGCCTGTTGGCCAACCTCGGCTACGGCTCCCGGCGCGAGGTCGGCGCCCTGGTCGCCAAGGGCCAGGTCGTGCTGGACGGCGTGGCGCTCAAGGACACCGGCGCCAAGGTGCCCGTGGTCGCCGACTTGCCCCAACGCCTGACCATCGCCGGCAAGCCCGTCGACCCGCCAGCGCCGCTGACGCTCCTGATGCACAAGCCGCTGGGCGTGGTCTGCTCGCACCGCGAGGCCGGGCGCAGCGTCTACGAACTGCTGCCCCAGCGCTGGCGCGCACGGATGCCGGCGCTCTCCACCGTCGGCCGGCTCGACAAGGAGACCTCGGGGCTGCTGCTGATCACCGACGACGGCCCGTTCCTGCACCGGGTGATCTCGCCGAAGAGCCACGTGGCCAAGCAGTACGTCGCCACCCTCGCCCGGCCGCTCACGGGCGGGGAGGGGGAGGTGTTCGCCGCCGGGACCCTCATGCTGGAAGGCGAGACCGACCCGCTGGCGCCGGCTGTGCTGGAGGTCCTGTCGCCCACGCAGGCGCGGCTGACGATCACCGAAGGGC
Source organism: Phenylobacterium sp. (assembly GCF_024508875.1). Taxonomy (GTDB): domain Bacteria; phylum Pseudomonadota; class Alphaproteobacteria; order Caulobacterales; family Caulobacteraceae; genus Phenylobacterium. The sequence continues at coordinate 3,457 of NZ_JANINU010000022.1, forward strand.
GCTACCACCAGGTGCGCCGCATGTTCGCCGCCGTGGGCAACCACGTGACCGCCTTGCACCGCGACCGCATCGGCGGCCTTGCCCTGCCGGACGACATGGCGCCCGGGGACTGGCGCATCCTGACCGCGGAGGAGCAGGCGGCGCTGTTCGGATAGGTCAAAGCAGAGTTCCGAGCTCGGAATTAGCAATTGCTAGCCCCCTGCTCGGAGTCAGATCGGTTCCAGCCCATGTCGGGCGCCCGACCCAGGCGCTCTGATGGCTGCGGTTCGACGATCCGGGGCGCGGACGACCCGACAGAGGTCCGTGCTCCCGGTCCCATAGCAGCGGCTTGCCCCCCAGGCCGCGGCGAGGGCCCGCGAGATCGCTCCGAACCTTCCCGGAGCCGTCTCCCCGCGGGACTTCCCGCCGGACCCGGGCCCTCTGCCGTCGCCGCCGTGGATACCCGGCGCCGGTCGGGGCGCGATGTCCGGGGGCGGCTCCGGGGACCCTTTTGGCGTGACACCGGCCGGCCTCGCCGGTACAGTCACGGCGATGACCTCCGTCGCCTACACCTACTTTTGGTATTTTGGCGAACCGACGCCCCTGGCGCCGGCGGAGGATCGTTTGGCCTGATCGCAGACAGACCGAACACCCTTCCAAGCCGCCAGGGACTGGCGGCTTTTTTCATGGCCGCCGCCCTCCATCCGAGGAAACGACCGTGCCCAAGCCCACCGCCGACACCCGCATCCAGCGTCTCGATCCGCTCAGTCCGCCCGTCCAGGTGATCGGCGAGGCGCCGACCACCTCCATGATCGAGGAGGTCGTGGGCGACAGCCGCGCCGCCATCCACCGCATCCTGACCGGCGAGGACGACCGCCTGATCGTGGTGATCGGACCCTGCTCGATCCACGACCCCGCCGCGGCCATGGAGTACGCCCGCCGCCTGGCCGCCCAGCGCGAGCGCCACAAGGGCGAGCTCGAGATCCTGATGCGCGTCTACTTCGAGAAGCCGCGCACGACCGTCGGCTGGAAGGGCCTGATCAACGACCCCGGCCTCGACGGCAGCTTCCGCATCAACGAGGGCCTGCGCCTGGCCCGCCGCCTGTTGGTGGACATCAACGCCCTGGGCCTGCCGGCCGCCTGCGAGTTCCTGGACGTCACGACGCCCCAGTACATCGCCGACCTCGTCGCCTGGGGCGCCATCGGGGCGCGCACCACCGAGAGCCAGATCCACCGCGAACTGGCCTCCGGCCTCTCCTGCGCCGTCGGCTTCAAGAACGGCACCAACGGCGACGTGAAGATCGCCGTCGACGCGGTCCTGGCCGCCGGCTCGCCGCACCACTTCCTTGCGGTCACCAAGGACGGCCGCGCCGCCATCGCCGCCACCGCGGGCAACGAGGACGCCCATGTGGTGCTGCGCGGCGGGAAGGGGCCCAACTACGACGCCGCCAGCATCGCCGCCGCCTCGGCCGAACTGGCCCGCGCCGGCCTGCCCGAGCGCCTGATGATCGACGCCAGCCACGCCAACAGCGCCAAGAACCACGACAACCAGCCCAAGGTCGTGGCCGACCTCTGCGGCCAGATGGCCGCGGGCGAGCGCCGCATCGTGGGCGTGATGGTCGAGAGCCACCTCGTCGCCGGCCGCCAGGACCTCGTCGCCGGCCGTCCGCTGACCTACGGCCAGTCGATCACCGACGCCTGCATCGACTGGGAGACGTCCGTCGGGGTGCTGGACGATCTGGCCCTGGCCGTCCGCGCCCGCCGCGCGGCGTGCGGCGCAACAGCGCAGGCCGTGGAGGCCGCCAGTTGAGCCTCCATGACGATACACAGATTTGATCCGCGTCTTCTCTGGGGCCGCAGTGTTCCGTTAACCATACAGGGGAAGTTAATGACTTGTTAAAGCCAGCGGCTCCGGCTTTGCTGTGTTTCGGCAGTACCTCTGAAAGGCGTTCCAACCTGGGACGCCGATAGGGCGGAGCGGGTCGATGTTCGAGTTGGGTCGGGAACTGAAGCGCTTCTTCGCCGTCGATCGCGCGAAGGCGCCGTCTGACGGTCTGACCGGCGGCGACTCGTCGCTGCTCGAATTGCTGGACTCGCAGTTGCTGGCGCAGGAGGCCAAGGCTGCCGACGTCGCCGCCGGCCGCATCAGCGCCAAGGACAAGCCGCGCCGCCGGCTCGAGGCCGCCATCGTCTGGCGCGAAGTCGCCCGTCGTACGGCCGACGCAGTCGCTCTGCGCAAGGCCGCCGCCGGCGCAGAGACCGCCGCCGCCGGCTTCGACACCGCCCATCGCCGCGACGGCTGGGCCCGCGCCCGCTGCGAACAGGCCTTCTGCGCCCTGCTGGGCGCCGAGATTTTCGGCGACCCCGGCCTGAACGCCGCCGCCGAGCTCGCCTTCCAGGACGCCCGCGGCCACGTGAAGGGCGGCCTTGCGGCGCCCCTGGCGGACGTCGGCCTGCTGGCCATCGAAGGCCGTCGCCTGCTGGACACCGCCGACGCGGCCCAGGCGCGCGCCTTCGTCGCCCGCTTCAACCTGCCCATCAACGCCCTCGACGCCATCGCCAAGCGGGTCACCGCCGCCCGTGCGCTGGCCGCCGAGGCCCGCCTGATCCGCGCCGACCTGCTCTGCGGCTGGGGCGCTCGGCTGAAGGACGGCGAGCTCCTGGAGATGGCCGCCCGCGAGGCGTCCGCCGCCGGCGAGCGCCTGGACCAGGCCTACGAGCCGCTAACCTGGGTGCGCGCCAAGATCGCCCACGGCCAGGCGCTGGCCCTGCGCGGCGAGGCGGTCGGCGACGTCGACGCCCTGGCCGCCGGCGCCGGCGCCCTGGCGCTGGCCCTCGACAGCCTGACCCGCGACCACAGCCCGCTCGACTGGGCCCGCACCCAGGTCGCGCTCGCCCAGTCCCTCCAGGCGCTGGGGGAGGCGTCCAGCGACCCGCGCGCCTTCGAACACGCGGTCTCGTGCTACGACCGCGCCCTCATGGTGCTGAAGGACACGCCGACCCTGCCGCTGCGCGGCGTGGCCGCCGGCTCCCGCGCCGTCTGCCTCGCCCGCGCCGCCGAGCTGACTGGCGACGCCGCCGTGCTGGACGCGGCCGAAGCCGCCATGAAGATGGAGCTCGCCGCCCTGTCCCCGGGCCGCGATCCCGTGGGCTGGGCGCTCGCCCAGTTGCACCTGGCCCGCCTGTACGAGGCCCGCCTTGGCATGACCGGAAAGGACCGCGGCGAGCGCGCGGCGGCCCTTATGGCCCTCGACGCCGCCCTCGACGTCTTCGCCGAGCACGGCATGCGCTCGCTGAGCGTCGTCGCGAACGAGGCCATCGACCGCCTGCACGACCTGCACGAGCGCTCGCAAGGCTGACCCCTCCCACCCCACGCGAGAGGCGCCTACGTTCCTCTCGGGAGCGACCAAGCCGTAACACGCCTGCGAAAGTGACCGCTCATCGCAAGCGACTTTCAACCCCTGCGTTCTGCGCCCATGCTTGCGACGAGGAGGAGCCCGCCATGTCTCGTACGCTTGTGTCCGCTCTCGTCCTGACGGCGCTTGGCGTCGCTGCGCCCGCCGCCGCACAGGTCTGGGTCGAGGCGCCCACGTCCGCGCAGATGTCCGCCGCCTATCCTGCGAAGGCCAAGGCCGAGGGGGCCGGCGGAGCCGTGGAACTCATGTGCACCGCTGCCCGCGATGGCGGAATGACGGCTTGCGACGTCCTCGGCGAAAGCCCGCGCGGCTACGGCTTCGGCGCCGCCGCCCGGCGGTTGGCCCAGACGCACTTGAAGGCCGCCGGCGTCTCCAAGAACCAGGAAATCCGCGTCCCCATCACATTCTCCGCCGAGCTTGCGAAGGGGACGGCCAGCACGGTCAAGACGCCCCAATGGACCGCCTTGCCGAGCGTGGGCGACATGCAGGGCGCAGTCCCGAAGACCGAAGGCGGGCCGAACAATGTCCGCGTGACCCTGGTTTGCGATGTCCAGGCGGGGGGCTCGCTCAGCGGCTGCGCGGTCGACCGCGAAGAGCCGGCGGGCCAGGGCTTCGGCCAGGCCATCCTCGCGTTGGCGCCCAAGTTCCAGGTAGGCCTGATGAGCGCCGAGGGGATGCCGACAGTGGGCTCCAAGGTGCGGGTGCCGGTCCGCTTCGACCTCAAGCCGGTGCAGCAGGCCGAGAAGTAGCTAGCGTCCGCGCCACCACCTCAGGCCGGTGCGTTCCACGGCCTCCAGCAGCGCGTGCAGCGCCACGCCCATAGCGCCCAGGACGACGAGCGCGGCGATCATGCGCGCCGTCTGCAGCTTGTTGCCGGCGTCGAGCATCTGCCACGCCAAGCCCTGGACCTTGCCGGAGCCGGCGCCGAATTCCGCCACCACCGCCCCGATCAGCGCGAGGCCGGCGCCTACCTTGTGACCTTCCAGCAGGAAGGGCACGGCGGCCGGCAGGCGCAGGCGTGTCACCCGCTGCCAGCGCCCCGCCCCGTAGAGCGTGAACAGCCGCTCCAGATCGGGGTCGGCCGAGCGTAGACCCGAGACGGCGCCCGAGAAGATCGGGAAGAAGGCCACCAGCACCGCGAGCGCCACAAGGGCGCGCCCCGGATGGTCCAGACCGGCCCAGATCAGCAACAGCGGCGCGATGGCGACAACGGGCGTCACCTGCACCACCGACGCCAGCGGCCGGATGGCTCGGTCGAGCAGGGGACTGAGTGCGGTGAGCACGGCCAGCGCCTGGGCGATCAGACTGGCGATCACGAGCGCGATGACGGCGGTGGAGAGCGTCTGGCCCGCAGCCCTCACAAGCGTCGGAAAATGCTCCCCGAGCGCTATGGCCACCGCCGACGGCGCCGGAAGGAAGTACGCCGGCACCTGCATCGCGCGGCACGCGATCTCCCACGCCGCCAGCAGCAGCGCCAGGAGGACGAGGGGCGCGAGCCGGCTCACGCGGCGACGCCCTGGGCCAGGGCGTCGGACACCGCCTCGGCCACGCTGCGGAACGAAGCCTCGGTGCGGAAATGCGGCGGCCTGGGCATCGGGCCCGGCACGGCGATGTCGGCCGCGATGCGGCCCGGCCCTCTGGTCAGCACGATCACGCGGGACGCCATGTAGACGGCCTCCTCGACGTTGTGCGTCACGAAGACAATGGCGGGCCTCGACGCCGCCCACAGCGCCAGCACGTCGTCGGCCAGGGTGCGTCTGGTGATCTCGTCGAGCGCCGCGAAGGGTTCATCCAGCAACAGGAGCTTGGGTTCGGTGACTAGTGCGCGGGCCAGCGAGACGCGCATCGCCATCCCGCCGGAGAGCTGCACGGGCCGCTTCGCTTCGGCGCCGGCGAGCCCGACGCGGGCCAGCGCCTGGGAAGCCTTGCGGCTGGCTTCGTTCTGTGACGCGCCCGCGAGTTCCAGGGGCAACGCCACGTTGGCTTGCGCGGAAAGCCACGACGCCAGGGTCGGCGCTTGGAAGACCACGGCCGTCTCGCCGCGGGCCGTGGCCAGGGTCACCGACCCGCGCTCCGGCGCTTCGAGGCCCGCCAGCAGCCGCAGCGCGGTCGACTTGCCGCAGCCCGACGGACCGACCAGCGCCACGGTCTCCCCCGCCCCTATCTCGAGGCTGACAGGCCCGAGCGCGCGTCCCGCGCCGTACTCGACCTCGACGTCCTTGAGCGCGGCCAGGCTCACTTCGGGACGAACTGCAGGGTGTAGGCCTTCTTGTAGTCCAGGGTCTTCGGATAGACGCCCTGGGCCGAGGCGACGTCGAAGAACGCCTTCCAGCGCTCGTCGGTCATGGCGCCGATCTGCTCACCCTTGTCGCCGCTGACGATGCCGTACTGCCGCATCTTCTCCCGGGCCTGGTCGAGGACGTCCTGGGTCATCTCCGGATTGTCCTTCTTGATCAGCTCGTCGGCCGCCTTGGGATCGCCGGTGAGGTAGTCGGTCCAGCCCTTGGCGGACGCTTCGACGAAGGCCTTCACGGCGGCTGGGTTCTTGGCGATCAGGCTGTCGGGGACCAGCACCATGGTGGCGTAGCCGGGGTATCCCTCGTCGGCGAGCAGGAACACCTTGGTCTTGAGGCCCGCCTGCTTCTCGATCGTGTAGGGCTCGCTGGTGACGTAGCCCTGCTGGGCGGCCCGCTTGTCGGCCAGGAACGGCGCGGCGTTGAACGTGTACTTGCGCACCTGATCGTCGGTGAACCCGTACTTCGCCTTGAGCCACACCCAGAACGCCGTGACCGAGGCGTCCGACAGTAGGATCGGGTGGCCCTTGAGGTCCGCGATCTTGTCCACGCCGGTGTCGGGGTGGGCCATCAGCACCTGCGGGTCCTTCTGCATGAAGGCGGCCACCGCCTTCACCGGCACATTCTCCTGGGCCAAGTTCATGACGATGAAGCTGTTCGACCCCATGCCCGCCTCGACGGCGCCAGAGGCCAGCAGTTGCGGCACGTTCACGCCCGGGCCGCCCTGGATGATCTCCACCTTGAGGCCGCGCCTGGCGTACTCGCCCGAGGCCAGGGCCTGGTAGAAGCCGCCTTGCTCGGCCTGGGCCTTCCAATCGGTGGCGAAGCGGATGGTGACGGGCGCGTCTGCCGAGGGCTTGGCGTCTTCCTTCTTGCCCGGCGAACAGGCGGCCAACAAGGCGGCTGCCGCGATGACCAGGGTGCGCAACGCTTTCATGGAGACCCCTCGACTGAAGCGCGGGGAAGGTAGGGCTATCCTTGCTCCCCGCGCAACGCGGCCGTTGGGGAATCCTCATAGCAAGAGGGCGACGCTCCGGTCGCCCGGGCTCCCTTCGGGAGCCGAACTCCAGATAGCAAGAGGGCGACGCTCCGGTCGCCCGGGGCGTCGCCCTCCTATACAGATCCGTTGGGGGATCTGCGCCTACCAGGCCGAGCGCCAGTTCCGTCCCGGGTCGCCCCGCTTCATCCCTGACTGCCGGTGGAAGACCTTCCGGTTCGATCCCGGGTCGCCCCGGTTTCTTGCCTTGGACCAGCCACTCCGCTCGCTTGGTTCGGGGTCCGCCGTCGCCGGTTTCTCCGTCGCCCGCGCCGCAGTTCCTGTCGGCAAAGGGACGGTGCGCCCGAAGCTTTTATGACGCAAGCAGCCTACCGAGCGGAGCCGTTGTACGACTGTCGAGAACCTGTGCCGAAGCTGTTGATAATTGCAGTCTGCGAACCGGATTCCCCAGGAAATCCAAGGCGCGGAAAGGCTCCACAGGAAACCGTTAACGACGTTCCTAGCGGCCCGATTCCAGGACCTCGCGCCGTTCCTCCAGCACGAGCCACTCCTCCTCGGCAGCCGCGAGCTGCGCGCGGGCCGCATCGAGGGCGCGGCTATAGCGATCGAAGCCCGCCGGGTCACGCGAATAGAGGCTCGGGTCGGCCAGCGCCGCTTCCAGCGTCGCCATCTTGCCGGGCATGTCGGCGATCAGCGTCTCAAGCTCCTGCAGCCGCCGTTGGTCCTTGTAGGAGAGCTTGGAGGCGGCCTTCGGCGCCGTGGCCGCCGGCTTCGGCGCGGCCTTCGGCGGTTCGATCTTGGGCGGGGCGCCGAAGAAGCCGGGGTTCTGGCTCATGAAGTCCTGCCAGCCGCCGGGAGTCTCCACCGCCCGGCCCGTACCGTCGAGGCCGATCGTCGAGGTGGCGAGCCGGTCGATGAAGTCGCGGTCATGGCTGACCAGGATCAGCGTGCCGTCGTAGTCGGCCAGCATGTCCTCGAGCAGGTCCAGCGTGTCCATGTCGAGGTCGTTGGTCGGCTCGTCCAGAACCATGACGTTGGCCGGGTTGGCGAGGGCGCGGGCCAGCAGCAGGCGATTGCGCTCGCCGCCCGACAGGCTCTTCACCGGCTGGCGAAGCTGGCTGTCCTTGAACAGGAAGTCCTTGGCGTAGGCGTTCACGTGCTTGGGGTGGCCGCGAACCAGCACCTGGTCGCCGCCGAGCGGTGTCAGCACGTCCTTCAGCGTCATGTCGGGCGAGAGCGCGGCCCGGGCCTGGTCGATGTAGGTGACGGTGAGGTTGGTCCCGAGCTTCACCGAGCCCGCGTCCGGCTCCAGTTCGCCCAGCAGGATCTTCACCAGGGTCGTCTTGCCCGCGCCGTTCGGCCCGACGATGGCGACGCGGTCGCCCCGCAGAATCCGGGTGGAGAACGGCTTCAGGATGGTCCGGTCGCCGAACGCCTTGGTCACGCCCTTGGCCTCGACGACGCGCTTGCCTGACACGCCGGACGACTCCAGGCCCATGTTGAGCGAGCCGCGCATCTCCTTCATGCGGTCGGCCATGTCCTGGCGCATGGAGATCAGCCGGCGGCGACGGCCTTCGTTGCGCGCGCGGCGGGCGGTGACGCCGCGGGCCAGCCAATGCTGCTCACGCTGAATGGCGCGGTCCAGCCGCCTGGCCTCCTCAGCTTCCTGGGCCTCGATCTTCTCGACCCAGGCGTCGAAGGCCGCGAAGCCCTCGTCCAGCCGGCGCACCTGGCGGTACTCCAGCCAGAAGCAGCGTTGGGTCACCCGTTCCAGGAACGCACGGTCGTGGCTGACGATCAGGGCCGCGGCCCGGCTAGCGGCGATCTCGGCCTCCAGCACCTCGATGGCCAGGATGTCGAGGTGGTTCGTTGGCTCGTCCAGCAGGATGACGTCGGGGTCCTCGGCGAAGGCCTTGGCGAGGGCCACTCGCCGCGTCTCGCCGCCGGACAGGCCCTGGGCGCCCTTGGCGGGGTCTATGCCGAACGCCTGCAGCGCCGCCTCGGCGTGATGGGCCGGCGCGCCGCCGGACGTGGCGTGCTCCAGCACCGTGGCGCCGGCGATTTCGGGCTCCTGCGGGACGTAGGCGATGGTCGTGCCAGGCGTGATCGTACGCTCGCCGGCGTCCGCCTCGATCTGGCCGGCGAGGATGCGCAGCAGGGTCGACTTGCCCGCGCCGTTTCGCCCGACCAGGCAGGCGCGCGTCCGCGCGTCGATGGCCAGGTCGACCCCGTCGAACAGCATGACCGGCCCGTCGGCCAGACGGACCTCCTTCAGGGCGAGGATCGGAGCTCTCATGGAGGCGCTCCACATAGAGGTTGCCGGCTGCGACGCAAGTTCGCGCTTCTGTCAGGGGCGCCTTCAGGCGAAGTGGACCCGGTTCGCCGCCCGGAAGGCGCCCTTCTTCGAAAGAGCGCGCATTCCGGGCGCAAAACCGGTTCCCACTTTTGCTGAATGCGCGACGGGCCTACATCGGCGCGATGACGGGCGAACCCTTCTGGCGGCGCAAGACCCTCGAGCAGATGACCGTC
>NZ_JANINU010000023.1:0-12206 GCF_024508875.1 Phenylobacterium sp.
GGCCATGAAGGAGGACACCTCGATGGAGGGCGTGGCCGGCGCGGCCCTGTGGCTGATGTCCGACCTCGGCAAGTCGACCACCGGCGAGGTCGTCCACGTCGACGCCGGCTTCCACATCATGGGCTTCTCGGACGACGAGGACGGCGAGGGCTGATCAGCGCGGCCGCGAGGCCTCCAGCGCCTTGAGCTGGGCCTCGTAGGCCGCCTTGTCCCTGGCGTACTGGTCCTGGGCCGCCTTCACGCGCGCAGCCTCGGCCTCGTAGGCGGCCCGGTCCTGCTCGTACTTGCTGGTGGCCGCCTTGTAGGCCGCCTCCTTGGCCGCATACGCGTCGGCCGCGGCCTTGTTGCGCGCGTCCACGGCCGCTGCGCGGGCGGCGACCTCCTCGTTCAGCTTGCGGGCCGCCTCGGCCTGGGCGGCGTCGGGATCTGGCGCGGGCTCAGCCGCAGGCGCCGGTTGGGCCACAGCCTTCGCCTCCTGGGGCGTCGGGGCCGGCGCGGGCGTCTTGGCGGGCGTGGTCGGCCTGGGCGCCGAGGCGGGCTTGGGAGCGGGTGCGGCGACCGGCGCGGGACCGGCGGCCGCATTGGCGCCCCTGGGCGCCTTCAAGGGCGCGCCGGTGGCGGCGTCCCAGAGGCGGGCTGTGCCGTCCTCCGACCCCGAGGCCACCACGCGACCGTCCGGCGAGAACGCCACCGAGAGCGCGCGCTTGGTGTGGCCGCTCATCTGGGCGAGCGGCTGGCCGGTCGCGGCGTCCCACACCGTCACCGCGTTGTTCATATGTCCGCTGACGATGCGGCGTCCGTCGGGCGAGAAGGCGACGTCGTCGATCACGCCCGAGCCGAAGTGGATGAGCTGCCGCCCGCTGGCGACGTCCCAGATGGCGATCCCGTTGTCGCCGCCCGTGGCGAGCCGGGTCCCGTCGGGCGAAAACTCGGCCGAACGGTTGTCGCGCGGGGCGGCGACGGAGACCACGGCCTGGCCGCTCGCCAAATCCCAGATCCGGATGTCGAGCCCGGGCTTGTCTCCGAGGGTCGCAGCGAGCCGGCCGTCGGGCGAGAAGACCGTGTCGTCCAGGGCGTAGGTGTGTGGGTCCATCAGCGTGACCTTGCGCACCAGCGCCCCCGTGCCCGGGTCGAGCTGCCACACCACCCAGCCGCCCTTGGGGTCGTCGTAGAGCTCCTGGGCGCCGTTGGCGAACAGGCCGCCAGCGGTGAAGGCGAGGTCGCTCAGCAGCGACTTGTGCAGGTTCTCGCCCAACTTCTGGCCGCTCCGCGCGTCCCACACGATCACCCGTTGGCTGTCGCCCCCCGCGATCCGCGCGCCGTCCGGCGACCAGGCGATGCTGTAGGGGCTTGGGGAGAGGCCGGTCAGCGTGCGGACCAGCCGGCCGGTCCGGACATCCCAGACCATGACCGCCCCGTCGCCGTAGCTGAGCGTCGCCACCTGTCGGCTGTCGGGCGAGAACGCGAGGTCGTTCACAAAGCGGCTGTTCTGCAGGACGACGCCGTCGCCGCTGGCTTCGCCCACGGGCTCGTTCTTGAGCACGCTGAGCGCCGGGATCGGGTCGCTGTTGCAGGCCCACGCGTTGTTCGAGGGGATCTTCCCGTTGCTGCGCTTCATCGCCTCGCGCTGGGCGATGGCGTCGGCGTCGCCGCGGCTGGCCGCCACGCCCCAGCCGTAGGCGTCACCGTCCCTAGGTTCCAGGGTGCGGTAGGCGCCGCAGCCGGCGCCGGACCAGACGAGAACGACCGCGGCGTTTCCGCCCCGCTTGCGGGCTTCCTCCAGAGCGCGCCGCTCGGCATCGGCCCGACTGGCCTGGTCGAAGCTGAAGCCGAAGGCGAAGTTTTTCGCGCGGTCCACGGCCAGGGCCCCGAACTTCGGCGCGGGCTGCGCCGCCGCGGGTCCGACCATGACCACGGCGGCCGCGACGGCTGCCGACACCCAATGCTTCACGCTGAACATGACGCCCCCATCACTGGCGCGAGCCTAACAGCCAAGGCCAAGCCTGTCTGTCGGGTCGTGGCCGGGGCGCCCTAAGGCGCGTAAGCGCGGAGGAACCGCCGCACGGCCTCGGCCGAGATGCGGTCGACGTCCGCCTCGCTGAGGTCGAAGGGGACGCCAAGGAGCGCCTTCGTCTGGAAGCGGTTCATCACCATGCCGGCGAAGAATTCCGCCGCCTCCAGCGGGTCCGGCGCGCGGACGCGGCCGGCCGCGTGCTCGACGCGGAGGAATTCGGCGAGACGTTCGCGGCTGGCCCGGGGCCCCGCGTCGTAGATCGCCTCGGCCACGTCGGGCATGGTCGAGGCCGCCAGCATCGCCATGCGGTAGATCGCCATGCTGCGCGCGTTGCGCACGGCGTTCAGGAGCAGGCGCGCGTAGGCGGCCAGCGCCTCCTCCGGCCGCTCGATGGCGCCTGGCGCCCCCAGGACGCCCGCCACTTCGTGCGCGCGGCGTTCGGACATTGCGCGGGCCAGCTCCGCCTTGGACCCATAGTGGTTGTAGATCGTCTGCTTCGAGACGCAGGCGCGCCGCGCGATCGCCTCCATCGAGGCGCCGAGGCCACGCTCGGCCATCACCTCGACCGCGGCGTCGAGGATGGCCTCGTTCTTCGAGACGTCGATCTGCCCGGCGACGCGCGGCACGTCAGTGGCCCCCGCCCTGCGGCGGCCCGCCCATCGCCGGACCGGGGCGCGCGAAGAAAGCCAGGCCCACCGCCGCCCAGCAGCCGAGGGCCAGCACGGCGAAGGCGTCGCCGAAGCTGAGCACCGCCGCCTGGCGGTGGATCATCATCGACATGGCCTTGCGCGCCGTGCCCGCAGGGTCGGCCAGGCCGCCCTCGGTCATCATGGCGGTCAGCCCCTCCATCATGGCGGCGCTGGAGGCGTTGGCCTGGCTGGCCGCGCTGGCCAGCTCCATGTAGTGCACCGCGCCCTGGTGGCTGAGGATGGTGGAGAGCACCGCCAGGCCGATGGCGCCGGCGACGTTCCGGATGAGGTTTATCAGCCCCGAGGCGTCCTTCATCATCGTCACCGGCAGCGAGGCGACGCTCATCTGCTGGGCGGCGATCATGGCGATCATGGTGCCGAGGCCACGGCCGACCTGGAGGAAGAAGAACTCGTCGAAGCCCCACTGGTCGGTGACCCGCGAGCCGAGCTGGATGGACCAGGCGGCCAGGGCGAACCCGCCGACCATGGCGACCCGGGCGTCCATCATTCGCACGAACCGGCCGGCTATGGGGGCCGACAGGAACATGGTGAGCCCGGTCACCAGCATGGTGTTGCCCACCTCGGCCGACGAGAACCCGCGCACCTGACCCAGGAAGATCGGCATCAGGAACGTGCCGCCGAACAGGCTGACCCCCGTGACGAAGGTCATGACGATCCCGAGCGTGAAGTTGCGGTCGCGGAAGGGCTTCAGCGAGACGATCGGCTGCCAGTAGGTGAGCTGTCGCCAGATGAAGGCGACGCCGGTCAGGGCGGCCAGGACCGTCAGCCACAGGATGACGCTGTCGTCGAACCAGCCGTCGCCGTTCCCCTCCTCCAGCACATACTGCAGGGAGAGCAGGAACACGGTCATCAGGCCCAGGCCCCACCAGTCGATGCCCTTGGCGAGGCTGGGGTCGCCCCTGTCGAAGTTGGCGTAGCGGCCGACCAGGAAGATCACCAGCACGCCGACCGGCAGGTTGATGAAGAACAGCCAGCGCCAGCTCAGGAGGTCGGTCAGGTGGCCGCCCAGGGTCGGGCCGATCGTGGACGACAGGGTGACGATCAGGCCGACAATGACGTTCGCCGTCAGCCGCTTCTCGGGCGGGAAGACGGTCATGGCGGTGGCGAACACCGGCGGGATCATCGCGCCCGCGAACAGGCCCTGCAGCGCGCGGAAGACGATCATCATCGCCACGGAAGAAGACAGCCCCACCGCCACCGACGTGACCACGAAGCCGATCACCGCGATCACGTAGAACGACCGCGTGCCCCACATCTTGGTCAGGTAGGCCGTGAGCGGCATGATCACCACCTCGGCCAGCAGGTAGATCGTCTGGACCCAACTGATCTCGTCGGCGGTCGCGCCGATGCCCGACTGGATCTGGACCAGGGAGCTGGCGACGATCTGGATGTCCAGCATGGCCATGAACTGGCCGATGACCATGCCGCCGAAGCCCAGGAAGACCTTCAGCCAGTCGACCTGCGCGCCGTCCGCCCCCAGCACGGCAGGCGCCTGGGGCGGCGGGCGCGGCGGCCCGCGGCCCGCGGGGAGGGCGGCGTCCGCCATGGCCTAGTTCTGGGCGCCGGTGCGGGCGAACTGCGAGGGCGAGACGCCGCTCTGCGCGAACGAGGGGCCGGTGTCGCGGGTGACGTCCACCTTGACCTTCAGCGACAGGCCGGGGCGCAGGCCGCCGGCCAGCTTCTGGTCGGGGTCGATCTTGATCCGGACCGGCAGGCGCTGGGTGATCTTGGTGAAGTTGCCGACGGCGTTCTCCACCGGGATCAGGGCGAACTCGGCGCCGGTCGCCGGGGCGAAGCTGTCGACCTTGCCCTTGATCGCCTCCTTGCCGAAGGCGTCGGCGTGGATCTCCACCGGCTGGCCGATCCGCAGGCGGGAGACCTGGGTCTCCTTGAAGTTGGCCACCACATAGGCGTCGGCCAGCGGCACGACGCTCATCAGCGCGCCGCCGGGACGGACGTACTGGCCCACGCGCACGGCGCGGGCGCCGACCACGCCGGCGACGGGGGCGCGGACTTCGGTGCGGGAAAGGTCGATGGCGATCTGCTGGGCAGCGGCGCGGGCGGCGGCGGCCTGGGCGACGCTCTGCTCGCGGGCCGAGCCCAGGGACTGGGCGGCGCGGCGCTCGGCCTCCAGCGCGGCCTTGGCCTGGCCGACGCCGGCGACCGCCTGCTCCTGGGCGTTGCGGGCCGTCTGGGCGCGCTGGGACGAGACCCAGCCTTCGTTCGCCAGGGAGCCGTAGCGGCGCATCTCGCCGTCGGCCCACTTGGCCTGGGCGTGGGCGCTGTCCACCGCGGCGGCGCGCTGGGCGATCATCGCCTGTTCCAGGCGGGCCTTGTCGTCGACGGCGCTGACCGCCGCTTCCAGCGCCCGGGCGTTCGCCTCGGCCTGGGCCAGCCGGGCCTTGATCGTGGCGGGGTCGATCCGCACCAGCACCTGCCCGGGGCGCACCGGCTGGTTGTCGTCGACCAGCACCTCGGCCACGTAGCCGTCCACCAGCGGGGCGATCGTCACCTTGTCGGCGGCGACGAAGGCGTTGTCGGTGGTCTCGTACTTCTGCCTCTCGGTCCACCAGATCCCGCCGCCCACCGCGACGGCGACCACGGCGAGCCCGCCCGCGGCGATGGGAACGATGCGCCCCCTCGGCATACCGGCCATTCGACGAAAGCCCCTCGAACGAAAGATGGACTGCGCCGTCCACCCTAAAGATCGCTGATATGCCGCGCAGAGGTTAGCCGCAAGTGAAGAATGGACGGAAGAGTCCACTTTTAGCCGCGACGCCTGGACGCGGGCGGTGGTTTCGTGGCCTATCGCGCGCATGAGCCAGGATGTGGACGTCATCATCGCCGGCGCCGGCATGGCGGGGGCGACCCTGGGGCTTTCGCTGGCGCGGGCCGGCCTCACCCCGCTGCTGATCGATCCGGTCGCCTTCGACAGCCAGTTGCAGCCCACGTTCGACGGCCGCGCTTCGGCCATCGCCTACGCCGCCTTCCGCCAGTGGCGGGCGCTGGGCCTGGGCGAGGCGATGGAGCCCCACGCCCAGCGGATCGAGCAGATCCTGGTGACCGACGCCACGACGCCGGGGGCCGCGTCCGGCGCGCCGCTGCCGTTCTACCTGCGGTTCGACTCCGGCGAGATCGCCGACCGGTCCGAGGGCGAGCCGTTGGGCTACCTGCTGGAGAACCGCCGTACGCGCGCCGCGCTGGCCGCGGCCGTGGAAGACGCCGGCATCGAGGTCCTCGCGCCGGCCCGCGTGGTCAAGGCCGCGTTCGGCGCGCGTGCGGCCGAGGTGACCCTCGCCGACGGGCGCGTTTTCGCCGCGCCGCTGGTCGTCGGCGCCGAAGGGCGCGGCTCGGTGATCCGCGAGGCCGCCGGGATCGGCGCGATCGGCTGGCCCTATGCGCAGACCGGAGTGGTGGCCACGGTCCGGCTGGCGCGGCCGCACGAGGGCGTGGCGCACGAATACTTCCTGCCGGGCGGTCCGTTCGCGATCCTACCGTTGACCGAGAACCGCGCCAGCCTAGTCTGGACCGAGAGCACGCGGCGGGCCGAGGCCCTGAAGGCGGCGCGGCCCGAGATCTTCCAGGCGCACCTGGAGCGACGGTTCGGCGAATTCCTGGGCGATATCGCCGTCGAGGGGCCGGTGTTCGCATATCCGTTGAGCCTGCAGTTGGCCGAGCGCTTCTGCGCGCCGCGGGTCGCGCTGCTGGGCGACGCCGCGCACGGCGTGCACCCGATCGCCGGCCAGGGGCTGAACCTGGGCCTGAAGGGCGCCGCGGCGCTGGCCGAGGTGCTGGTGGAGGCGATGCGCGCGGGCGAGGACATCGGCTCGGAGGTGGTGCTCGAGCGCTACGCCGCCTGGCGCCGCTTCGACACCGTGACCCTGTCGGCCGGCATGGACGCCTTCGTGCGGCTGTTCTCGAACGACAACCCGCTGCTGCGGCTGGCGCGCGGGGCGGGGATGGCGGCAGTGAACCGGATCGCGCCGGCGCGGAGGTTCTTCATGCACGAAGCCGGCGGCGCGGTGGGCGACCTGCCCCGCTTGCTGCGGGGCGAGGCGCTCTAAGGCGGGAGGGACCTACTCGCCTTCGCCGAGGTCGCGGGCTTCCTCAGGGAGCATGATCGGAACGCCGTCGCGGATGGGGTAGGCAAGGCGGGCGCCCTTGCTGACCAGCTCGCCCTTGGTGCGGTCGTATTCGAGCGGCCCGCGCGTGACGGGGCAGACCAGGACCTCGAGAAGGCGCGGATCGACGTCGATGGAGGGCTCGCTCATGGCGTCCCTCTACTGCAGCGGATGCGGCTCGTCATCCGGCTCGGCGCCGTCGATCTCGAGCAGGGTGGTGAGCACCTCGAAGCGGCGGTCGAGATCGGGCGCCTCGAGCAAGGCCTGCTTCTCGGCCGGTTCGAAGGGCAGCCCCATACAGAGGCTGTTCACGAGGGCCTCCAGCGGGGCCTCCCGCGCGGTGTCCCAGTCGATATCGAGTTCGCGTCGGTTGAGGTAGCGCTTGAGCGCGTTGGCGAACCGGGTGCGGGCCGCGTCGCCCACCTGGACGTCCTCGTCGTCCAGGTCCTCGCTGAAGCGGTCGTAGTTCGCGCGGAGCTGGCGGTACGGCAGGCGCAGGTCCAGCTCCTCGCCGGCGTCGAAGCGGCAGACGCCCGTGAGCGTGATGAGGTAGCGGCCGTCCGAGGTCTCGGCGTAGCTGGTGATCCGGCCCAGGCAGCCCACCTCGGACAGCTTCGGCCGCGCCCGGCTGCCGCCGCGGGTCTGGATCATGCCGATCACCCGGTCGCCGGCCATGGCGTCGTCGACCATGTTCAGGTAGCGCGGCTCGAAGATCTGCAGCGGCAGTTCGCCGCCCGGGAGCAGCAGGGCCCCGTCGAGCGGGAACACCGGGATGAGCTGCGGCAGGTCTGAGAGCTGGCGATAGGGCGCCATGCGGGCGCGTTCCTCAACTGAACAGGATGGACGAGAGCTTGCGGCGGCCGGTCTTGGCGACGTCGGACATGGGACCGGCGGCCTCGAAGATGGTCAGGAGTTGCTTGCGAGCGGCCTGGTCGTTCCAGTCGCGGTCGCGGCGGATGCTCTCGATGAGCTGGTCAACGGCCTCGTCCATCCGGCCGGCCGCGGCCAGGGCCTTGGCGAACTCCAGTCGCGCCTCGTGGTCGTCGGCGTCCTTGGCGATGCGGGCCTCGAACTCGGCGGTTTCGGACGGCGCCTCGTCGGCGAGCGCGAGGGCGGCGCGGACGGCGTCGATGTCGGGATCCTTGGCGTCCGGCGGCGCCAGGGCCAGCACCTCGCGCGCTTGGTCCAGGTCGCCCGCCTGCTGCAGCACGCGGGCCATGCCGCCGATGGCCTTCACGTTGGCCGGGTCCATCTGCAGCGCCTGGGCATAGGCCTGGGCCGCGCCGCCGGCGTCGCCCAGTTCGAGCGACTCCTTGGCCATGGCCAGCAGTTCGTCCACGGGCGAGACGCCTGCGCCTTGCTTGGCGAGTCGGTCGACGAACTGCTTCACCTGACTGTCGGGCAGGGCGCCCATGAAGCCGTCGACGGGCCGGCCGTCGACGAAGGCGAAGACCGCCGGGATCGACTGCACGCGAAGCTGGCCGGCGTACGCCGGGTTCCGGTCGATATCGACCTTCACCAGCTTGACCGCGCCCTTGGCCGCCGTGACCGCCTTCTCAAGCGCCGGGCCCAGCTGGCGGCACGGGCCGCACCAGGTCGCCCAGAAGTCGACGATGACCGGCTGGGTCTTCGAGGCTTCGACCACGTCGGCCATGAAGCTGGCGTCGGTGGCGTCCTTGATCAGGTCGCCGGCGGGCGGCGCGCCTTGGGTTTCCCCGATGAGGGTCATGGCCCGGTCGTTCCTTGTCGAATGCAGCTAACGTCTCTGACCGCAAGATGGTCGCACTCTCGGTCCGCCGCTAGAGCCTTCGACTGTCGGCGCCGCGCCGAGTTAGCCGATGACCGCCATCGCCTCGAAGTCCACCACCAGGGGCCGGACGCCAACCGCGTCGAGGAACGCGCGGAAGCCATCCTGGGTCACGGTCGTGGTGGCCGTGTTCGTCAGCGGGTGGAAATTCACCTGCGCCGCCTCGGCGAGCGTCCGGTCCAGCACGAAGCGGACGCGGCGGTCGCGGTCGTTGATCAGGGCGAAGGCGGTGACCGAGCCCGGCGTGACGCCAAGGACCTCCTGCATCAGGTCGGCGCTGCCGAACGACAGCCGGGCCGAGCCGATGACGGTGTGAAGGCGCTTCAGGTCGATCGCGGCATGGCCCTCCGCCGAGATCAGCCAGAGCTGGCCCTTGGCGTCCTTCAGGAACAGGTTCTTGGTGTGCGCGCCGGGAATCCGGGCCTTGATGTCGCCCCCCTCGCCCACGGTGAACACGGCCGGATGATCGTGGGTCTCGGCGTCGATCCCGTGGTCGGCGAGGAAGCGCAGAAGGTCGTTGCGTGTCGTCATGCGGCCCGTCATAACAAACCTGCGAGCTGCGTCGAATCGCCGCCCGCGAACATGTTGCCGGGCTCGCAACCCACTGATCTGGCGACACTTTTCACTGACATACACCTGTTAGGCGAATCGAGTCGTCGGGGCTTGGCTGTTCATATATTGTTAAGTGTGAAGGTCGCGTCCGGCATCTGGGCGGACCAGACGTTGGGGAAGACAAATGAAGCTTCGTACTCTCGCTGCGGCTTCTGCCGCTCTCGGCCTTATGGCCGCCGCTTCGGCCGCTAACGCCGCCATCACCGTGAGCCTCGTCGAGGCGAACGACCTGTTCGGCACGAACCTGGCCGCCAACGGCCAGACCATGCTGTGGGACTTCGATTCCATCGCCGCGTCGACCGTCGCCTTCAGCGGCGCCGTGTGGCAGGGCCCGCAAACCGGCGGCGCCTCGGCCTCGCCGCCGTTCAACGGCGACCCGGCCGGCGACACCACCAAGTACGCCTCGGTTGCGGCGGGCCAGACGTCCACGTTCTCGGCCATCAACGGCAACGTGCTGAGCTCGTTCAGCTTCTACATGGGCTCGCCGGACACCTACAACCAAGTGACGTTCCACCTCGCGAACGGCACCAGCCAGACCTTCAACGGCGAAGACATCTGGGGCGGCACGCCGCAAGGCACCGGTGACCGCACCCAAGGCTACCGCGTGTACTACAACTTCGGTGGCGACTACGTGACCTCGATCGACTTCTCGTCGTCGCTGGACGCGTTCGAGTTCGACGGTCTGGCCGGCACGGCCGTTCCGGAACCCGGCACCTGGGCCCTGATGATCCTGGGCTTCGGCGGCGCCGGCGCCATGATCCGTCGTCGCAAGGCGGCCTTCGCCTAAGACGGACGATCCTTCGGGCCTCCGGGCCCTTGGGGCAAAGGACCAGCCCCGGTCGCACGAGCGGCCGGGGCTTTTCCTTGTCCGGAAGGTTCTTCCTGCCTCGGCGGCCAGCGCGCCGCTGGACGTGGCCGCGTCGCCGCGCTTAAGGGTTCCCCAGAGCCTTCCCTCTCCGAATGGATTCATCGAAGGGGACAGGAGGCTCTGTCACCTTGATCTCAAGCGCGATCTCGTCGCCGAACCGGCTTCCACCTCGGCGGATCGCGCTACGGTCGCCGACGCGAACAGAGGGCCCATGGAACTGGAGTGCTTCCCGACTACCGAGCGGCCGCCGGAAATGATCCCGGGCCGGCCGCAGCGGGCCTGGATGGACCGCTTCGCCTCGCGCCATCCCTACCGCTGCCTGCCCCTCAGCATGGCCAATTCCTCGGGCTGGGAGCTCCTGTGTCCCATGTCGTTCACCGCCGAGTGGAACGGCGGAAACATGCAGACCGACATCACCCTCAAGCCGGACCATCCGAACCCGGACTTCCACAAGCTGGCCTCCAGCCACTTCAGCCACGGCGTGCTGACGTTCCACTCCGGCTACCTGTTCCGCACGCCGCCCGGCTGGTCGATGTGGGTGATGGGCCCGCCGAACCATGTGAAGGACGGCATCCAGCCACTGGCCGGCGTCGTGGAGACGGACTGGCTGCCGTTCCCCTTCACGATGAACTGGATCTTCACCCGCCCGGGCCGGGTGCGGTTCGAGAAGGGGGAGCCCTTCTGCTTCATCACCCTGCTGCAGGATCACCCGCTGCACGAGATCCAGCCGGTGATCCGGCGGATGGATTCCGATCCCGAGCTGCGCCACCAGTACGATGTCTGGGAGAAGCACCGCAGCGAGTTCAACCAGCGCATCTTCCGCGGCGATCCCGAAGCCACGAAGGAGGCCTGGCAGCGGTACTACTTCAAGGGCGAATACCCCGAGGAGGTGAAGGCCGAGGCTCCGGAAGGCCACGTCAACAAGCGTCGTCTGAAGGCGCCGAAGTTCCGCTAGAACAAGGTGTTAGGTGACGCCCGGACCGTCGCGCGGACTGCGCCGCGCACGATGCCCGGCCCGGTTTTCAAGGCCGTCGAAAAAAGCCGCGCCGGGCCGCTTGCAAAGCCGGAGGTCGTCTGCCATAAGGCCGCCTCTCGCATTTGGGGCTGACCATCGCCCCTACGGAGCGCGGGCGTAGCTCAGGGGTAGAGCACAACCTTGCCAAGGTTGGGGTCGGGCGTTCGAATCGCCTCGCCCGCTCCAAATTTCCAAGACATCGGTGACCAGGCCGGCCGCATCTGCGGCGGCTTCGGCATGGGGCCGGCCTAACGCGGCCCTTGAAGGCTGCGCGCGCCGTGCACCCTGCCGCCAGGGACCGGCGGGCGGATCTCAGAGGGTCTGACGACGGCGAGCGAGTAGGCCGATGGCGGTATGCGCGACTTGGGCCAGCAGCCCGACGGCGGCTCCCAGGCTCACGAACACCGAAATCTCGAAGATGCCTGGCGCGACCTGCTTGAGTGTCGGGTCGAAGGGCAGTCGGGCGATTGTCTCGCCCATATGAAAGCCGTTCAGGCTGGCGACGAGGAGGCCGACGGCAGGCCCCGCGGTTCGCAGGTCGGCCACCGTGCGGCGCCAGGCTTCAGCCCCTCTGCCGCCTCGAACGGCGAGCGTGGCGGCGATCAGCATTCCCGGAAGGGTCGCGACGAGAAGGATCAACGCCGCCTTCTGGGGCGCAGCCGCGTTCGCAAAAACACCTTCAAGGGCCGGGCTCAGCATCGGTCTCACCGCTCGACGCCAATTTACGTGCGTAAACTTTACCGTCAAGCGGGACGGCGCGGCTTTCGGCGATGCGCGTCCTACAGTGTCGCTCCGTGCGCGGGAGGCCGCCCTACCCCAGGCCGAAGTTCGACAGCCACGCGTAGAACACGCTTTCGCGGCGTTCCGCGGTCTGGATGTCGGTCATGAGGCTGGATAGGCGGCCCTTGCCGTTGTCGCGGGCGGCGATGACGGACTGGTTGTACGCCCGGATGTTGGCCGGACCGACAGGGGCCGGCGGCGGGGGCGGCGCCTTGGCCGCGGCGGCGCCTTTGCCCTTGCCGGCGCCCTTTCCGGCGGCGGCGGCGGTCTGGACCGGCG
>NZ_JANINU010000023.1:12216-12589 GCF_024508875.1 Phenylobacterium sp.
CCGAACCGGGCGGGCCGACTTCCGAGGCGCGGACGTAGCCGCCGTCGACCTCCCACCAGCCGCCTTCGGCGGCGCCGGTCTTGGCCTGGATCGACGTTCCGACCGGCAGGGTCTTCACGGCCGCGGCCGAGCCGGTGGGCGCGGCGCGAACGGTCGCGGGCTTGACGGCCACGAGGGCCGCGGGCGGGGCGGCGGCGGGCGCGGCCGCCTGGGCCTGACCGCCCTGGGCCGGCGCATTGCCCTTGGGCATGGAGACCTTGGTCACGGACGCGCTGGTGGCGTAGGCGGGCGCCTGGCCGCCCAGGACGTCGGCCTCGGAGGCGCCGTCGGTCATGGCCCGGCCCTGGGTGAAGGTCTTGGCCATGCCCACGTG
>NZ_JANINU010000024.1 GCF_024508875.1 Phenylobacterium sp.
GGCCCAGGTGGACAGGTGCAGCAGCATGGGGAGGACGCCTTCGCGTGGATTCGATTGGGCGAATCCATAGGCGCGCCCGGCGGCGACAGTAAATTCCGAACTTCGGGCTACTCGGCCACGCTGGCCATCTGGACCTGCAGGTCCCGCGCCTTCATGCCGACCAGGCGCCAGCGCCGCTCTTCCTTGGCGAAGGTGAGCAGGCAGTCGTTCCGCGTCTGGGCGTCGCGCAGGCAGACCCGGCTGCCGGCCGCCGGCTTCATCAGCGGCGCGACCTCGCCGGCGCTGGGCGCGTGGGTGAGCCGCCGGCCCTGGGCGTCCACCACTCGCACCGCGTCCGGGCTGATCATGCGGTCCAGCGCGAACTCCGAAGGCCCGCCGTCAACGTCCAGGGCCGAGCTCCGCGCCATCTCTGCCACCTGCCGGCGCACGTCTTCGCGCACGGCCGCGCGGTCGATCTCGGCCTCGAAGGCCACCCGGTCGTTCTTCAGCGCGGCGGCCAGCAGGCGGCTGGCGGTCTCGGCGGCGCCCTTCGGCGCGGCGCCGCCACAACCGGCGAGGCTCAAGCCGGCGAGGGTGAGGACCAGGGTCTTGCGAAGCATCGGCGATACATCCCTCCCCGCATGAGTCGCCGCAAGCGGAGCCGTCGGCGCTTTCCGCACGTCTTCGTGCGCCCGAACGTCGCTGCCTCCCCCGACGGACAGTTGCGCCCAGGCTGGCGCGCGGATACTCGACCAGCAACGATCCTTCGGAGGTTCAGTCGTGTCCGACGGCGAGGTTTTCCCGGTTCCCGAGGAATGGGCGAAGAAGGCCCTGATGAATGCGGAGGCCTATGACGCGGCGCTCCTGCGCGTCGACGCCGAGCCCGAGGCCTACTGGGCCGATCTCGGCCGGCGGCTCGACTGGATCGAACCCTTCACCGAGGTGAAGGACGTCTCCTTCGACAAGGAGACCTTCCGCATTCGCTGGTACGCCGACGGCGTGCTCAACGTCTCGGCCAACTGCCTCGACCGCCACCTCAAGTCCAACGGCGACACCGTCGCGCTGATCTGGGAAAGCGACGACGGCCAGACCTACGACGCCCTGACCTACAGGCAGCTCCACGCCGAGGTCTGCCGCTGGGCGAACGTGCTGAAGGCCAAGGGCGTCCGGAGGGGCGACCGCGTGACCATCTACCTGCCGATGATCCCCGCGGCGGCCGCGTCGATGCTGGCCTGCGCGCGGATCGGGGCGATCCATTCGGTGGTGTTCGGCGGGTTCTCGCCCGACAGCCTGGCCGGGCGGATCCAGGACTGCGAGTCGAAGATCGTCATCACCGCCGACGAAGGTCTGCGCGGCGGCCGGATCGTGCCGCTGAAGCTCAATGTCGACGAAGCCTTGCAGTCGTGCCCCGGCGTGACCGACGTCATCGTCGTGAAGCGCACCGGCGGCGACGTGCCGATGAAGGCCGGCCGCGACGCCTATTTCTCGGACCTCAAGCAGGGCGTCTCGACCGAGTGCGAGCCCGAGCCGATGGGCGCCGAGGATCCGCTGTTCATCCTCTACACCTCCGGTTCGACCGGTAAGCCCAAGGGCGTGCTGCACACCACGGCCGGCTACCTGGCCTGGGCGTCGTGGACCCACGAGGTGATCTTCGACTACCGGCCGGGCGAGGTCTTCTGGTGCACCGCGGACGTGGGCTGGGTCACCGGACACAGCTACGTGGTCTATGGCCCGCTGGCCAACGGCGCGACCAGCCTGATGTTCGAAGGCGTGCCGAACTTCCCCACTTCGTCGCGGTTCTGGGAGGTCTGCGACAAGCACAAGGTCGAGATCTTCTACACCGCACCGACGGCGTTACGGGCGCTGATGCGCGAGGGCGACATCCCGGTCCTGAGCACCAGCCGCAAGTCGATCCGCCTGCTGGGCACGGTGGGCGAGCCGATCAACCCCGAGGCCTGGCTCTGGTACCATCGCGTCGTGGGCGAAGGCCGCTGCCCCATCATCGACACCTGGTGGCAGACCGAGACGGGCGCCTGCCTGATGACGCCGCTGCCGGGCGCCCATGCGCTGAAGCCCGGCTCCTGCGCCAAGCCGCTGCCCGGCGTGAAGCCGCAGCTCGTGGACGCCGAGGGCAAGGAACTGTTCGGCGCTGTGGCCGGCAACCTCTGCATCACCGATAGCTGGCCCGGCCAGATGCGCACGGTCTACGGCGACCACCAGCGTTTCATCGACACCTACTTCAGCACCTATCCGGGCAAGTACTTCACCGGCGACGGCGCCCGCCGCGACGAGGACGGCTACTACTGGATCACCGGCCGGGTCGATGACGTCATCAACGTCTCGGGCCATCGCCTGGGCACCGCCGAAATCGAGAGCGCGCTGGTCAGCCATCCGGCGGTCGCCGAGGCTGCGGTGGTGGGCTATCCGCACGACATCAAGGGCCAGGGCATCTACTGCTACGTGACCCTGAAGGTGGGCATCGAACCGACCGACGTCCTGATGGCCGACCTGCGCGGCCATGTGCGCCACGAGATCGGTCCGTTCGCCGCGCCCGACGTCATCCAGTTCGCGCCCGGCCTGCCCAAGACCCGCTCGGGCAAGATCATGCGCCGCATCCTGCGCAAGATCGCCGAGGACGACCTGTCCAACCTCGGCGACACCTCGACGCTGGCCGAGCCCGCCGTGGTCGAGGACCTCATTCAGCACCGAGCCTCGAAGAAGGGCGACGACGAGGTCGTGGTCGGCGGCCACCGGCTGTCGTGCGCCGAGCTGGAAGCCGTGCTGAAGACGCACCACGCGGTGGCCGAGGTCGCCGTGGTCGGCGTGCCAGACACCGCGCAAGGCGAGGTCCCCTGGGCGTTCATCGAGCCGGATCCCGAGATCATGGCCACCGACGTGCTGGCCGCCGAGCTGAAGGGCTTCCTGCGTCGTGAAGTCGGCGACAAGGCCGCGCCGGCGCACATCCTGTTCGGCCCCCTGCCGAAGACGCCCTCCGGCGAGGTCGTGCGCCCGCTGCTGCGGCGGATCGCCGAAACGGGCGAGGCCGGCGACGTCTCGGGCCTGGCGGACCGCGCCGTGGCCGCGCACCTGGTCAAGCTGCGGGCCGAGGCCCTCGGCTAGGCGCACGTGTCCGAACTCCCGCCCGGCCTGCGCGCCGCCATCGACCGGGAGCTTTCGGGCGCCTCGCGCAAGGACCTCGCCGCGCGGACGGCGGCGACCACCGACGCTTATCGCGCCGGCCGCGGCTCGTCGGCGGTGATCAAGGGCCGTGACGACGCCCTGGCCTATGCGCTGGCCCGGCTGCCGGCGACCTATGCCGCCGACGCCGCCGTCTTCGCCGAGGCGCAGGACCGCGCTCCGGGCTTCGCGCCGAAGACCCTGCTCGACGCGGGCTGCGGGCCCGGCGGCGGAAGCTGGGCGGCGCTCGAGGCCTGGCCGTCGATCGCGCACGTGACCTGGTTCGACGCCAGCGAGCCCTTCCTGGAGATGGCCGGACGGTTGGCGGACGAAGGCGCGAAGGTCTTGCGCGGGGCCGACCGGCGGCGCGGCGATCTCCTTGCCGGCGATCTCCCGAAGGCCGAACTGGTGCTGGCGAGCTACGCCCTGGCCGAGATCGCGCCGGCCGCCCAGGCCGCCGTCGTGGGCCGCCTGTGGGCGGCGTGCGAGGGGCTTCTGGCGCTGGTGGAGCCCGGCACGCCGGCCGGCTACGACCGCATCCTCGCGGCGCGCGGGACCCTGATCGAGGCGGGCGCGCAGATCCTCGCGCCCTGCCCGCACGCCGGCGCGTGTCCGCTCGTCGCGCCGGACTGGTGCCATTTCAGCGTCCGCCTTCCCCGCTCGCGCGACCACCGCCTAGCCAAGGGCGCGGCGGCTCCGTTCGAGGACGAGAAATACGCCTACCTGCTGGCCGCCCGGCCGGAAGTGGCCGCCGAAATCGCGACGGGCCGGGTCCTCGCGCGGCCGAAGACAGGAAAAGCAGGCATTGAGTTCAAGCTTTGCGGAACCGACGGCGTAAAGCCGCGCTTCGTCCCGAAGCGCGACAAGACACTGCACACGCAAGTCCGACGTCTCGGCTGGGGCGAGGCTTGGCCATAGGCCAAGTTTTCGCCGCGGGCCTGCGGCATGGGCTTCCAACGGGGCCAGACTAGCGGAAGCCGAATGCCGCCGAATTCAGCGGCGACGCGGGACATGCGTCGCCGGGACCTATTGAGTGCGGCCAGCGCCGCGACGGCCCTGGCGTCAACGCCCTTGGCCGCCTTTGCGCCTGCCCGCGGGATGGGCGAGGTCGTGCGCGGCCGGGCGCGGCAGTTGGCGTCCGGACCCTATCGCCCGCCGGACCATCCGCTGCCGGCCGGTCTCGCCAACCTCGGCTACGACGCCTATCGCGACCTGCGCTACCGTCCAGACCGGGCCATCTGGCGGACCGAGGGCCTGCCGTTCCAGCTGCAGATGTTCCATCGCGGCGGTCTGTTCCGCGATCCCGTCCAGATGTTCGAGGTCCAGCACGGCGCGGCCCGCCCGATCCCGTTCTCCGAGGACCTGTTCACCTACGGTTTGCAGCGTCCCGGCCCCCTCCCGGCCGATCTGGGGTTCGCGGGCTTTCGTATTCACGCGCCCATCAACACGCCCGACCGCTTCGACGAGGTCGCCGCCTTCCTGGGCGCCAGCTATTTCCGGGCGGTGGCGAAGGGGGTCGGCTACGGCCTGTCCGCCCGCGGCCTTTCCATCGGCTCGGGCGAGCCGGGCGAGGAGTTTCCCGCCTTCCGCGCCTTCTGGGTCGAGCGACCGGCTCCCGGCGCGCGCGGCCTCGTCCTGCACGCCCTTCTCGACGGTCCGTCGGCGGCGGGCGCCTATCGCTTCGAGGTGACGCCGGGCGAGACCACGGCGATGGACGTCACGGCCGCGCTCTTCCCGCGCCGTCCGCTGACTTCGGTGGGCCTCGCGCCGCTGACCAGCATGTACCTGTTCGGTTCCGAACAGCCGCGTCGCTTCGACGACTTCCGCCCCGAGGTGCACGACAGCGACGGCCTGCTCACCGACGACGGACGCGGCCAGCGCATCTGGCGGCCGCTGGTCCATACGCCGCAGACCCGCGTCCGCGATCTGGACCCCGGCCCAGCGCGCGGCTTCGGCCTCCTGCAGCGGCAGCGCGCGTTCGAGGCCTATCAGGACCTGGAGGCCCACTACCACGAGCGGCCCGGCGCCTGGGTGCAGCCGCTGGAGGGCTTTCCGTCCGGGGCCGTGCGGCTGGTGGAGCTGGGCGCGCGCAGCGAGGCCGAAGACAACATCGTCGCCCTGTGGCGGCCGACCGCCCCGCTCGCGCCCCGCCGCGAGCACCGCTTCCGCTACCGCCTCACCTGGGGCGCGCGGCCCGAACCCGCCAGCCGACTGGCTCGCGCCGTTGCGTGGCGCGGCGGCGCGAGCGCCGGGGGGCGTCGGCGCTTCCTCGTCGACTTCGCGGGGCTGCCCGAAGGCGGGTTCGACGGCGTCGAAAGCCGCGCAGGCGCCTCCGCGGGAAGCATCCGTGTGGAAACGGTGCAGCCGAACGCCTCGATCGGCGGCGCCCGTGTCAGTCTGGAGTTCGATCCCGGCTCCGCGGCGAACAGCGATCTCAGCCTGACGTTGGCGCGGGGTCAGAACAGTGTGTCCGAGACCTGGATGTATCGATGGATCGCGTAACGGCGCCGGCAGAGCCCTTCTTCCAGTCCATGCCGGCGTCCGCGCCGCTCGCCATGCCCGAACAGGACCTGCGGGGCGCGCCGGGGCCGCTCGCGCCCCTGTTGGACACGCGCGGCCGGCGTGCGGCGCTGCTCGCCGCCATCGGGGCGCTGACCGGCGGCGCGGGACTGGTCATGGCCGACCTCCTGGCGGCGGGCGGGTTCACGCCGCTGGATGTCGGAGCCTTCGTCCTCTTCGTCGGCCTGTTCGCCTGGACGGCCTTCGGCTTCGTCAGCGCCGTCGCCGGCTTCCTGGTCGCCTGGCGCGCCGCACGGCCGCGCAGGCCCGACCCGCAGCCGGTGATCCTGACCCGGACGGCGCTGCTGCTCCCGACCTACAACGAGGATCCCGGTCGCGTGCTGGCCGCGGTCCAGGCCATCCGCGAGGACCTGATCGCCCGGGGCGTCTCCGAGCTCTACGACCTCTTCCTGCTCAGCGACACGCGCGATCCGGCCATCGCCCGCGCCGAGGTCGTCGGCCTGTTGCGGCTGCGCGCGCGCCTGGGCGAGGCCGCCCGCATCTTCTATCGCCGCCGGCCGCGCAACACCGACCGCAAGGCCGGCAACGTCGCCGACTGGGTCCGGCGCTTCGGCGGCGCCTATGAGTCGATGATCGTGCTCGACGCCGACAGCCTGATGACCGGCGACACCATCGTGCGCCTGACGGCCGAGATGGACGCCGATCCCAAGCTGGGCCTGCTGCAGACCTCACCCACGCTGGTCGGCGCCGAGACGCTGTTCGCCCGACTGCAGCAGTTCGCGGCCCGCACCTACGGCGGCATGCTGGCCGCCGGGCAGGACTGGTGGTCGGGCGCCGAGGGCAACTACTGGGGCCACAACGCCATCATCCGCGTCCGCGCCTTCGCCGAATGCGCGGGCCTGCCCCATCTGCCGGGCCGCCGGCCCTTCGGCGGACACATCATGAGCCACGACTTCGTGGAGGCCGCCCTGTTGCGCCGGGGCGGCTGGGCGGTGAGGCTGACCACGGCGCTGACCGGCAGTTACGAGGAGGCGCCGCCGACCATCGTGGACATGGCCCGCCGCGACCGCCGCTGGTGCCAGGGCAACCTGCAGCACCTGGGCGTCATCGGCGCGGCCGGCCTGCATTGGGTCAGCCGCCTGCATATGGCGCGCGGCGTGCTGAGCTACGTGACCTCGCCGCTGTGGCTGCTGCTCCTCGCGTTCGGCGCTAGCGCCTGGATCGGCCAGTCCGGCGCGCCGCTGCGGATCCACGGCCATACCGCGGTATGGCTGTTCGCGGTGACCATGGGCCTGCTCGTGGCGCCCAAGTTGCTCGCCGGCGCGCTGGCGATGCGCGAGGGACGGGCGGACGGCCTGCGCCGCGCCCTGGGGCTCTGGGCGGGGATCGCCGTCGAGATCATCCTCAGCGCCCTGGTGGCGCCGGTGCTGATGCTGATGCAGAGCGCGGCGGTGTTCGAGGTGCTGATCGGCCGCGATTCCGGCTGGAACGCCCAGCAGCGCGACGCCGGCCGCCTGTCGCGCCGCGAGGCCTGGCGCTCGCACCGGGGCCATGTGGCGATCGGCATCGTCGCCGCCAGCCTCGCCTGGCTGCTGGACCCGGCGATCTTCTGGTGGACCAGCCCGGTCTCGCTTGGACTGTTCCTCTCGGCGCCGCTCTCGCTGCTGCTCGCCCGGACCGACCTTGGCGGCGTCTTTCGCGCCATCGGCCTGCTGGTGACGCCGGAAGAACGCGCGCCGCCGCCTGTGGTCGAACGCGCCTCCGAACTCCGTGCGCGCTACGACCGCGAGGCGGCCAGCCGCATCGAAATCGAGCGCCACCTGCGCGCCCCGGTCCCAGCCCACCACCCGCAGGCGTTCGGCCGCGTCGAGGTGTTCACGCCGAGCGCCGAGGCCGCGTAACCTCGTCGCCCGGATTGCGGAGCAGCCAGCCAAAGAGCGCCGTCGCCGCCAGCGCGCCCGCGACCTGCGCCGCCATGAACGCTGGCGCGGAGGCGGGCGCGATGCCGGCGAAGGTGTCGGACAGGCTTCGGGCGATGGTCACAGCCGGGTTGGCGAACGAGGTCGAGCCGGTGAACCAGTAGGCGGCGGTGATGTAGAGGCCGACCGCCGCCGGCGTCACGGCCGGCTGGAAGCGGACGGTCCCCAGGATGGTCGCCAGCAGGCCGAAGGTCGCCACGAACTCGGACCAGACCTGCGCCGGGCCGTTCCGGACCTTTGCGGAAACCTGGACCAGCGGTTCGCCGAACATGCCGTGCGCGGCCAGGACCCCGGCGACGGCGGCGAGAACCTGCGTCAGGAGGTAGGCCGCCGCCAACGGCCACGACAGTTCGCGGCGCAGGGCGAAAGCTAGGGTCACCACGGGATTGAAGTGGGCGCCGGAGATGGGGCCGAAGATCGTGATCAGCACGACGAGCGCCGCTCCGGTCGAAAGGGTGTTGCCCAGCAGCGCCAGGCCGTCGAGGCCGCCGGAGAGCCGCTCCCCCATGATGCCCGAGCCGACGACCGCCGCGAGCAGCAGCGCCGTCCCCAGCGCCTCGGCCACGAGGCGACGGCCGGGGCTGAATGGCTCGGGCGCCGGGTCCAGCCCGGTCGTCGGCGCGGCCATCTAGGCGACCGGCGCCCATATCGACCCGATCTCGCGCAGGCGGGCCTGCAGCGTCAGTCGGTCCAGCTTTTCCATCGGCAGCGCCACCAGGAGTTCGATCCGGTTGCGCAGGAGACGCGCGGCTTCGGCGAACGCCAGGGAGACCTCGGCCTCGCTGCCCGTCGCCGCCGCCGGGTCGGGCACGCCCCAGTGAGCGGTGATCGGCTGGCCCGGCCAGATCGGGCACACCTCGCCCGCGGCGTTGTCGCAGACCGTGAAGATCAGATCGAGCGCCGGGCTGTCCGGCGCGGCGAACTCGTCCCACGACTTCGACCGGAACTGGTCGGGCTCGAACCCCAGGCTGCGAAGGATCGGATAGGTGTGCGGATTCACCCGGCCGGTGGGAAAGGATCCCGCCGAATAGGCGCGGAAGCGGCCCCGGCCGAGGTTGTTCAGCAGCGCCTCGGCCAGGATCGAGCGGGCGGAGTTGCCCGTGCAAAGGAACAGGACGTTCAGCGGTCGATCGCTCATGGGACCCTCACGAAACAGGGGCGAGCACGCAGCAGTCGGCGCCGCTCGGCGGGGTCATCGACCCGCAAATCTCGGGCCGGCCGGCGCAGCAGTCCTCCATCAGGAAGCCCAGCAGATCCCGCATGCGCTCGTAGGCGGCGGTGTAGATCACCGACCGCCCCTCGCGCCGCGCGCGGACGAGGCCCGCGCCGGCCAGGATGCCGAGATTGGTGGACAGCGTGCTGACCGCCACGCCCAGCACGCGGGCGGCCTCGCCCTGGGCCATGCCCTCGGGCCCAGCGCGCACAAGCAGCCGGAACGCCTCGATGCGGCCGGGGTGCGCCAGGGCCCCCAGCGCATCGATGGCGGCGTCGCGCTCCATCATCCGCAGCAGCTCGCGGCCGGAGCCGCGGCCGGGGTCGGGGCGACGGCGGGGCCGCAGCATCCGCCAGACGACGCCTGCTTCGCCTCAAGGGCCGCCAGCGCGTCGCTCTCGCCATAGGTCGTGGCTTCGCCGAAGGTGTAGAAGGTCTCCCACCGCACGCCCGCCGGATCGGCCACCCAGCTCTTGTCCGACTTCGCGTAGCAGCAGGTGGTGGCTTCCTCGTCGAAGGTCTGGGCGCCCGCCGCCTTCAGCCGGTCGGCGAGTTCGGACAGTTCCCCGGTGCTTTCGACCTGGATCCCGACGTGATCGACCCCGGCCGCCCGGTCGGGCCGGCTGGAGATCGCGAAATTCACGCAGGGGTCGTCCAGCATCCACTTGGCGTAGTCGTCCTTCACGACGCTCGGGCCGGCGCCGAACAGCGTCTCGTAGAACTGGATGGACTGGGCGATGTCGGGCACGCTCACGTGCAGGTGCAGGCGCTTCATGGCGGTCGCTCCGTTTTCGATGCCTTTTCTATATTTCTAGAAAACCCGTAGAGTCAACACCGATGATGAAAGCCCGCGAGGCCATGCGCAGCGACGCCGCGGCGATCGCCGAGATTTACAACCAGGGGATCGCGGACCGGGTGGACGCCTTCGAGACCGAGCCGCGGTCGGTCGATGGCGGCGCTGGTCGAGGCGTCGCGGCGGGCCGGTCTGTGGAAGCTGCTGTCCCGCGTATTTCCGGAGAACCGGGCCAGCCGAAACCTCATGGCCTGGTCCGGCTTCGCGGAGATCGGCGTGCACAAGGCGCACGGCAAGCTGGACGACGTCTGGCGCGACTGCGTGATCGTCGAACAGGTCTTTCCCGAAAACCTGGCCTAGCGGCCTGAGCCTAGCCGGCCGAGCCGGTCTTCGTCGGGAACGGCACGACGGTGGCGGCGTCCTCGGCGAGGCGGCGGCGGCTAGCCTCCTCGGACTTGCGCAGTTCCTGCTGCAGGTAGGGCGCCATGAAGTCGATGAAGGCGCGGACCCGCGGCGTGTCCTTCAGCTCGCGGCGGGTGACGATCCAGGAGCTGGCGCGGCCCTCCTCGATCGGGTCCGAGCAGCGCACCAGGTCGCGGTCGGCGTCGGCGATGGTGCAGGGCAGCGCCCCGATCCCGAGCCCGGCCTTCACCGCGTAGACCAGGCTACCCATGCTGTTCGAGCGGGTGATCGGCGGCTTGCCGCCCGAATGCTGCATCATCCACGTGGCGCCGGGCATCTCGCCCATCTCCATCGTCACGTCGATGAGGTCGTGGTCGCTCAAGCTCTGCGGACTGTCGGGCACGCCGCGGCGGGCGGCGTAGTCGCGGCTGCAGTACAGCGCCATCTCGTGGTCGCCGATCTTGCGGGCCACCAGGTCGGACACCGGCAGCGCCTTGGTGGTGCGGATCGCCAGGTCCGCCTCGCCGGCCTCCAGGTCCAGCGCCCGGTCGGTGATGACCAGGTCCACCTGCACGTCGGGGTGCACCTTGCGGAACTCCACCAGGGCCGGGATCACCATGGTGTTGGCCACCAGTTCGTTGGTGGTGAAGCGCAGCGCGCCCGAGACGCCGCGCATCTGCGTGGCGGCATGGTTGGCGAAGCGGATGGCCGCCCGCTCGACGCTCTCGGCCTCCCCGATCAGGCTCTGCCCCGCCTCCGTGAGGCGACTGCCGGTCTGGCCGCGCTCGAACAGCTTGAACCCCAGGGCCTGTTCCAGGCTCTCGATCCGCCGCGCCACGGTGGTCTGGTTGACGCCAAGGGCCCTCGACGCCGCGAGTGTGGAGCCCCCGCGGGCCACGGCCAGGAACGCCTTCAGGTCATTCCAGTCGAACATGCTACTATTCTGCGGTTGTGCAGAGCCTGACTGCAAGAGCGCAGATTGCCGAAACGTCAGGCTGGATCGTATCTCCCACCTCCCCCCGGCGGAGGGCGGCTCGAACCGCTCCCGTTACCGAAGAAAAACAAGCAGGTGTGTGTCATGAAGCTGTACTGCGATCCGATCTCGACCACGTCGCGACCGATCCTGATGTTCATCGCCGAACAGGGACTGGACGTGGAGATCGTGAAGGTCGACCTCCTGGCCGGCGGCCAGCAGGCCCCGGATTACCTCGCCATCAACCCCAACGGCATCGTGCCCTTCCTGGTCGATGGCGACCTTAAGCTGGGCGAGTCGGCGGCGATCCTCCGCTACCTCGCGATCCGCACCCATTCGACGGCCTATCCCGAGGACCTGCACGCCCAGGTGAAGGTGGACGAGGCGATCTCGTGGTTCTCGACTCAGTTCCACGAATATTTCTGCGTGATGGTCTGCTACCCCGCCATGGGCGTGCCGCACGGCATGCCGGCTGAGCAACTTGCGCAACTGCAGGCGTACGGCCGGGAGCACGCGCCCCGCTGGCTCAAGGTCCTGGACCAGCACATGCTGGCCGACCAGCCCTACCTCTGCGGCGACCGCATCTCGATCGCCGACTACCTCGGCCTGTCGTACGTGCTGCTCGGCCGGCTGGTCGACTACGACTTCTCGCCCTATCCCAACCTCCAGGCGTGGATCGCGCGCATGCAATCGCGGCCGTCGTACGTGCCCACCTTCGCCGCCTTCGACACCCTGATCGCCATGGCCCGGGGCCAGCAGCAGGCGGCCTAAGAGACGGGCTTCCGGGGCCGCTGGGACTTTCCCCTTCCCAGATGACAGCCTCGTAAGCTTCCCGCGTCCCGGTTGGGTGGTAGACATTCCCCAACCTGCCCCCAATCGGGATGCTCCATGCTTCTTAGTTTCCGCGCCGCCGGCCTCGCCGTCCTCCTCGCCACCACGGCGCTCGCGCCCGTCGCGCTTCCGGCCGCCGCCCACGCGGCCGAGGTCCCTCCGATCAAGTTCACGGCCCGCACCCTGCCCAACGGGCTCAAGGTGTACGCCTCGCTGGACCGCTCGACGCCGAACGTCTCGGTCCAGGTCTGGTACGGCGTGGGCTCCAAGGACGACCCGCAGGGCCGCTCGGGCTTCGCGCACCTCTTCGAACACCTGATGTTCAAGGCCACCCGCAACATGCCGTCGGAGACCTTCGACCGCATGACCGAGGACGTGGGCGGCTTCAACAACGCCTCCACCGCCGACGATTTCACCGACTACTACGAGGTCGTGCCGGCCAACCACCTCGAGCGCCTGGTCTGGGCCGAGGCCGACCGCATGAGCACGCTCGTGGTCGATGAGGCGGTCTTCAAGTCCGAGCGCGACGTCGTGAAGGAGGAGCTGCGCCAGCGGGTCCTGGCCTCGCCCTACGGCCGGCTGATGGCGCTGTACCTGCCGCAGGCCAGCTACACGACCCA